>JAJOKB010000019.1 GCA_021208135.1 Verrucomicrobiota bacterium | reverse complement strand
TGCCGAACTAGCCCAATATGGCATCATCTACATCGACGAGATCGATAAAATAGCCTCTTCAGGCAACACCCAGGGCAAGGATGTCTCCGGCAGAGGTGTACAAATCAACTCCTCAAGCTCATGGAGGATGCCGATGTCAATCTCTTCAGCCCAACCGATATGATGGGCCAAAATGTCCGCATGATGGAGGTCAGTCGCGCGGAAAACCTCGCAAACGTTCCATCAACACCCGCCATATCCTGTTCCATCGTCAGCGGTGCCTTTGACAAACTGGGCGAGTCCGTCAAAAAACGCGTCGCCACAAGCTCGGTCGGTTTTGGTGGCTCTGCAAGCGAGGTCGATTCGTGACCCGTCCGAGTTCTTGTCCCAGGTCAAACATCCGACTTCATCAAGTACGGCTTTGAACCAGAGTTCATCGGCCGCTCCCCGTACGCGTCGCCTGCGAAAATCTGGCCAGTAGCGATCTGGCCGCAATTCTCACTTCCTCCGAAGGCAATCTGCTCGAACAATACAAGCTCGACTTCAACGGCTACGGCATCGACTTCAAAATTACCCGCGAGGCTATCGACGAAATCGCTTCCCGCGCTCACTCCGAACGCACTGGAGCCCGGGGTCTAATGACTGTCTTCGAACGCGTGTTCCGCTACTTCAAATTTGAATTGCCGTCCACCGGCTTGAAATCCTTTGAGGTAACCCGCGAGACGGTCATCAACCCGGTCGAGGCACTCAAAAATCTGCTCAAGGAATCCACCCACCAGCAACGCACCATGCTGCGCTCCGAACTGCAGTCCTTCGCCTCCCGCTTCAAGGAAACACACGATCTCTCTCTCGAGTTCAACGACGATGCCTGCGAGGTACTCATCGACCTTTCCGTGGATAAGGACAAAACCATTCGCAGCATTTGCGAAGACTTGTTCAAGGACTTTGAACATGGGCTGAAGATCATCGCTCGCAACACCGGCCAGTCCGCCTTCACAATCACTGGTGACATGGCCCGCAATCCCGATGCCGAGCTTTCCAAGTGGGTCGTCAATAGTTTCCGCAACCGCAAACCCGAGCCAGAGGAACCCAATGCCTGAGGGCGCTGCCGTTCAGTCCATGTTTGGCCGCATAGCCAGTCGCTACGACTTGGCAAACCGTATCCTCAGCGGTGGCTTCGACCTCTATTGGCGCCGCGTGCTCACCCGCTTGGTACAAAAGCAAAAACCTTCACTACTCGCCGATTTAGCCACCGGCAGCGGCGATGTGGCTTTCGCCTTGCGCAAGCGCCTTTGGAAGCAATGTCACCATTACTGGATACGACTTCTGCGCACCCATGCTGGAGCAGGCCATCCCTCAAACGTGATAGGATCCCGCGCTTTTCCAGGCATGGGATTTTCTGCAGGCAGATTGCCTCAATCTACCCATGCAGGATCAGTCCCTCAATGCACTCACCATCTCGTTTGGTCTGCGCAATTTACAGGATCGTCACCGCGGCCTGACCGAAATGCACCGCGTGTTGAAACCCGGAGGATGCCTGTACTGCCTTGAATTTACCCAGCCCGCTGCATGGATGAAGCCGTTCTACTTCTTCTACCTGAAATTCATCCTGCCCGTTCTCGCGCGCGTGGTTACAGGAGACAAGGCCGCCTACGACTACCTCGCAGGCAGCATTGAGTCATTCCCGCGCAAAGAGGACATCGCGCTGGAAATGCATAACGCCGGCTTCAACCCCGTTCACAGCCACTCACTCACCGGCTCCATCGTTGCCATTCACGTAGCAGTCAAGCCGACCTGAACGCGACAACTGATTATCGGATCATCCCCGCAGCCACCGTTTCATTGGTGAAGGGATCCACCAAAATCAAGCTGCCGGTGATTCGGTTGCGGCGATAGCTGTCGTAGAACAACGGCGCACTCACACGCAAATGCACTCGGCCGATCTCGTTCAGCTTCAGCTCACTGACCCCCTCTTCCTTGTGCAAGGTATTGACGTCCACCTTGTACTGCAGCTCGCGCACCACTGCCTTCACCTCTCGCGTAGTGTGGCGTACAATGTACTTGGCCCCCTGCGTCAGTGGTTTCTTTTCTGAAAACCAACACAACATGCAGTCGACTTCCTGCGAGACGTGCGGCTGATTGCGCGCCTTGACCAAACATATCGCCACGGCTGATATCAATTCCCGATCCAAAGTGATGGTGACCGACATCGGATGAAAAGCTTCTTCCACCTGGCCGTCAGCGGTTTGAACCGTTTTAATCTTGGCTTCGAAGCCGCTCGGCAATGCTACCACTTCGTCGCCCGGCTTGAACACCCCGCCAGCTACGCGTCCACTGTAGCCTCTGAAATCATGCCACTCCTGCGAGTGGGGACGAATGACCCATTGCACTGGAAAGCGTGCGTCCACGTGGTTCGCATCCGAACCAATGTACACGGATTCAAGATTGTATAACAGTGTCGACCCTTGATACCAGGGCATGTTGGTCGACTTCTCCACCACGTTGTCTCCCAGCAACGCACTGATCGGGATGAACGTCATCTGCGGAATGTCCAGACGGGATGCAAAGTCCTTATAGTCTTTTACGATGCGATCAAACACCTCTTGCGACCATTCCACCAAGTCCATCTTATTCACGCAGACCACCACATGCTGAATGCGCAGCAAACTGGCAATGAACGAGTGGCGACAGGTCTGTTCCACAACCCCCTTGCGCGCATCCACCAGGATGATAGCAAGATTGGCCGTGGAAGCTCCCGTCACCATGTTGCGGGTGTATTGAATGTGCCCCGGAGTATCTGCAATGATGAACTTGCGCTTTGGCGTGGCAAAATAACGATAGGCCACATCAATTGTGATCCCCTGCTCACGCTCCGCACGCAGTCCGTCGGTCAATAAGGCAAGGTCCACGTGACCGTCTCCGCGGTTTCGCGAAACCCGCTCCACCGCCTCCAGTTGATCCTCGAAAATCGTCTTGGTATCATACATCAACCGCCCAATCAGGGTTGATTTGCCGTCATCCACGCTTCCTGCAGTGGTGAACCGCAACAATTCCATCTCGCTATCCAAATTACTAGTTACAGCTGCCTGATTCATTCTGTATTCCTTAAAAATTGTTCACGCCCAATCCACTGGTCGCATCAAAAATATCCCGCCTTTTTGCGGTCTTCCATGGCCGTCTCCGAACGCTTGTCATCCGCCCGGGTTCCACGTTCCGTCTGCCGCGCCCGCCGCAACTTCAGCGATCACTTCCTCCAACGTCCATGCTTCCGACTCCACCGCCCCCGTACAAGTCGCGTCCCCGATTGTTCGGAAACGCACCCGTAACCGCTCGACCGCTTCCCCTTCCTGCACGGTGATAAAGTCCGTCAACGCAAGCAAAGTACCCGCCCGGCGAATAACCTCCCGCTCGTGTGAAAAATAAATCTCAGGCAGCACAATCTTCTCGCGCTGAATGTACATCCAGACGTCCATCTCGGTCCAATTGGACAAGGGAAACACACGGAAATGCTCACCGGGATTCATTCTACCATTGAACAGGTTCCACAGCTCCGGTCGCTGATTCTTCGGATCCCACTGACCAAAATCATCACGGTGACTGAAAAAACGCTCCTTTGCCCGCGCCTTTTCCTCATCCCGCCGCGCTCCACCAATCGCCGCATCAAAGCCATGCTCCTCAATCGCATCCAGTAATGTCACGGTCTGCAAAGCATTGCGACTCGCATTCGGCCCCTTCTCCTCGACCACACGTCCCTTATGGATCGACTCCTGCACACTCGCCACCACAAGCCGCGCATCCAGATCCCTCACATAACGGTCGCGAAACTCGATCGTTTCCTCAAAGTTGTGCCCCGTGTCCACATGCATCAATGGAAAAGGCAACTTCCCCCGGCCAAAAATGCCTTGCGCGCCAAGTGAGCCACAACAATGGAGTCCTTCCCCCCACTAAACAGCAGAACTGGCTTCTGAAACTGCGCCGCCACCTCGCGCAGTACAAAAATAGCCTCGGCCTCCAATACGTCTAAATGATTAAGCGTGTACTTCATACTCTATTGTTCTTACCACCCAACTTACCCCACGCAACCCTTCATACAAGCATAAAGTTTAGTAAATTAGGCAACTTACTCAATTTACCCTCAATCCCGGACAGTCCCCAATTCCACCCCCCCCCAATTTCGGACAGTCCGTCTTCAAAACCTGGACAGTCCACTATTTTTTCTACCAATGGCAGCAACGAACGTCTCAAAAACCAAAAAAAAACGCCTTGGCACTAAACCAATAACGGCAAAATCAAGGAATCAGGGGGTTGCTCAAAGCAAAATTCCGCACAGTTAATTCCGACGGCACCATGCGCGGCATGGTGACACGCAATGTGTCACCTTAGACCCAAACAAATCCACCTAGACAATATCACTCTTGGCGATAATTCGCGCGCGAGGCGCTCATCCCCCAATACCAGCGCCCACCGCGTTTCCTTGCATCCCTACACATGTTCTCTTCGCTGCCAATACAGTAATGGTAGTCACTTTCCACAGATTCGATCGCTTCTCGTAGATTATCCTTCAATCCGTACCTTTTCGCAACTGCAGCACTGTAAACGGTTTTGGGTTTGGATTCATGGTGCTGCCTGACCAACTCCTTCGCCAACTTCAAATACTGAGCAAACCGCAGTGGCTTCACACAGAATTTGCCAATGTCGAACATCTCTTCAATAGGACAAAGCCCGGAAACAATCCACTGACTCCGAGCTTCCAAAGCATTGGGTTCACCACTTAGCACTTCTGCCGCACGCAAACGATAAGCGATGGCAGAATGCCTACTGTCCTCTACTCCTAAAGCGGCACCGGCTCGTACTGTATTTAAATCCACATACAGCATTGTCATCAACAGTGCTCCGGGATCCTTTAGCTTAACGCTGTGGAAACGACCCTGCCAAAAATGGCCTTTGAATCCATCTTCCTTATTGCAGCGATGTGCAATCACTTCATCAAGGTAAGCCATAAACTTGCTTGGATCGCACAAGCCTTTGCGCCAATGAACCACCCTTGCGCGATCAGCTACAAATTCTTCAATCCACTTGCGTCGCTTTTCAACGCTCCACGTCTTTCTCCTGGGACTTTTGACATCCAGGGCCAAAACCAATTGGGCGACCTCGTAATCGCTCAATCGATTAATACGCTCAGGATCAAAGAACGTGATCAGATGCATGTGGTTATCCATCACATTGAAATTCAGTAAATCGTTAAGAAAGATTGAACTGAGATACAGCATCAGCTCTTCAATCCACTTCTTTCGTAGATAATAAAAATACTCATCTACGGGACCACTGCCCAACGAGAATGCCTGCCGCACACAGCGGTTAGTGAGCAAATAATACCCAGCTTCACTGCGATCAATAATATGCTTTCGTGCTATAGCCATATAGATTATGGTTTTTTACGCCTATATGCTTAGCGTCAATAAGATAATACTAAATTTTTTAAGATTAGCGAATGTCCACAATTGCCTCCACGGGGCAAACAGGGACTGTCCGGTATTAGCAAAATGCGATGGGAGAAGAGTTGTTGTTATGGACTACCTGCGCTGGCGGGCGGCTTCGAACAGGAGGACGGCTGCCGCAACTGAAACATTGAGACTGTCTGAGACGCCTTTCATTGGTAAGCTCACAGCGAGGATGTCCTGATTCAGCCACTCCTCCGTGAGCCCCTGATCCTCCGAGCCGACGACCAATGCTGTTGGACCGGTCAGATCCACATCCCAGATGCAGGCTTGTGCTGAGGGTGAGGCAGCAACCGGGCGAATCCCATTATCTTCCATCCATAGCTGGGCTGTAGTGGAGTCAGTCACAGCTATGGGAACTGAAAAGAAGGCCCTTGTGAAGCACGTATCGCGTTGGGATTGTAAAGATCCGTGACCGGGTCGCAAAAAATAACCGCGTTTGCACCACTGCATCCGCTGTGCGAAGCAATGCGCCGATATTGCCTGGTTTCTCCACGCGCTCCACGACCAACAGCAGTGGGTTGTTCGGCAACCGCAAGGCCTCGACAGGCATGGAGATCATTTTTGCCAGCGCCATCAAACCGTCCGGCCCCTCGCGATAAGCGCATTTGCTGTATGCCGACTCGGATAATTGTACCAACTCAATTTGCGCCTTTTCCGCCTCATGAATTAAATGCCAAAAAGAATCATTCGTGAATAACTCCGGACAGAAGAAAATGGTCTCAATAGCCATTTTCCAGTCAACGCGCGTTCAAGCTCGCGAAAGCCCTCAAAGAGAAACTTTCCCTGTTTGCGGCGGTGGGTACCTTCACGCAGGCGCACAAGATGTTTAATGCGGGGGTTCTGCAGGCTTGAAATATGGGTTAAATCCATGTGGGTTGTTTTTTTGCATTGAATGAAATGAAACGTCCACCGCGCAATTTTAAACCGCATCCCTTCCAGTATCACGAGGAAATAGAGCTGGTTATTGATAATCTTGGTAACCTCGGGCAGGGAATCGGGAGAGTCAACGGTTGGGTCATCATGGTCCCCCTCGCGCTTCCACAAGAGAGGGTGCGGGTTCGTATTTGGCGCAACAAGAGCAACTATTCTGACGGGGATCTGGTCGAGGTGGTGCAGGCATCCCCGCATCGACGCGACCCGGTTTGTCCTCTTTTCGGAGAATGTGGCGGGTGCCAGTACCAGCACCTTGATTATCCATCACAACTTGACTGGAAGACCCAGCAAATCAAGGAACTGCTGCGCCGATTGGGCGGACTGGACGTAGCCGTCAACCGCTGCCACGGTTCCCCGTTGACCTACGGCTATCGCAGCAAGCTGACGCCGCACTATGAACCCCGGGGCGAAGAGAAAATGGTGATCGGTTTTCAGCGCGCCGACTCCCGCAGCACTGTCGACGTTGGCCATTGTCCGATTGCCAGTGAGGCAATCAATGCCGCGCTGCCAAGCGAACGCACCCGGCTTCAAGCAGCAGCAGCAAAAATGCGGCGCGGGGGAACGCTCCTGCTACGCGACAGCTATCCGGAGTCTGCACCGACAACAACGCCATCCTCAAAGAACGGATCGGCGAAAAGGAGTTTTTTCTTTCAGGCAGGAGAGTTTTTCCAGAACAACCCGCACATCCTGCCCGACCTGGTAAACTATGCATTGAGTCAGGCGGAAGGCCCTGGTATCCGCTATTTGGTGGATGCCTATTGTGGGGTTGGAGTCTTCGGTTTGTGCGGAGCCGAAAAGTTTCAAGAGGTGGTCGGTATCGAAGTGAATCCCAAGGCTGTGGAGTTGGCTCTGCGCAATGCCCAGGCTCAAGCAGCCACCAATGTCACTTTTCATGCAGGGGAGGCAGAACGAATTTTCGCAGACCTCACCTTTCCCGCTGAATCCACCACGGTGCTTATAGATCCCCCACGCAAGGGATGCGACGAAGTTTTTCTGCACCAGCTGTTTGAGTATTCCCCCGCCAGAGTCGTTTACGTCAGTTGTGGCCCCGACACGCAGGCACGGGATCTCAAGTTTTTCACTGCTGCAGGTTATGAGGTCGTGGCGGTGCAACCCTTTGACCTGTTCCCACAAACCCGCCATATTGAAAAACGTGGTAACGCTCCACAAGAAAGGATCCTCAACATAATGAGCACACAGGACCAAAACCTGGGCCCCACGGGAGAAATCTGCACAGATCTGCCGTCCGCATACATTCCACACCCGGCAACAGGACTACTGCACCTGCCGCGGTTCATTGCGAAGATCCGCAAGCACTTGCGAGGTGAACTACCCAAGTCCTATCAACGCAACTTCTGCCGGGGATTTGACCGATTCCTGTGCCTTCACCTAAAAGTGGATCCCGAACAGGTAATCGAAATTGTGCAGCAATGCGGGGATGATGAAAAAGCACTGGACGACGCTCTTTTGTCGCTATTCCCGAAAGACTTGAAAGTGCACAAATGGAACCGCGAACTGGTGCAAAAAGGCATGAGTGAAATGGGGCGCGAAGCCCTGCAGGAAGCCAAGGATAAGATGGGTGCGGGTCATCGCACAGACCTGATTTCATTTGCCGACATGATCGATTTCGACGAAGGCCGCATCGAATAATTTAACATAGCATTAGCCTCTCAAACCGCTGGTGGTGGTGGTCCGGAAAAATGGGGCCACAAAGGTGAAAATTTCCCTCGCCAAGGGAAGGTTGTCCGACCACAATGGACGTTTTATCAATTTAAAATTAAAGCGTTCATTATCAATGGATAACGATATTAAAGGAGCCGAAGTGTATGATGCTTCGAAAATCCAGAAACTCGAAGGCCTGGAGGGGGTGCGCAAGCGTCCCGACATGTACATTGGCGACACCAACGAACGCGGTTTGCATCACTGCGTGTTTGAGATTTTGGACAATTTCCAT
>JAJOKB010000068.1 GCA_021208135.1 Verrucomicrobiota bacterium | reverse complement strand
CCGAAACCCACTCTGGGGCACGACCGAGGCTACTGGCCGGCGCGCTGTCGAGGCAGATCCACGGCTTTGGCAAGCATGGCTCGCCTTAGGTGAGGCACTTTCCTACCGCGTTAGCGGTTTCAAATACCGGTGCAGATGAGGCCTTCGCCAAGCACTCGAATTAGCTCCACATCGCCGTGAAGTTCTTGTCGCCTACGCTCGGTTTCTTGAACGAGTACCTGCACGCAGAGACGAAGCTTTAGGCATGGTAAATGCAGTATTGGCCGTAGATGCCAATGATATTGAAGCTGTGCGCTTGCGCGGCAGATTAAGTCTCAGATAACATGCGCCCCATCAAACATATCCGTACCGCTGCACGAGCCATCATTATTTGTGAGGGCAAATTGTTGGTGGTTAAAATGTCGGATCGAAGGGGAGTTTATTACATTTTACCGGGGGGCGGCCAACAGCCCGGTGAGACCTTGGAAATTGCGCTGCGCCGGGAGTGTTTGGAAGAGGTAGGCCTTGAGGTGCAGGTGGGGCCTTTGCTCTACGTGCGCGAATATATTGGGCGCAATCATTCTTTCTCGCAAAAACACACTGGTTTTCACCAGCTCGAACACGTTTTCCGGTGTTCAGTTAAAAACCCGCAGGCGGCTGCCCCAGGCTGCGAAACTGACAATCACCAAATTGGCGTCAGTTGGCTGCAGTTGAGTCATTTGCCCAATGTCCGCTTTTACCCGGACTGTATCAAACAGTGGTTCACCGAAGATGGCTTCGAGTGCCCTGTGCAGTATCTTGGTGACTGTAATTAGCATTTCATGCCATCCCCGTTACCCAGTCCGATTTTGCCAGGTCAGCCTTGGACGGCATTAGCGCCCATGCAGGATGTGACCACCTTGCCGTTTATGCGTGTTATCGCAAGGTATGGTGCCCCGGATTACTTTTTTACCGAGTATTTCCGCGTCCATGCTCAATCCACCCTGGAAAAACATATTTTAGCCTCCATCACACACAACGAGACCGGACGCCCGGTATTCGCCCAACTGATTGGAGAGGATTTGCAGCACATGGAACGCACCGTGCGCGCCTTGCTCGCGCATCCTGTCGCAGGCATTGATCTGAATATGGGGTGCCCGGCACCCAAAGTTTATAAGAAAAATGTCGGCGGCGGTTTGTTGCGTGATCCCGCCAAAATTGATGCTCTGCTCGCATGCATGCGTGCAGCTTGTCCGGGCTTATTCACTGTCAAAATGCGAATAGGCTTTGAGGACACCAGGTACTTTGAACAAATCCTGGAGCTGATCAACAAACACCAAGTGGACCTGTTGAGCCTGCATGGCCGCACTGTGAAGGAGATGTATCGCAGCGAAGTTCACTACGATTACATTGCCCGGGCGAAAACGGTACTCAAATGCCCTCTGTTTGCGAATGGTAATGTCACTTCTGCCTCCAAGGCTGCTCAGGTGATCAACATTACCGGTGCAGATGGAGTCATGATCGGACGCAGTGCGATTCGCAATCCGTGGATTTTTCGCCAATGCCGGGAACATTTTAGTGGGTTGACTGTGTTTCAACGACTTTGGGTGATGTACGCGAATATGCCCAGTTATTGTGGGAGTCCTTTTTTGATGATTCCGTACCTGACCTGCGTCGCGTCAATCATATGAAAAAAATTCCTCATTTTTCGTCGGTCAGGGTGTCGATGCAGAAGGGGATTTTGCATCACATGCGTCGCTCTAAAGATGCGCACGAACTGTTTATGATCTGCGATCGCTATTTGATTGAAGGGGACAGACAGTATCAGTTGTTTGCAACCGAACCCTTCGCTCATTTAGTTGCCAGACCCAACAGAGAGTGCGCGCTTTCTGATGTGAGTGTTTGAATTCCATGCGTGGCACCTTACCAGCGATAGGCAGAAGACACGGTCATCTGCCTGCCTTCGCCGGGGAGTGCCAGGAAAGGGCTCGAAATTGCTCTTGGTTACATTGTCCGCGATAATGCGGATTTGCAGTCCCTCAAGGGAGGGTATGTTCCATTGCAAGCCAAAGGACAGTCTGTAGGCCGTGTCCGAGCTATTGCGCAGCCGATTGGGTTCCTGCCTGCGCACTTCCTGATCGACCAACGCCTGCCAGCCACCGCCCAGTCCAATATTCAGGTTGAGTGTTGCCCGGTGCTGGGCGAAATTTCCGGCATAATAACTGGCATCCACTGCGGCACCTTGGTAGTCAGCGCTCCGGTTCATCCAGGCATAGGATGCACTGACCCTCGTCGCACGCCAAATGTAGTGGCCAATCAATTCGACTCCAGTGCTGTTTAAATCGACCGGATTCGCCTGTCGGAAGATGGTAAAGCCCGGACCTGGGTCAGCAAATGTCCAATCTGCCAAATCGCGGTCGCGCCGGTGAAACAGGGCAATGGTAGCAGACGCATTTTTGGCACTCACATTCCAGCCTATTTCGCTGTTCCGCGTTACCTCGCGAACCAAATCAGGGTTTCCCGCGAAAGCTCCTGGCCCAGGATTTGAATTCAAGGCAGTATAACCCGTCACCTGACTGTGGGTGCTGTATTCGCCATACCAGGTGTGTTGCCAACCCGCAGCCCTGATCCGGTAGCTGAGTCTCGCTTGCGGCAACACCTTCCCGCTTTCACGATTATCCCGGTCATAGCCAACTCCGCCAGCAACTTGCCAGGATTGGTTGTCGTCGAGTCGGATCGTGTACTCAGGCAAAACAACCGCACTGAACATCCGTCGGGATGTGAATCGTTGTGTTCCCGTCTTCAGTTCGGTACTGCGCACGATATTGTCGGCAACAAAATTACCCCGATAATACACACTCCAGCGCTCATCCACGCCGTGCCTGCCATGTAGGCCCAGTCCACCCACTTCAGTGGTATGCTCGTAGGGACGGAAAAATCCGGGACGCGGACGGTCCAACTCATAGTCATCGCGCAGGCGACGATAAAATAGACCAGCCTCAACATAACTCCCCAGACCGTATTCCATCCGGTGATTCAGTCCGATTAGGTAAACTTGATAGTCGTCCGTTTCCTGCAGGTTTCGGTTGCCAGTGTACATTCCAGGCCACCCATAAAACTTGTCCACATAGCCGAAAATCAAATCCGTCTGCCCAATGGCACTCTGCTGCTGAATCCGGCCACTCAAGCGAATGAAACGATGATCTCCATTGTCAATGGTTCCATCGCTGCTGGAATGCGCCAATGATACCTCCACGCCTGTTACATGCACGCCCGCCTCAGCCACAATCCAACTCTGACGATAGCGCTGGAAATGGGTCCGGTTTGTTCCCAGACCCAACTCCATTACTCCTCCTTGCAATATAGGCAGGATCCGGTAATCGATGGTGGATACATTTGAATTAAATCCACTCAGCGCATTCGCAATGCCCGTATGTACCCTCGGAATATCCAGCATCTCCGGATCAATCGGTAACTCACCGGCATAATGCCCGGTTTGCGGATCCATGATGTTGAGTGCGCCTATCCTGAAGCCGGTCTGTTCAAAAATACTTCCGCGCACAGTTACGTCACTCTGACTCTCCGCTGGCCCACGCGTTTGTAGATCCACCTGCGGCTCAAATCTTAAATGACTCACCAACTGACTGAATCCACCCGCAGGCACATCGTTCGCCACACTCAGCCCAAAGACCGGAAATGCTCCCAAATCAATCATCCCCAGCTCTTCCGCAGCCACCGTCAGCCATCCAGCTCCAGCCATTCCCAGCGCAAGGATCGTCACTCGTGTCTTTAACCGTGTTCTTTTCATCGGCGACCAGTGATAGATCTTTGATTGTTTGATGCAATGTTAAACTTGAAGAAAAATAAGGTTAACAATTGGACGGAGACACTGTTGTTTTCTTACGCTGTGCAAAATGTTCCTCCGGAAATATACCGTTGAAACCCGCCGTGTACGTGCGACTGCTTATGGGGCAGTGGCTGCGCTTGGTTTCAACTGGGCGAGTGCATCCTTTGGCCTGCCACCAGCTTGCTCCCATGCCACCCAATCCGCAATAATGCGCAACCCTTCGCGCAGTGGAATATCCAATGTAGGCCGAGTGAGCAGTACAGTGCGGTCAGCCAGCACCAGATTGCGGAAAAAGATGGGTAGCAAAGCATCCAATTGCTCGTCAGTGAGCGCTTCGCCAAAAGGTTTGCCTAAAGGTTCCCGGCACATCAAAATCCGATCCGCGGTCCATATTGTGAAAGCGACCGAGTAAGGTATTCAAGGAGGACTCATCGAATAACTCGAAGCCAGCTTCGTTCAAGTTGGCAGCAATCTGCGCAGTATGATTTTGCAAATTGCGATAGTCGAAGAATTCAACCCATATTTCACGGATGTCCTCATCCGGTGATTCCTGGAAGTAAAAGACTTTCTGATAGAATTGATTGGCGCGGTCACGTCCGTTGGGTAGGGGAGTTTCGCGGAGTTTTTCCTGATGTGCGCGATTGAGCCGTTGTGTGACTGCCAATTCGATGACTTCGGAATCGAAGGGTTTTTCCATACTGAGACGCTCTCGTTCGGTGCGCACCCAATCGTTGAAGGCGCGATCATCAGTTCGCTCTGCCTGTCTGGCCGCCATGTTCAAGCTAATGTCGCGACGTTCGTGGCGCGTTTGTGCGCGATCGATGTTTTGCATCAGAAACTGGAACTCCTCCAGGGTCTCCCTTCTGGCCTCACTTTGGGCACGCAGAAAAGACAATAGATCTTCAGATACCATGGAAAGTCCGTGGTTATCCTTGTTCAGAAAAGGGAATGCCACTGGGCTGATCTCATCCCACGGTAAAGCATTTTTCAGATCGCGTTCACCGTCGCGCAAAAAGTCGTTGACGCTTGGAAAAGCGATGTCGGATTCAACCCCTCGCAGTGTGTCGATGCTCCATTGGGCAGATAAAACTGATGCACAGTGAGTTTGACCATACCCAATCGGGAATCGTTTTGGCCGCGATTGAAAAATGTGTTGCGCATACTGTTGCGCAAATCAATTGGCTGTTGCACGGTACCCTTGCCGTGGGTGGCTGCATCGCCAATAACCAAAGCGCGTCCTGCTGCTTGCAAAGCACCTGCTACAATTTCGCTGGCGCTGGCGCTTCTGCGCGATACCAGGACGGCCAAGGGACCGCTGTAAACCACTTCATTGCTGCGGTCCCATTCCTCATCAATTCTGCCATTGAAGCTGCGCCGCAGCACCACTGGTCCGCTGGGTATGAACAGGCCCGTCATGCGCACGGCTTCGTCAAGCCTGCCGCCACCATTGTTGCGCAGGTCGAGTACAATACCGTCAACTCCACGTTCCATCAGCTTTTCCACCAGCTCGCGGACATCGCGACTGGTGCTGGTGGGGTTTTCGCCATGATCACCCTCGCCGTAGAAAGAAGGCAGGGCGATGACTCCAATGGTACGTGACAACTCCTCGTTAACGGGCACATCAAAAATTTGGGCACTGGCCAGATTGGCGGTCAATTCGACCCGCTGGCGAATCAGGGTGACGATCCGGCGTTCGGAGGAGTCTGCGGGAATAACGGTAAGGCGAACCTCAGATCCTTCCGGGCCGCGAATCATCTGTACTACGCGCCTCAAGCGCATATCCACCACATCGACGAATTCGCCGTTGCCCTGGGCTACAGCAATAATTTTATCGCCTGGATGCAACTGGCCGCTCATCTCGGCTGGGCCACCGGGCATCAGGCGTTCGAGCACTGAATAACCGTCGACCTCTCGCAGTTGAGCACCGATACCAATCAGCGAATTGCTGATTTGGATATCAAACTCGCGTGCCGTCTCCCATGAGAAGAAACTGCTGTGAGGATCGTAAAGACCAGCCAAAGCAGTCAAAAACATCTCCTGCACGGTATGGGCTTCAAATTCATTCAAGAAGCGCAACATCCGTTCGTAGCGACGGCTGATTTTTTCTACAGCACGCTCCAGGGTTTCGTCCTCCAGTAATTCGCCAAGCAACTCAAATTTCAGGCGTTGCTCCCATAGTGTGTCTGAAGCCGCCTGATCGGCTGGCCAGGGTTCTTCGCGCCGGTCCACTCGGAAGGTGGCATCGGTGTCAAAATCGAAAGGCTGTTGCAGACGTTCTTGCACCCAGGCTACACGGTTGCGCACCCTTTCCGCGTAGTCACCGAAAATTTCAAAGGCGGGAAACAAATCGCCAGTAAAAAGATAGGTGGGTTTGAGGGTGCCACTGAATCTGCGCAGATTGAAATCAACATCCTCGGCCAGGAAGAACATGCGCGTCTGATCCAATTCCTCCATGTAGGCCCGCAGAATATCTTCGGGATCCAACTCGGCAAAACTCATCTGGCGGTAGTGCAAGCTTTGAATCAGGTCAATTGCGTGCACTGTCTCGCGCTGCATTCGCTCCCGATCCTGACGGCTGAGTTGGAATGTTTGCGCGGTCAGTTGCGTCAGGCTGACCGCAATTACCACAAAGCCGAGAGACAGAA
Source organism: Verrucomicrobiota bacterium (assembly GCA_021208135.1). Taxonomy (GTDB): domain Bacteria; phylum Verrucomicrobiota; class Verrucomicrobiia; order Opitutales; family Oceanipulchritudinaceae; genus JAJOKB01. The sequence continues at coordinate 2,037 of JAJOKB010000068.1, read as the reverse complement.
ATCTGAAGAGTTTAGTCATAGTACTGTACTGTTAGGAGACCCATCTGACGCCGAAGCGTTCAAGATTGTAGTGACTCCGGGTTGAATGAGAGTTGCGCGAGATATTTATAGGAGAATAAGCCGGTATTGTGCCCATCGCTGAAATTGAAGCGAATTGCATAAGTTCCGACCCAATCGAAGGAGTCCACGCGTACACCTGGAAAGGACGTTCTGGTATCTGCTCCGTGGATGCGACCAAAGATGTCGGGTTCACCCTTGTTAGCTGCGCTGGGCGATTGTGCCCGCAAGAAGTCCATGGCGAGGAACGATTCCCGGCCATCCTGCCAGAGAATGGCCACTTCGTTGCCAATCAGTTGAATATCCTGCGGAACAGGGGTGCTCATAGTAGCAAACATACTTGAATTCCCGGTCCGTGCACACCTTCAATCAAAATTCCTTCGATATCTGCAGTTTTGCTGGGGCCGGTAGCCCAGACGATGGAGGGATCATCGTCAAAATTCGCTATGGCTTCAGCTACGGAAGCGACGACCGTAGCGCGCTGCACAACCGCTACGTGGATCCAGGGGGCCAGCGCAGCCAGGCGAGCACTGGTAGTGCGATCCGTTAGAATGATCGTTCCCGTTTCGGCGATGGCCGCGGCGGCACGTGTGATTCCGAAGGTATAATCATCAATGCGTTGCCGATCGAAGCTGGTTTCCACAGTGAAATCCTGTAAAGCATCGCCAGCTTGAGCCACTAAGGCTGGATCCAGGTAGCCGTGGACGGCGTTTAGTTCTCGCAGCAGATGCGTCAGTTCTTCCCAGGACTCAACCCATTTGCCATGGCTGATGGCGAACTGGCGTTTAAACCGGTCAAGAGTGTTTGTTTGAGTTTCCTTTGGTTCGGCGCAATAGGCCAAGGTTGGATCCCATTGTGGGTACTCGCTGCGGCGTGGCAAGGGGGTCAGTGCGTTGCGCACGGATGCCATGATTTTTTCTTTGTCAGACATGACTTATTTGCGCTTGTTGCGGTTCTTAAACCAATCGCGGAATGCACCTCCGCGGAATTCAGGTAGATCCCTGGCACTTTGCCAAGCTTTGGCTGAAGGGTGGATATTCAACAGACGATGCGGCGTGAGGTTCATGACATGTCCCATGCGCAAGGCCGTTTTCCAGGCTGCGGGTTGCGTGGCCAGAATAGACCACATGCCGAATCCGGGTGTGCCGATCGAGGCTTTGGGAGCCTTTTCAGTCTTCCCCTTGTTGCGCAGACGCAGCAACAGATCGGGAATCGGGATGTCCACCGGGCAAACTTCGTTGCATGCTCCGCACAGGCTTGAAGCCTTGGGTAAATCTGCCAGCTCACTGAATTTAGGGCCCTGCAGCAGTGGACTTAATACCGCACCCACCGGTCCTGGGTAGACGCTGCGGTAGGCGTGTCCACTTGCCTGACGGTATATTGGGCATACATTCAAGCAAGCGCCACAACGGATACAACGCAGGATTTCTTTGCACTCGGAGGCCAAGACCTCGGTACGCCTGTTATCGAGAAAAACCACGTGCATGTGTTCCGGTCCGTCCGGTTGTTGTTCAGCATGAGGCCCGCCGATGAATTGCGTGTACACAGTCAGGTGTTGTCCGGTGGCGGATCTACCCAAAAGGGCCAAAAATAATCCCAAATCCTTATCGTATGGAACCAGTTTCTCAATGCCCACCAGGACGATATGAACCTTGGGTGCCGCCATCGAAAAGCGTGCATTGCCTTCGTTCGTAACCAGTACAATCCTGCCGCTCTCGGCAGAAACGAAGTTGGCACCGGTCAGGCCGACATCGGCTTCCAGGTATTTGCCGCGCAGAAAATTCCGTGCCCTGCGGGTAATGGTGGTTGGATCATCATTGTAGGCTCCCAACCCATGGCGTTCGAAACTTTCCGCTACTTGACGCCGGTTTTTATGCACAATGGGAGTGACAATGTGACTGGGGTGATCGCCATCAATTTGCACGATGAACTCACCCAGATCGGTTTCCACTGCTTCAATGCCATGTTTCTCCAAAAAGG
>JAJOKB010000007.1 GCA_021208135.1 Verrucomicrobiota bacterium | reverse complement strand
TCCAGGAATGCTCGTCCGCGGTCCAGTCCTCCCGGGTGCGCGCATCCAACCAAAGGACCCTGTGTGGATGATTCAGTGCATCTGCCAAAGATATGCCATCTCCCTGCGACCCGGTTTCACCATAAACGGGGGCACGAGGGTGCAACCAAGCTGTCAGCACGGCGAATAACAGGCTGACCAGCAAAATGAAAAGGGTGCCTCGCAACCAAGTGCTTTTAGCTAAGGTACTCACGCGTTAGAAACTCAATGATGTAGTCACGGGCCTCATCAACAGAGTCAATTATCTTGAAGAGTGACAAGTCTGTAGGGGAAATGACGCCCCATTCCACGAAACTGTCAAAATTCAGAATGCTGTTCCAGAACTCAGAGCCGAAGAGTACGATAGGCATTTTCTTGCTGATTTTGTGCGTTTGAATGAGAGTCAGGGTTTCAAACAGTTCGTCCATGGTGCCAAAGCCGCCGGGGAAAACGATGAGTGCCTTGGCCAGGTAAACAAACCAATATTTGCGCACAAAGAAATAGTGGAACTCAAACTGAAGGTCATGCGTTACGTATTTGTTGATTCCCTGTTCAAACGGCAAACTGATTCCCAATCCGATGGATGCGCCGCCGACGTTCTTTGCGCCACGGTTTGCCGCTTCCATAATGCCGGGACCGCCACCCGAACAAACGATAAACCGCTTTTGTTTATCTTTCAGTCCGATTGACCACTTGGTCAACTCCTCGGCCAGTTGCATCGTTGCGAGGTAATATTTGCTGGATCGCACCATTATCCGGGCCAAGCGCAATTTTTCGCTGAAATCTTCAGATGGGTTGGCGGCGGCAGCAGCTTCAACCAGATCCAGTTCCCTTTTGGCATCGTCGGGATGCTTGAGCCGAGCCGAACCAAACATGACGATAGTATCGCGAATATTTTCTTCGCGAAACCTGAGTTCAGGTTCAGTCAGTTCGCACAAAACACGGATCTTGCGTGCAGCGGCACTGTTAAGGAAATCGAGATTTTTATAGGCCTTTGGAGGCCACGGGGTGGTAGATTCTTCCATGCAGTCAATTAAAGGGCTGTGCTGGCATTTTGCAATCCCTATATGCTGCCATACGCAGTCCACCGCGCCGGAATAAAAAACAAAAAAACCGCCGAAACGCTGGTGCATTTCGGCGGCGCGCCCAGTTTGCGGGCAAAAGCTTGAGGCAATTGGCTCCTAGTAGCGGTAATGGTCGGATTTGTAAGGACCCTCGACCTTGACTCCAATGTAGCTGGCCTGTTCCGAAGTGAGCTTGGTCAGTTTTGCACCTATTTTTTGCAGGTGCAGGCGTGCCACTTCCTCGTCCAGGTGTTTGGGGAGAATGTAAACGCCTGGAGTGTATTTTTCCACCTGTTGCCAGAGTTCGACTTGAGCTAACACCTGATTGGTAAAGCTGTTGGACATCACAAAGCTCGGGTGTCCGGTAGCGCAGCCAAGATTCACCAGGCGACCCTCGGCGAGCACATAAATCGAATTGCCGTTGTCGAAGGTGAATTTGTCCACCTGCGGTTTGATGTTCGTCTTACGTACGCCAGGCAGTTTTTTTCAATTTGTCGATTTGAATTTCATTATCGAAATGCCCGATATTGCAGACAATGGCTTGATCAGCCATTTTGGTAAGGTGTTCGACCCGAATGATGTCTTTGTTGCCGGTGGTGGTGACGTAAATGTTGCCCCAGCCCAGGGTGTCTTCGACGGTCAGCACGCGGTATCCCTCCATTGCCGCCTGCAAGGCGCAAATGGGATCTACTTCGGTGACCACCACCTGGGCACCCATACCGCGCAGGGCAGCGGCACAACCCTTGCCAACATCTCCATAGCCGCAAACGACAGCCACTTTGCCGGAAATCATGACATTCGGTTGCGCGTTTGATACCCGTCGATGAGGCTTTCGCGACAACCGTAAAGATTGTCAAATTTACTCTTGGTTACTGAGTCATTGACATTGATGGCCGGTACCAGGAGGCGTCCGGCGTTGTGCATTTCGTACAGTCTGTGCACACCGGTGGTGGTTTCCTCGGAAACGCCCTTCCAATCTTTCACTACATTATGCCAGTGAATCGGATCCTCTGCGTGAATCTTGATAAGCAAATCCTTGATGATTTGTTCTTCCTCACTTTCTGAGGCAGAGTGAACCCAGTCGCTGCCGTTTTCCAGCTCGTAGCCTTTGTGGATGAGCAAAGTGGCGTCACCGCCGTCATCGACAATCAACTGGGGGCCGGAACCGTCGGGCCAGGTCATGGCCTGATAAGTGCACCACCAGTATTCCTCGAGCGTTTCCCCCTTCCAGGCAAAGACGGGAACACCGATGGCAGCGATTGCAGCGGCTGCATGATCCTGGGTGGAAAAAATATTGCAGGAACACCAGCGGACGTCAGCGCCAAGATCGCGCAGGGTTTCAATCAGCACAGCGGTTTGCACTGTCATGTGCAGGGACCCCATGATGCGCACGCCAGCCAGCGGTTGCTGTTTGGCATACTTTTCACGGGTAGCCATCAGACCTGGCATTTCGTGTTCGGCGATTTCAATTTCCTTGCGACCGAAGTCAGCCAGGTTGATATCGGCCACCTTATAGTCTGGGCGAGTAACGGTTTCTGTTGTCATAAAATTGGATGAGGTTCGGGCTGCAGTTATTTCAATCCAGCTGCGGAACGCAGTTCTTCAACTTTGTTCAACTGTTCCCAAGGCAGATCACTTTTACCGAAATGACCATAATTGGTGGATCCCCGGTAAATGGGGCGGAGCAGGTTGAGTTGGCTAACAATGTCGGCAGGTTTGAATTTGAAGACCTTCTGCACAGCCTGAATAATTTCGCTGTCAGGCACCTTGCCGGTATCAAATGTTTCCACATGGATGGAAGTGGGGTTTGGATAGCCGATCGCATAGGCAACCTGCAATTCGCAAATATCTGCAAGACCTGCTGCCACAACATTTTTAGCTACCCAGCGGCACATGTAAGCTGCGGAGCGATCCACCTTGCTGGGATCTTTACCGGAAAAGGCACCACCGCCGTGCCGACCCCAGCCGCCGTAGGTATCGACAATGATTTTGCGGCCGGTCAAGCCGCAGTCACCTTGGGGTCCACCCACCACAAAGGTGCCTGTGGGATTGATGAAAAATTCGGTACGATCAGAGATGAGTTCTGCTGGTAGCTCCTTGCGGATGATTTCATCAATGATGAATTTGCGCAAGGTGGTTACGTCCACTTCCGGAGTGTGTTGGGTGGATACCACGACATTGTCGATGTGGACAATTTTGCCGTTCTCGTAGCTCACGGCTACTTGGCTTTTAGCATCGGGCCTGAGCCAAGAAACGACCTTGTTTTTGCGCACCTCGGCCAGTTTGCGCAACAAGCGGTGCGCATACATGATGGCGGCGGGCATCATTTCCGGAGTCTCATTGCAAGCGTAACCAAACATGATGCCTTGATCGCCAGCGCCCTGTTCGGCAGTTGCCTTGCCGTCGGCCGATCGAGCATCCACGCCTTGTGCGATGTCGGGAGATTGCTTGGTGAGGAAATTGCTGATAAATACATTGTCGGCATGAAAGACCGGATCATCCCGATCGCAGGTGTAACCGATTTCCCTGATCGCTCCACGAACAATATTTTCGATGTTGAGGCGTGCCGATGTCGTTATTTCGCCTGCGACCACCACCATGTTGTTTTTGACCAGTGTTTCACAAGCAACACGACTGTGCGGATCTTGCTCGAGGCATGCATCCAACACACTGTCGGAAATGAAATCTGCAACCTTGTCGGGGTGGCCTTCGCCGACAGACTCTGAGGAAAATTGAAATGTTTGTGGCATAGACCTCCAAGCAAGTTCAGGAAATCCGTTGACGCAAGTTAAATATCAACATATCTTGATGGAATGATGCGTTCTGATAATTTAAAGTTTCCGGTGAGCGGATTGACCATGCCCAACAGATATTGGTTGGCAGCAATGACAAATCAACAGAGTCACGAAGACGGTACCTTATCTGACGATGAATTTACCTGGCTCAAGCGCAGGGCCGAAGGTGGGTTTGGAGTAGTTACCACGTGCGCGGTGCATGTTACCAGGCATGGCCAGGGATGGCCTGGTGAGCTAGGTGCCTGGCACGACAGGCATATTCCTGGATTGAGTCGCCTGGCGAAGGCTATTAAGGAGTGCGGCACTTTGGGTTTGGTGCAGTTGTTTCATGGCGGAGCGCGCAGTCCAGCCAAATTGACGGGAGTACAGCCTATCTCGGCAATGGATGGATCACCGCCGGGGGAGGGCGGGAATGGGGAAGAGCCCAGGTCGGCCCGGGAAGACGAATTGTTGGCAATTATCGAGGATTTTGCCGCCGCCGCCAAACGGGTGCAGGATGCCGGCTGGTCGGGAGTTGAGTTGCACGGTGCACACGGATATTTATTGGCGCAGTTTTTGAGCCCGCGGTACAATCTAAGGAAAGATGGATGGGGAGACGACGCGGAGGGGCGCTGGCGACTGCTGCTGAGTGTTCTGAAGGCGGTCAAATCCGCCACCGGCCCCGGGTTTGCTGTGGGTGTACGCATTTCGCCAAGAAACTACGAGGGCGATGGTGTGCGTGAGACGTTGGATGCCCTGAAATTGGTTGAACGCTTGATAGCAGAAGGAGTCGATTTTATTCATCTTTCGCTGTGGGATAGCTTCAGGCACGATGAGGATGACCCTGAGAAAGTGCCAGTATTACAAAAGTTCAGCCATGTGGTCTCAGGAAAATGTCCCTTGGTTGTGGCTGGTGGATTGCGCACGGCTGCTGACCGTGACCGGGCGTTTGCCATGGGAGCAGACGCCATAGCTATTGGGCGGGCAGCGATAGCCTACGCAGATTGGCCCATGCTTATAGAGAAGGATGGCGGTCAGTGGCAGCCTGCGCCACCGCCGTACCCGGTGGCGCATTTGCGCGGACAGGGGTTGGGAGATGCCTTTATCCGCTACATGCAAAAGTGGCCTGGTTATGTCAGCGATCCCTTGACTTGAACCATTTGTGCAGAATCATGCGAAGCGCATCCATGCCGACGGGTTTGGTGATATAGTCGTTCATACCGGCTGCCAGGCATAGATCTTTATCGCCCTGCATGGCATGTGCCGTTAGCGCGATAATGGGGGTGCTACATCCGTTCTTGCGCAGTACTCTGGTGGCTTCGTGACCATCCATTTCCGGCATCTGAATATCCATCAGGATCAGATCAAAATCTGAGTGGGCAACAGATTCCACGGCTGCGGCTCCGGATTCGACAATGGTGCTGGAAACCCCCAGGCGCTTGAGCATGGATTGAATCACCTTTTGGTTGGTGCGGTTATCCTCGGCTACCAAAACCCGATGTCCGACGAGATCGACCAAGTCTTGTTCCGCCACCTCTTCGTCTGGGGATGGAATTGAAGAAGTTGGAGAGGGCGTGGGAATTTTAAAATTGAGTTCACACCAGAACTCAGCGCCGACCTCAGGAATGTCTGGATCCACTGGGTGTCTTGGAGGACTGTACAGGCCTATTTCGCCTCCCATGAGCTGCACCAATTGTTTGCAAATAGCTAAGCCCAGTCCGGTGCCACCAAACTTTCTGGTATTGGTGGCGTCCAATTGACTGAATCGTTCAAACAAGTATTCCTGTTTATCGGACGGAACGCCAATACCGGTATCGACGACAGTAAACTGCACGGTCAGCCAATCTTTCCTTACTTTTCCCTGGCGTGCCTTCAAGAGCACGCAACCATCCTGGGTAAACTTGATGGCATTGCCCACCAGATTGACCAGAATCTGTTTTACCCTCAGAGGATCTCCTATCACCGATTGCGGCAGGGTATCGTCGAGATCTGTTTTGAGGGCAATGCCCTTATCGAAAGCAAAAGGTTTGGACTCATCAATCACCATTCCAACCAGCTCAGCAGGATCGAACTGGGTCTCCTTGATTTCCAGTTTGCCAGCTTCAATTTTGGAGTAATCCAGAATGTCGTTGAGGAGCAGCAAAAGGGATTCGCTGCTTTGCTTGACGATTTCGGCGTAGCGGCGTTGATCATCCGAAAGAGTGGTATCCAGCAGCATACTGGTCATGCCGATGATCCCGTTCATGGGAGTACGGATTTCGTGACTCATGTTGGCTAGAAACAGGCTTTTGGCCATGCTTGCATCAGCTGCTTGCGCAGCCAGAAGATGCGCCTCCTCCAGCGTCCGCTCCAATCTTTCATTGGTCTCGCGCAATCGGTTTCTCTCCGAGCGCAGGGCTTCCTGATCGCGGGTGTGCTCGGTGACATCGCGCAATACAATCAGACTACCCACTACTTGGCCTTTGGTATTATGCAGGTCCGTGACTGAAGGAGCGTAGACTTTTTGTTTGAAGCGCAATTGCGACATTTCAGACAGTTGCGCCAATGGCATCGCTACCGCTGATTGTGCAAACTCATCCAACAAGCGCCTGGCTGGCGGGTTGGCATTGGATATGTTGCCGCCCTTATCAACGACAAACACAGCATCCGGGAGTTGCCTGAACAATTTGTCCAAAGCAGTGGGTAACACATCAAACAGCTTGAAGAAAAAGACTCCCAGATAGAACACCAGACCCATCACTGTAAATCCCAGTGAGGTCAGGTCAATGTACCCCCAGGGACGGATTCCGGAAACATAGAGGAAATTGGCAGCAAAAGGGACCAACGCGCCCGACATGAAAAAAATGACCCGCAATTTGTTGTTGCCGGAAACCCGCAGCATCAGGCGGAAAATAAGCAGAAGACCAAACGCAAACCAGAAATAGGAATAGACCACGTTTGCCAGCCAAAAACGGGCCACCAGTGAGATTTTGAAAATAGAATCCGGCGTCTTCAACGGTTTCCACGGATTGGTAATACAGCCCGTGCCATGGATCGGTGGCGACCAAGAGTACGGTGAGCGCAGGAAAGGCTGACAGCAGAAGGATCCGGTTACGGGTTAGCCAACCGTCGGTGCCACTGTAGCGGGAAGTGAATATCAGCCAGATGACAGGCAGTGCGACTATGGCAGGGTAGGATAGTACCAGGGCCACATATTGCAGTGTGCTATCCGCAAGCAGCAATTCAATGCCGTACCAGAACGACCACCACGCAGAGGCGAATAACAGGCAGGCCAAGGCGCGTGCGGAAGATTTGTTGCTGTGCCGCCATGCGTGACCGCCAAGTATAGTGCACAATAAAGCCGTGGTCAGGATGAGTACACTCAATAGGGATAGTTGCATGCAGGAAGTTCTTTACGGCCAGACGCAGATCAACATAGGAGGGCGCAATTGTTTGGCCAGATAAAAAAAAGGGCCGCCCCAACTCCAAGGGCGGCCTCCGGGCAGCGGTACTGTCAAACCGCCGCCCTGTCTCTGTCGCTGTCTTAACTTGGGTCTTAGGGACCCGTTCTTGGCCTATCGCTTGCCAGAAAATGCTGCTTCAGAGTTTGCTGTTACTTTTGAGACACTACAATACCCCTGCTGTTCAAAAAAATCATCTAAAATCGGACGATTTTTGATTTTTCCTGAGAAAATTCAATTTGCCTGATGAACCTATGATGCGTACTTGACAATCGCGAATAGCCCACAAACTGTTGTGCGCATATGGCAGATATTAACGACAAGTGGCCGGAAAATGTTGCCGGCAAGTTCTACGTTGACGAACAGTGCATCGATTGTGATCTGTGCCGTGAAACTGCGCCCGATTTCTTTACCCGCAGCGAGGACGGCGGTTATTCCTATGTATTCAAGCAGCCTACAACGGATGAAGAGATCGAGCAGTGCATGGAAGCATTGGAGGGCTGTCCGGTTGAGGCTATCGGCGACGACGGTGAGCGCTGATCGGGTTTCCATTTGCGGTTAAAGGAATTAAATTGCCCCCTGTGCTTGCCATAGGTGACAGGGGTGTCATGTTAGCGACATGCAGGACGAACAACAATTCTCCGCTCTGCTGTCGCAACTCTCCGGCTATCGTTCGCAATTAAGTGGACTGCGGGAACTGGTGTTGGCCAATGCTATCATGCTTGGCGAAATACCGGCCCCTTTGTTTGGCGAGGATAAGGCGACAGCTTTCATTCGCGATCGTTTTATGGAAAGTGCGCTGGAGCATATCTCGCTCGACGAGGTGGGCAATGTCAGCGCGGTTCTTCCGGGTAGCGGCGGTGGCGGCACTATTTTAGTGGCCGCGCATGTCGACAAGGTGTGGGATGGCAGTATCGATCATTCCGTCACTGTGTCTCCCGAATTGCTCAAAGGACCGGGTATTGCCGACAACAGCATTGGAGTTGCGGCGATGGTTTCCTTGCCTGAAATTTTGCGCCATCTTGGCATCCAATTGAAGTCTGATTTGATCCTGCTCGGAACAACGCGCAGTATGGGGCGGGGGGATTTGGCCGGGTTGAGATTTTTTGTGGAAAACGTACAGCGTACTCCTGATTGTGCGGTTTGCGTTGAAGGTGTTCAATTGGGACGGCTGAGTTATTCCAGTCTGGGCATGGTGCGCGGCGATATATACGTACGCACCCCGGAAGAACGCGATTGGTTGAGCTACAATAACAAAGGTGCGATTGTAGCCCTGAACCGAATCATCGATCGAATTCTGGCTATTGAAACACCGCGACAGCCGGAGACCTCCATTATTTTGGGATCTGTCATGGCTGGGACGGCCTATAACGTGCCCCCGACGAAAGCGACTTTACGGTTTGAAGTGCGCAGTGAGCAACGCGGCATGGTCGCCAGAATAGTGGACCGTATCACAGAGATTATTGAGCAAATCAACGCTGAAGACGGCGTTCATGCCGAGCTATCGGTTATCGCCCGCCGCAAGCCCGGAGGCATAGAGTTTTCTCATCCATTGGTAAAGAGTACTCGTAAAATCATGGAACGCCTGGCGATCAAACCCAAAGTTGCGCCCAGTACCAGTGAGTTGAGCACATTTGTCGATAAAGGTATATCTGCGATAACGCTGGGAATCACTCGCGGCGAGGGAAAACACTCTTTGGACGAATGCGCAGCAATTGAGCCGATTTTTTACCGGTTTGACCCAGCTGGTGGGTGTTCTAGCGGCAATAGATGGAGGATTGGGCAATGACTGATTTAAGTTCCTGGCTGGATAAACACACTTTTCACCACGGCGAGTTTTGGGATTTACTCAAGCTGGTTAAGGAGAAGGAGCGCAAAGGATTGACCATTAGCCTTTGCATTCCAACACTGAATGAGGAGAAAACGATCGGTAAGGAGATCGTTATCTTTAAAAGTGAATTGATGGACCGCTATCCATTGGTTGACGAGATCGCGGTGATTGATTCGGGATCCACTGACAAGACACGGGAAGTTGCTGCATCGTTTGGCGCGGATGTGTACTTATCTGCCGACATCCTCCCGGAACAAGGTTTCAAGCGGGGCAAGGGCGAGAATTTGTGGAAGGCAATTTATCAGTGCAAAAGCGATATCATTTGTTACGTGGACGCAGATATCAAAAACATTCATCCGCGCTTTGTGACCGGATTGGTTGCACCGCTGATCTACAATGATCACATGCACTACATTAAAGCCTTTTATGATCGTCCCTTGGCGTTTTCCCAGGGCATCAGACCCTCCGGTGGCGGAAGGGTGACTGAAATTCTGGTCAGACCCTTGTTCTCCTTGTTTTTTCCTGATTTGACAGCTCTGATTCAACCGTTGTCCGGGGAGTATGCGGTCAGGCGTCAAGTTTTGCACGAAATCCCTTTTCCCATCGGGTATGGCGTCGAGACTTCCCATTTGATCGATGTTTACATGAAGTACGGGTTGGCGGCTTTTGGCCAAACGGATTTGGATCAGCGGGTACACCGCAATCAATCGACTTTGGATCTTGGAAAAATGTCCTTTGGCATCTTGCAAAGTTTTCTGTCGCGCATGGAAGCGTATGGTTTGGTCGACAAGCTGCCCGCGACCTCCAACATCTTTCGTCAGTTTCAGGCTGAGGGTAATCGTTACCAGCAAACCACCCGCGAAATCATTGAGGAAGAACGCCCTCCCATGATCACCATACCGGCCTATCGAGAGCGGTTTGGCATCGCTGAACAATGAAGGTTGCGATCGTTCACTATCATTTTCGCAGAGGAGGAGTAACCTCAGTTGTTCGGGCAGGCATTGGCTGCCTTGGGGTCACAGGTACGGACTCTGGTGCTTTCCGGTGAACCTGTTGACGGTGCGACTCTGGGGAATTGTAGAGTGGTGGACGGTTTGGGTTACTGCGAACGGTACCGCGAGGATGCGGTCGATGACTTGTGTGACCAGATGTTGTCTGCCTGCGAGGCGGAGTTTGGCTCAGCGCCAGACATTTGGCACATTCACAACAGCACATTGGGAAAAAATCCGATGCTCACTGCAGCCGTGGCGCGGTTGGCCCGTCAAGGCCACCGATTATTGCTGCAGTTGCATGATTTTGCTGAGGACGGCAGACCTGACAATTATCAGGTTTTGCGCGACGCTTTCGCTAACTCGCTGGGGCAGAATTTGTATCCTAAAGCCCCCCACGTGTTGTACGCAGTGTTAAAACTCTCGTGATCACGATTTGTTGGTGGCAGCCGGAATGCCTGCGGCGAATGTGCGGTTGCTCCCCAATTCGGTAACCGTTCATAAAGACAGTGGCAAAAAGCAGACTCAGGCTCCTTTGGTTAAACCGTACTTTTTGTATCCCACCCGGGCGATCCGCAGAAAGAATATCGGAGAGGTGGTGTTGTTGGCAGTTGCGTGTGCGCGTGTCGGATTGCCGCATCGATTCGCGCTGACGCTCGCCCCCGGACAATCCCCGGTGGCAAAAGATTTATCAAGAATGGAAGCAGTTTGCCGGATCTTTGGCTGCGCCTGTTGACTTTGAGGTGGGAGCGGATCCCGACATGAGTTTTGCCAGTTTGGTTGAGCACGCAGAGGCGCTGCTGACCACTAGTATTGCCGAGGGCTTTGGGCTGGCATACCTGGAAGCCTACGCCATGGGCAAGGATTGTGTTGGGCGCAATCTTCCAGCGATAACCAAAGACTTTAGCAATCAAGGATTGAAACTGGAACACTTGTATAACGAAATCCCTGTTCGGCATCCCTCTGGCCGAGGCATACAGGATTTTGGCATGTTGGCTGAACAGGATCAGAGAAAAGTCATCCTCGATGTGCATTCCGGGCTTTTGCCGGAGGTGTTGTCTGATCCGTTGCGTCTGTTACAAACCGATAACGCCAGAATTGAACGCAATCAGTCTGTTGTGGCCCATTATTACAACTCGCGCAACTACGGTCGGCGGCTGCACGGTATTTATCAGGAATTACTGGAAGCAGAACCTGCTATTCCGACAGCTTTGGATCCAACACTGGTGTTGGATTTATTTGCTGAACTCAAGCGGTCACCCCTGTTAAGTTAGTGGAAAAATCGATGTCTATGAAACACCTGATTCCTTGGTTTGAACGGCTATTGTCTCCGCTGGAGCCCATTCCCACAGATTCTGTGTCCACTCGGGTGCCTTGGGACACATATACGTGCGCAGTATTTGATGTGTATGGGACACTGTTGATTTCGGCCTCAGGCGACATTGGATTGAGCACTGAGGCCAATCGCACCCAGGCAATGGCAAAGACTATGGACCGGATGCAAATCGGGCTGAAGGTATTGCCTGGCGACTTGGTAGCGCGCTTGCATGCGACCATCCTAAGGCACCAGGACTGGGTGCGCAGTCAGGGGGTCCAGTATCCTGAAGTGGAGATCAGGGAGGTTTGGCTGGAATTGCTGGATGAGTGCCAACGCGAGGATTTGATACACTTGCCGCAGAGGTTGGATGTACCATTATCGAGCAGGTTGCGGTCGTTTTTGAGTGTTTGTGCAATCCTGTTTGGCCAATGCCCGGAGCCTTGAGCAAGCTCGCCGAATTGCGCGACAGTGGCAAATGGTTGGGGATTGTATCCAATGCACAGTTTTATACTCCTCTATTATTGGAGTTTTTTCTGGGTTCCAACCTCACGACGGCCGGTTTTCGTCAGGATCTGTGTTTCTATTCTTATGCGGCCCGTAATGCGAAACCGGGTACGGCCTTGTATCTGAAATTGTGCGATGCATTAAAGGCGAATGGGCGGGATGCAGAGCACTGCATTTATGTGGGCAATGATCAGCGCAATGATATTTATCCTGCTCAGCAAACGGGTTTGGCGACTGCCTTGTTTGCCGGTGATAAAAGGTCGCTCAGACTTAGGAAAGAGGATCCTGATGCAAGTGCGTGTTCGCCAGACTTCGTTATCACCGACTGGATTACGGCATAGTCTATTCTTCAGGTCGGCGGGCTGAGGAGAATATGGATGGGTGAAGGCTAATGACAGGCAGGCGACCGATTGCGCAGTTATAGTTGACCCAATTGGGGGTGATAACTACCCTGTCGCTTATGCGTTATCACATGCAGTGGAAAGTTTACACCAGACGCTTTCGGGTACCGTTGGAGACCGCCTATGGAATCTGGAGCGAACGCACGGGTGTTCTTCTGCGTCTTGAGGATGACGCTGGTAGGGTGGGGTTTGGTGAGGCAGCGCCGCTGGATCAGTTTGGCGGTGAGACCTTGCAGGATGTTTTTATCGGTGTTGCGCGCCACTCATGCGGTTTGCAATGAGCAGGATTTGGCTATTGCAGAATCTTTGTCGCCCTGCTGTTCGTTCGCCATTGGCGCTGCACTTTGGATGATGGCAGATAATACTCCTGCGCCGGGCTTGTTTGCCAATACCGCACTTATTGCCTCAGGTGAAGCTGGTGTCGCACAGTGGCGTGAAATGCGTGATTTGGGCTATACCCGCGCAAAGTGGAAGATAGCATTCAAGATACTGATGCCGACATAATTACACAGAAGCAATTACCTGAGGATCTGTTGCCCGATTGCAAAATCCGACTGGACGCCAACGCTGCTCTCAGGCCGTCTGAGTTGTGTCAATGGGGGGATTTTTTGCGTAGTTGGAACGGTTTGGATTATTTGGAGCAGCCTTTGCCGCCTGGTGAGGAAAACGCGATGCAAGAGTGGAGTCAGACAGGTGGCGTTGCTCTGGCACTCGACGAAAGTCTGGCTTTGGCTACAACAGAAGAGGTTCAGTCATTCCAGGAACTGTGGACTGGTTATTTTGTCCTCAAACCCACCGTCATGGGTCATCCACAAAAATTGTGGCTATCCTGGCGTAACCTGCACTCCCGGTGTGTGCTATCGTCTGCCTTTGAAACCTCCGTTGGTTGGTGGGCTTTGCTGCGCTTGGCGAACGAACTGTGTCCTCACACTCCGATTGGCGCTGGTTGGCTGGATATTTTTGATGATGAACTCACCGTTTTACGCCCGGGACCCTGGTTGAGTGCTGAGGAATTAACCTTTGACCGACTGACTACCGTATGGAACGAGTGCTGATCCGGGGCGATGCCTTGAGCGAAGACCCTGCCACCGTCGTGGCCCAGGTTTTCCAGACCTTAACTGCAGGCCGGACAGTGGTTTTATTGGAACCGATGGTGTCTGCCGAGCGCGAACTGCAGTGGCAGTCCATTCTGGATGCACAGAGACACAACAGCGAACCGGAAATCTGGTTGGCGACCGGTGGTACCAGCGGCAGTTTGAAATTGGTGCGCCATACTTTGCAAACGCTGGAGGCGGCAGCAGTCGGATACATGAGTCGCTTTCCCAAGCCTTACAAAACCTTATGCTGTTTGCCGTTGTGGCACGTTTCAGGGTTGATGCAGGCGGTTAGAGCGCGTTGTGCAGACGGAATATGCCAGTATGTGGATTACCACTCCCTTCTGCAAGGAAATCGACCCTTTATCGATGGCAAGAATTGGACGATCTCATTGGTTCCTACCCAGTTGTTCAGGATCCTTGAATATCCTGATCTGACAACCTGGCTCAGTTCTTTCGACGGTATTTTTGTCGGTGGAGCCAGCCTGAATGAGGATTTAGCCAATCGGTGTCGTGCATTATCCTTACCTTTGATTCCTTGCTATGGTATGACCGAAACAGCGGCTATGGTCACTGCCCTGGACAGCGACGAATTTCTCGCCGGAAGAAGTGGTTGCGGAACGCCGTTACCTCACGTTCAAGTGGAGATTGCTGAGAACCAGCGAATTCAGATAGCGTCGCAGTCACTGGCTTTAGGTTATGTGCCCGCGACAAGCGCGTGGATTCCTGGAAAGTATTTGACGCAGGATAGGGGATTCGTGGACGAGTTCGGCAGTCTACAGATTACAGGGCGCTGTAATCGCGTGATCAACTCTGGTGGCGAAAAGGTGGATGCCGCCCTTTTGGAAAGCTGGATCAAGACAGCATTCCCAGACATTGAGTGTTGGGTTGGGCCGTACCCGATCCCGAGTGGGGTGAGAAACTGGTCGCCGTTTTTGCCGACCTGTCGCCGAATGGTTCTACGGCTAACGACTTGAGCGGATGGGCAAAAACAACACTGCCGCCCGCATGGCGCCCAAGGGTATGGCGTCAATGGGCGTCATTACCACGCAATGCCGTAGGGAAAATTGATACTCAACGCATAGCCGCACTGCTCCTGGACTGACACTTACTGTCCATCCAGAGCAGCCAAATCCAAGCCTTATTGAAATCAGGGAATCAAGCCAAGCTCAGGCAACCAGGACCATTCGCTGGCATCGAAATCAAAGATCCAAGGATAAAAGCGGTCGCTTGAGTAGATCCATCCCCGGTCGACGACATAGGCAAAGAATCCGCTGCTATCGTCAATAGTTTCGGTAGTGTAGATCCACCCTAAATGAGCACTGAATATCCAGTCCTCGAATGGGAAGAGATGCCCAAGAACGGCGTGGAATCTCCACCCTTGTCCCACTGGTGCTGCACTGTCAACGATGGAGGGTTTATCCAGTTGTACAGAAAATACAGGCCTGTCAGTAACTGCTTGGGCAACAGTCGAATAAAAGCGCACAAACTGGGCGGTATTGTCGTTGCTAAAATCTGATTGAAGCCAGAGAGAGACATAGTCATGTCCATTTTCCAGTCCAAAGTGAACGGCATCGGCAATGTCAATTGTGATCCAATCGCCTACTTGCACGCCCTGCAAAGAAACGGAACCAGTGATAATTCTGGGTATTGAGAAGTCCGCGGATGCAAACACACCCAGACTCTGAGCATCGGCATAGCCGACAGTGAAGGAACTCAGACCGTTTAAGGCATCCACTCGCAGTTGCAAGGTGGCTGAATCGATGCGCGATGCACTTCCACTCAAAGACCGCAGATCAAGTTCGAAACGCAGGTGGGAATGCGCATTGGTAGCATCGTCTCCCAATTGCAACAAAGCTGGGTGAAACAAATTGGGCACACCGTTTTGCGGAGCGTTGTCCACATATCGATACACATCATCGCGCTGCAAAGTGCGTTGATAGTTCCGTGGCTGAACTCTGACCGGGAAGATGTAAGAGGTTTGCAGTGCGCCATCTGTGGCTGTCAGTTCGATTGCGTAATCGCCGCCCACATCGAAAGTGAAATCGACCTCTTCGCCGACATGGTTGGCGGTGCGTACGATACCAGGACCCGATACTGCGCGCCAGTGCAACCGGGTATGACCGGCTGGGAACTGGTCAGGATCAAACCCCGAGGCAGTGAAGCGATAATTCAAACCAGTAGCGTCAACATTGGCGCGGAGTGAAGTGAGAACGGGCGCCTGGTTGTCAGGATTGTTCTGCTCGAAAAAGCCGGTAAACAGCGTGATGACCGCGCCAAATTGAGGCGGAGCTGAGGTGTTGTGAGTGATGGATGGATCGGAATTGAGCAGGCTGCGTTGTTCCCCGTTGCGCGATTCAACCGCCACATACTGATGTCTGCCCCAACCGCTGGCACCGCCGGATAATTGAGCATGCTCAATAAAATTGGCGCTGATATTACCGTCGACGGACCTTAACATGATAGTATCGGCAGGGTTAATATCGAGCGTATCGTGGGTAACATTCATGGAACCACCCCATATTTCTGCGGAACCATGGTTGATTACATCGACAATTGGACCACGCATTTCTCCTGCTTTCCAACCGAACGCAAAAAAGCTGCCGCCGTCGACATGATGTGTGGAAACAGCATCTCGGGATTCCACTGCCATGCCCAGGCCGCTTGACCGCGTAACACATAAGCTGGACTGTTGCGGGCGTTGTTTTGACTGCCGGGAAGGCTGTGTACGTTTTCGATAAAAACCCTGCCTCGGGTAGGTTCAGTGCGCAGAATCGGTCCGCTCACCCAAAAGATATCACGCAGCACCAAATTGCCATGACTGGCGTTCAAAACGAGAGGGTTTGGATTTGCCTGGGCGTCAAATCTGCCGCGAATTTTCTCCACAACCACTGTCTCATGGTTGGAGGGCCCGAGTTCAAAAGCCGCACGGCCGTCGCCATTCAAACCGGTTTCCAGGCGAAACAAGGCCCACTGTCCCGCCAGACGTTGAACGTGCGGGGGAATACGAATGATGTCATTGATGCGGTAGGTCCCGGGCTGAAAAACAATGGTTGATTTGCCGGATGCGAGGGCTGCACGAATGGCAGCCACTTCATTGGGTTGTGACGGGGTGGGGGAGACAATGGCCCAGTCTTCGTGTGGGGCCCATTCCGGTTCTGGTGCCTGGAGAATTTCCAATTGTAATGACTGCGCCGGACTGTCCTCCCAGAGAGAATTGCGCGGACGGTTGAACCACTCTTCTCCCGGCTCGATAGCAGCCAGCAATACATCACTGGCTGTACTGACAATGGCCGGATAACCCTGGTTGATGATGTTGCGCAAATAAACCGGTGAGGTGCTTCTGATCGCAGCTTCACTGGTAGTTTGTCCCTCTGGAACTATCCATTCGGCATCGATTATATTAATCATGCCGGAAGGATGCAGGTCCACAACCAACGGAACGTTGTTGTAGCTGCGCATGTTGAAGATGTTGACTTTGAATTGGTTGAGCCGGATGCCTGCCACCGATTGATTGAAGAGCGTCAAATCCTGAATCGAAACCATGTGTCTGTTGTTCTCAACGTTGCCCAAATTCATGGCGTATTCAAAGCCACGGATTTCCAGACCCCTTATGAGCCAAGGACCATTGGTGTTTTTGACCGCTTCAATCCCTGCAAAACCAGCACCATTAGGATCTGACGAAAGGATGGAAACATTGCATACCGCCCCGGTGTTGTTCGCGTGAAACCGCAAACCAATAGCACCTGGATTTCCTGAGCCAACATCCAGCGTGAGGTTTTCAAGCATGTTGATGAACGCATTGTTGGTGGCATTACCAGCAAAATAATCCAGGAACACTTTGGGGGAATTGCGGTTGCCAAAACCGGCTGCGTTATCATCCAGTCGCAGAATGGTGCCGTGCTGACTTTCCCCTTGTATCACAAGACCGCCCAAGGCTGCGCGGTTGTTCAATACAGCACCGACAATAGAATCTGTTATTCGGTAGACTCCGTTGGGGAAGTAAATGATGAAGGGCCAATAACCCTCCGGACTTGTTATGGTTTTGCGCGGAATGGTTTGATCCACCAGCTGCTGGAATTTTGCTGTTATATCTTCGGTACCAGTGTTATCAAAATTCCAGGGCTCAGCTGTAACATCAATGACGCCAGTTCCCTCTGGAAAGGCGACGCCCTGAGCACGCGTTTCACTGCCCGACGCAATGAAAACAGTTAGTAAAGCAATGGGAAACAATTGGCGTAACATGGCTAATCCGGGATGTACAAAGGCTGAATGGGTACCCATTACTGGGCGGGTTGCGTCAGGTATATCCAGGCACCCTCTTCGAACATGTAGTCCTCATTGGCATACATCCAGTTGGTCACGGCATAGGACCAGACCCAAGGTTGTGCTGCCACATTGAGCAGACCAAGAAAGTTGCCAGTCTGCACGTCTGCGTTGTCGTTGAGCCATGGGTAGCCTGCCCACATTGGGGTTTCAGCAGATCCACTGACTCCAGTCACCGCTTCAAAGGACGTACCAAAGCGCAGCTCATCGTAGATGGAAGTATGATCAATACCGCTCTCAAGTCCACCGGATACCAATCCAATGCGGTCAATTAGACTGAAGCGGATATCGCGTTCGACTTCCAACTCCCATACCTCAGGCTCTCCTGCAATTGACTCAAACTCGCTGTAGAGCTGAATGCTGATGACGTCGTTGGTTGGGCCGGGAATAATTCTTCCCACCAAAAGATAGGACACCTGTGGCTCAATGAGGCGGGTTCCGCTAACCCATGCGGTGTTGTCTGGCGCGGAAATTGTTGGAACCAATGAACGGTTACCTACGCCCAGACGGAATAACTCCGTGCGATCTGCATTGATAAAAATAATTTCGCAGTAAGAACCCGCTCCGGTTGATATATTGCGCATGCTGAACAGGTAACTGAAATACACAGTGTCGCCTGCATCCATGTCGATACGGTTTTCAGGAGCAAACTCGCGAAAGGCCCAATTATAGCCGGTGGTACTGTTAAGCTGCCTGCCTGAGCGCTGTAGAGCGTAGTTGATCGGAGCATTCAACGTTTGCGCTTCGACCACCATGGCCGAGGATCCGCCAATACCGGTGTGAATGCCATTTCCACGGGGGAATGAGCCCCAACCTGCGTTGGAGAGCCAACCGCTGCCGCCGCTGCTGTTGGCCAGATTTCCATCCGGGTAGTTGAAACCTTCATACACCGAAATGGCGCTGAGTGAGGTTGCCAGAATGAACGTGGGAAGGGATATGAGTAGTTTTTTTAATCATGAGGTTCATGGTTTTCAATATTCCTCCTTTCATGATTTCCTCAGCCTGTTTACTGTTTTAGGCTAAACCCACCGCAGCGTGTAACAATGCCGCATCCGTGATCATCAAAGTCAGTGTGAATGTCATTTATTTGCACACCCATGATCTTGGTGACTGGCTCTCTGTCTACGGACGCCAGGTAGATACCCCGAACCTTGATTCATTGGCGCGCGAAAGCAGTCTGTTTCTCAATGCCCATGCTGCTGCGCCCACCTGCTCTCCAAGTCGGGTTGCGTTACTGACGGGGCAAAATCCTCACTCTGCAGGGATGCTTGGGTTGGCACACCGTGGATTTGCCATGGCCAGACCTGAGCAGCATTTGGCCAATCTTCTCCAGTCTTCGGGTTACGAAACTATTTTGTGTGGGATCCAACACGAATTTGCCAATCAGAGCAGCGCAGGCTTTCCGTATCAGGAAGTTATTGGTCAAATCGTCAGGCAACCACAGGAAAGTCACGATGAGTTTCAAGAGCGCAGAGACAGGGAAATTGCCAAGGCCGCCGTCGATTGGTTGGTCAACCACCGCAGTGATAAACCATTCTTTCTCTCTGTGGGATTTTTTCAACCCCATCGGCCGTTTCCGGCCCGTTCGCCCATCGACAATCCGGACACTGTACAACTGCCGGCATCCTTGCCTGAAGACAGGCGCGTAAAGGAAGATGTGGCCACATTAAGGACATCCATCCGGCTGTTGGACACAGCAGTCGGAATGGTCATAGACGCTCTGAAAAGCACAGAACATTGGCAGAATTCCATAGTGTTGTTTACGACCGATCATGGTATTGCCTTTCCGCTGCACAAATGCCGACTGACAGACAGCGGAACAAAGGTTGCCCTGACGTTGCGTCATCCTCTGCTGCCCACAACGCATGGCCAAACTGTGCCGGGGCTGGTGTCCCAACTGGATGTGCTGCCCGACGCTGTTTGATTGGCTTGGCATGCCAAAACCCCGCTGGTGTGAGGGGTACAGGTCTGCAAAAATTGATGCTGGGGTGCGGAACAGCAAATTCGCAACGAGGTCTTTTCCGAGGTGACTTATCATGCCGCCTACGAACCTATGCGGGCCATCAGAACGCACGATTATTGTCTGGTTAAGCGCTTTTATGATGAGAGTTGGATTCTGGCCAACATTGATGATAGTCCAGCCAAGGATGCTTGGGCCGATCTAGTGATGGAGCGGTCTCGCAATGCTGAAGTTTCCCTGTTCCATCTGAAATCAGACCCTGAACAATTGAACAATGTGGCCAATGATCCGGTTTTCCGGAGTATGAGAGATTCATTAGAGTTGCGGCTTATGCAGTGGATGGCTGATACAAACGATCCGTTGCTTTTAGGACACGTCGCCAGACCTGATAAGAGTAGGGGTGAATCATAAAAACTCCACCAGCCCGCATGAGTGCTATTTTGAGGAAGCAACCGTTAGGTTGTGACGCTCGATAACGGATTCACTGAGCTGAGATCAGCGCTGGTGCTTACACGTTATGCTGAATGGTTGGGCCGTCCTGCCAGCTGCCTTTGACCATGATGGTAACATTCGATTCAGGCACACCGATTCTGCGAGCCAGTATCTGCCCCACTAAATACTCAACCGCAATCTCGCCTTCAAGGGTCGTGTTTTGAATGATACCGGCAACAGGGCGCTTTAAAAAAGTTCGCATTGAGAAATGCCACACCCACGTCCTGCGGCACCTTAAAGCCGAGTGAGGATATGGTATCCAACGTCTGTAGAGTCTGCGTCAATACAACATCCGGCTTCTGACTTTTGAGCCAAAAATGCAAGGAGTCCTTCCAGTCCTCCTCAACAATCAGAGGTTCGACACGCAAACTCCTCAAATTCACTGTTTGCCAGGCAGTAAATCCTGCCAGCCAAAGATCGCGGACCCGGCGTGACGCAACCGTTTGCAGGGCAAGTCCAATGCGCTGGTAACCGAGTTCCGCAGTCGATCCATAGCCAGAAAAAATCGCCTGGTAGTGGTTAAAGGTCACTCGACTGTAGAGGGGATCGGTGACACTGTAACCGATGTTGACACCGGCAATCTGATTGGGATCCATC
Source organism: Verrucomicrobiota bacterium (assembly GCA_021208135.1). Classification (GTDB taxonomy): domain Bacteria; phylum Verrucomicrobiota; class Verrucomicrobiia; order Opitutales; family Oceanipulchritudinaceae; genus JAJOKB01. Next base: position 30,123 of record JAJOKB010000007.1, on the reverse strand, counting down.
CGCTCGCCCGGTTGAAATCCAAGCTCAGGAGGAATGGGGGCCATAACTACGCCCTGAATGTTGCGCGAGTCAATGATCTCTGCCATTCGCCTTCTGGTCATTCCCTTTTGGGTTAGACACAGCGTATTCAAACTGTAGCCCATATTGGCTGCCTGTTTTTTGCAGCCCTCGTAAAGACTCCATATGTAGGTGGATGTGTTAAAGCCCTCCGGTAAGCAGTGCATAAAGCCAAGATTGGCCTGAAGTTTGGTCACCCTGCGATTGCGAATATATGCCATCAGGCGTGAAACCTCGGGATCGCGGGTATAACCGAGTTGTTCGGCTTTCGCCAAAACTTTGGCTTTGGTTTTGGCAGAGATTCTTGGACTGTCGCGCAAGGCCAGGGAAACCGTCATCATGGAGACGCCGACCTGCTCGGCAATGTCCGCCAGATTCACAGGTCTGCCATCGTCTTTTGGGGTATGGGGCATAAAACAATTATGATTAATAAGGTTTGTGTAGCAAAAAAAAGATCCTGTGGAAAACAGGATCTTTGCTGAACAATCACCCAAAAGGACTCAAGGTCTGATCACGTATACCCAGCCCTCAGCTTCTGAGAAATAAAAGAAGTTGCTGACATTGAGTACGTAAGCCCAGGGGTAGAATTCCACATATACCCAACCCAACCAGTTGCCAGTATCGACCCAACCATCAACCACTTCGTAGTCTGAGAAGAATCCGGGGCCCATGATTGGTTCATCGCCAGGTGCAGTTGTGATAAACGCGTTTCTGACCTCCATGACCATCATGCTGTGGATGTAGAGATTGGGATCGTCAAACTTGGGTTGGCCGTTGTCGGCAATTTGTGCCTGTCTCTGAACCAAACCAATCGCAATGGTTGACTGCTCGGTCAGCAAACCCTCGGAAATCCAGTTTTTGAGATGTTCTGTCAGATCAAAGTGAATCCTCATTGCCGGTGAGTCGACTTCAATGACGCCATCTACGTTGCGCTCTTCTGCCGTTGATGGCACCTCTGTCTGGGGAATACGGCCAATTAAAACGGTGTGTTCGTATCCAAGTCCCAATTCATTGGCCCAGTCCCATGAGCGTTGTACCGATGGCGTTTGGCCGCCGGGGACAAACTGGCCTTCCGGATCGAGCACCAAATATACATCGACATCGTGTCCGCCTTCGATGGCATCAATAATGCGGTTCTTTTCTTTCTGCAGCAATCCGGTGGTCCAGGTGATCTGGCCAGCCTGATTGATTTTGTTGAACAGATCGCGTTCAAACATTTTATAGCGAGCAAAAGCATGCCAAACGGTGCCGTCGCCGACGGTACCGGCATTGCCACGGTCATTCCATTGACCAAGGTTGGTATCGACAAAAAGGGCGTCGCTGCGCACTCTGCCTGCGTTAAACAAGCCTGATTCAGTCTCGGTATGGCGGGCGATAAATATATCGACCTGGGCGTAGGCTGAGGCAGTCGCCAGCAACAGGGTAGTCAGGGTTATCAAGGATCGTTTTTTCATGTGGATTTTGGGTTTAGGTTGAAACAGATCTAATTTCAATAGTGTCTCATCGCTGTTCTGGCACCACCTGATGTTAAGTTTAGCCTAAACCTGGTGTCGCAGTGGTCAGAGGGTGTTCCGGTTGATGTGATTGCAGTTATGGAATCCAAGCGGAACAAACCCAATATCTTGTTATTTACTACCGATCAACAGCGGTGGGATGCGTGGGGATTAATGAATCCGGTCATTAAAACGCCTCATCTGGATCGTTTGTTTGCAGATGGAGTTCGTTGGCGTCATGCGGTCTGCCAGGTACCGATGTGTATTCCCAGCAGGTACTCTTACATGACAGGACTGTATCCCTCTCAAATTGGTTCGCGGGTTAATGCGCAGACCTTTCAGAATCCTGCGCAGGTTCCGGTACCAGTCTTGGCGGAATATTTGCAAGAGGCTGGCTATCAAACGATTGGATGTGGTAAGACACACTACGCAATGGCGGGTGATGCACAACTAAACATACCCGCACCTGTGCCATCGAACCGGGGTTTTCAGCACCGTGCGGTATCCAATCGAAGGGGTACGGGAGAGGCAGGGCCAAGTGCACGCTACTGGCCTGAGGAGGATAGCGAAGCCAGTGCTTTGTTTGCCGAAATTGAACTTCAGGGTTCACAACCGTTTCCGGCTGGCGGGGAAGGGCTGCACGGGTATCGCGGCAGCTATTGGCCATTGGGATTGAATAGAACCCGCGAGGGTTGGGCAACCCGGTGTGCGCTGGAATTCTTGCATGATTGTGTCCCATCGGGAAAACCCTGGTTTCTTAATCTGTCGTATGATTTGCCGCATGCGCCATTCTGTACGGTTCCTGAATACGAACGTCTATATCAGGACTGTGAATTTGATATTCCTGCAACACCCCCGCCACACTTGTTGGAGCATTGGGGGATTTTTGAAAATACCGCCAATTTTCTTGTGTGGTGGAACCAACAGGATGCCCAGGCCAAGCGTGCTGTGATGATTAAATATTTTGCTATGTGCAGCATGTTGGACGCCTTGTTTGGCGAAGTCGTCGCCTGGTTGGAATGCAATGGGCAACTGGACAACACTTGGATACTGTTCACCTCTGACCATGGCGAAAGCCTGGGCTCCCGAGGCCGGTTTAGCAAATATTCATTGTATGAAGCCAGTGTCAGAGTGCCGCTGGCGCTCACAGGGCCGGGTATTCCTGAACAGCAAAGGGGAACGGAGTTGTTCGCCCCGGCAGAATTAATCGACGTCCTCCCCACCTTGCTCGATGTTGCCGGCATAGAAGTGCCACCCTGGCTGCCGGGACGCCGTCTGTTGCGTGATCCAGCCCGCCGAGGCAGCTTTGCCGAACTTCACGGATCGGGTGCCGAACAGTTGCAGGCTGCCCCGGTTTACATGTGGCGCACTCCCGAATGGAAACTCATTCTACGCTTGCAGGGAAAGTTGTTTGAGGTGGAGTCAGACGAATCTGAATGGCAAGGCGAATTGTATCACTTGTCCGAAGATCCCTCAGAATTATGCAATGTTTATCAGGAGCCTGCCTTCCGCGAAATCAGGGAGTCCATGACCTTGGCATTGCTCAAACAATTAGCCTGCGCAAATGCCAAATATCCGCATCCTGATTCCCGTCCGGGGTTGCGTCCTTAAGTTTAGTATAAACCGACCCCGGATTGGCGATCGAAACCTGCAAGATCAGAATGATGGCATACTCAGACGACTCGTCGAGCATTCACCCCGCATCCTAAACCCAAATTATGCATTTCCAAAACTTCCTGAAACGCTCCATTTGCCTTGCTGGTGCAAGTGTGTATGGAGTTTTGTCAATTCACGGGCAGACACCCGGCTCTACTCAGGACGAAACTATTTATGAGCTGAGTCCATTTGTCGTCAGTGCAGACCACAATAGCTATTTGGCTAAAAAATGCGCTGTCCGCGACAAAGTTCAACACGCCGCTGAGGGATATACCGATTTCATTACAGGTATTGACCACAGCCTTCATGACCGACACCTTTTCCAAAGATCTTGAGTCGGCCATGGAGTTTGCCGCGGCGGTCAATGATTCGATTGATTCCGGCGGCACCCGCGAAACCGGCATCTTTTCCATTCGCGGCTTCCGCATTGACCGGGTCAAACGGGATGGCGTTGTTGCCTATTATGGTCAGGATATGACCAATGTCGAGCGGGTCGAAGTCATGAAAGGTCCGGCCTCTTTGCTCTACGGTCAAACCGAACCGGGAGGTATTATCAACTATGTTCCCAAGCGTCCATTTGAAGAGCCTAGGTACGGATTTAAGTTATCGGCGGGCAATCACGGATTTTACCGCGCTGAAATGGAGGCAACCGGTCCCCTCATTAAGAATGAATCCGGTTTCACCCGTTTGCTTTACCGGCTGGATGCTTCATACGAGGAACAGGATGGATGGAAGGCATCCGCTGCGCACCGCCGCAAATTCATTTCTCCGGTGGTGGAATGGCGGTTATTTCCGCGCACTTCAATCACCTTTCAGTACGAGCATCACGATCATCGCAGAGTGACTCAGCACGGCTTTGCCCGGGGCAGCAGGTTTGCGCGTGAACAGTGGCTGGCAGCTGAGGATACGCCCAGTCCCAATGACCTCAAAACCATTGGCACAGTAACCGGCGGTCAGTCGGGATACATGCTGTTGCAAGCCGATACCGGTCTTCCAGTGCTGGTTTCTCCGGATCCCAGCGATCCGACTCGATTCCGCCTGAGCAATCTACCCGGTGTTGTTGGAGATCCTCGTTGGGATGATGGCAATGGTTTTCTGCGAGCGAGTCCGGATTGGTTTGTGTTCAATCCCAACACGGCAACCACATCAACTGTGGTATTGGTCCTGGATGAGGTTACGCCCAAGCCCTATGATTTTGTGGCCGAGCATCCGGATGACTTCAATCTCATGCAGCGGGACTTCTTTTCCCTGGATTTTCAGAGTGCTCTGCCATGGGACTCCTGGTTTGTGCGTGTGGTGGCAGTTTGGGACAATCCCACGCTGGATATTATGGAAAGTCGCCACCTTCCATTGGCGACTTATTCCGGACAAAGTGTGCGTTATTCGCGCCCCAATTTTAGTTCCACCTGGTTTGAAAACAAACTGGATCATTACCAAATCAACATCACCGGACGGTGGGAATTGGCAGGCATCACCAATCAAAGTTTGATTGGCGGCGAGTTGATCAGCAACTACTTCCGCAACAGGGTTTGGGCGCAGTTGCCGCCGCCAGAGGTGGATGTCGCCGGCGAGCTGGTCCGCGTCATCAACCCATCAGCCATACCTTTTGTACCCGCCAACCGGATCTTTGAAATCAATAACAGCGCGCTGCGTGACCGATCCACCTTATTGCCATCTACCAATTCATTGCGCAATGAATCTCAGGGCGTTTACGTCAGCAACCTCGCCTCATTTTGGGACGATCACATGAAATTGCTCACCGGCATTCGCTACGATCGCGCTAAAACAACCAATTATCGCGGCAATGGAGCGGGTCAGCCGGAAATGCCCGCATGGACCGAAGTCAACACAGTCAGTCCAATCCGCACCAAGACCACGCCTCAGGTCGGTTTGATTTATGCCCCTAACCAAAGCCTGTCCTTCTATGCCAGTTACTCGCGTTCATTTGGCCAACCAGCGAGTTACTGGACAGGTCAACGAAAGTGGCACTGCTATCGAACCTTTGGTCTCGGCTGAACCGTTTGAGGGCATAGGTAAGAGTTTGGAGCCAAGTTGATTTCCTCGATTCCAGAATCTCGGGTACCATTGGCTTTTTCGAAATTGAGCGCCGCAACATCATCACCCGCGAGCCTTCCGGAGATCCCCGCTTCCCCAATGAGTCAATTCAGGTGCAAGGGCTTCGGAAACTTCGCGCGGTATCGACTTGGATTTGATCTATTCGCCAATGCTGAACCTACAGTTTGTGGTCGGTTATGCCTACATTGAATCCGAAGTGGCCCTTGGGGTCGCGCAGTCTTACAAGGATGCTGTGGGCGTGCCGACACACAATGCCACATTCTGGGGTAAATACACCTTTATTGACGGTCCGTTGGACGGTTTTGCCATTGGTCTCGGGTTAAACTACACTGGCTCGCGCCGTCTTTTCGCTCCCTTGCGCCAGTTTCTGGAACAGGGCAACGAAAAACGTAAATATATACGGGGATGGGTTTCTCCGCACCTCCTTGCTGCTGTCATATTCCACCGAGATCATGGGTGCACGGTCCACCTTGGCACTCAACGTACGCAACCTTACCAATGAGCAGGCCTTCAATGGCAATGCAGTACCCATAACTCCCAGACAAATTTTCTTCTCTTTGCGCGTCGATTTCTGAGAACCCGGACGATGCTTTAGTCCTCTTCGGCCTCCTGGTTCCTGTTTAGGCTAAACCTACATCGGATTTCTAATTCTTTCACACTCAACCTGTAATATAACCTGATGAAACTCAAAAACTATCTCCTTCTGTCGTTGGCAACTGTCGCAGCCTCATCTTTGAGCGCTACTGTGATCTTCTCCGATTCCTTTGCCAGCGGCTCAGCCGCCGATGCTGGTTATTACCGCTTCGGCACCACGAATACTACCCTCGAAACCAATAACATCGCAGGCACTTTGAATTACAGCTATGCTGCTGGTGCCACCAATCGTTCTGGCGTTATCAAGCAATTTGGCGACACTGCTATTGCCGTAGGCGAAACATTGACTTTTTCATTCACCATAGTGTCGCGTAATTTGCGCGGTGATGAAAATAATTCGTTCCGCTTCAGCATTGGCAATATCGGCACTGCTGTCACCTCCGATCTGGCCAGCGCTGAACCGTTCAGTGGGGGCACCCGTCGCAATTATGTGTTTGCCGCTGCCACTGGCACTGCCACCACGGCATTTAATCAGCATTCAGCTGGATTCACATCGCCTGTGAATGGTGGTACCGCCACCGCATTGACGGGTCTCTCGGCCTCCAATTTTGCTAACACCAGTTCAGAACCGTTTAACATTTCGGTTTCCTTCTTCCGCACAGAGGATGGATTGGATATTACCAAAGATTTTGGTGGCAACATTTCCAGTGCTTCCTTTGCCACATCTACCGCCAACGACTTCATTTTCAACACCTTGGCCTTCAGTTTTAATAACGCCGGTAACTATACCATCGCCTTGGACAACATTTCGGTATCGGTCATTCCTGAACCTTCGACTTATGCCTTTTTGTTTGGTTTGGGTATTTTGGGGTTTGTGGTGGTCCGTCGCCGCAAGCGTGAAATCGTGTAATAGAGTAGGGGTAGATTAGCATTATGAAACACGGATCCGGGGGGATCCGTGTTTCTTTTTAAGGAAACCTGTCATGACCAAAGAAATCCATTTTATTCGCAACGGCGTAACGCAGACCAGCCGCACCCTGTTTGAGCCTGATGCCGCATTTGCCTACAACCGAAACCAGGTCCGGTATTGCAGATCTGCTGGTGAGACGGGTGATTTATGGACTGTGCGCTCTTCATCGAGCACGGGCAACTGGACCGTTTTGCCCAAAGCAGCTGCGGAAATTGTCGAACAGTCCCCGGACAGAGTGGTTTTCAGGTTATTGTCTGCACTGGACGCGCCGCTTCACTTGGCGGTTTTGAGGGGCAACGAGCGCGTCGGGTTTCTGTTTTTAGATCCCCCTCAATATGCGCCTGTACCAGCCGACGCTATGGATGCCGCCACTCTTGGCATCACACCGGATAGCGGCAAGTTATGCAGCGATCAAATCAATGCTGCGCTGGCGACGTTGAGCGCCAATGGTGGGGGAACGCTTTATTTTGGCCCCGGAAGCTATGAAATCGCTACACTAATGATGCGCGACAACACCTATCTGCATTTGGACAGCGGTGCAGTGCTGACGGCGACAGAAGATTTGGACTGCTATCCTATGGACCCTGTGGCCACGGAATGCGTGGATCTGCCCCGCTCCTTGCGGCCCTCAAACCGCAGGCGCTTGATATTGTTCGATCACGTGCGCAATGCGGGCATTGTGGGCAAGGGTGAAATAGATGGGCGCGGGTCGGCCTTGCGGTTGGCCCATCCGAGCAGTCGTGCTGCACTCAACCATATTCGCATGGTGAACTGTGAAAACATTCTGATTCAAGGGATTATCCTGAGCGATAGTGAATTTTGGAATTCCCATATTCTACTTTCTGATCGCGTGACTTACAGCGGGGTAAAAATCGTCAATGAGATTCCACCATTGGCCTGGGACAGCTATTTTCGGCCCGGCTCCCAATCAAGGTGGAACAATGCCGATGGCATCAATCCTGATTCATCCAGCGATATTGTGGTGGAGCATTGTTTTCTGCACACGGGAGATGACTGCGTCCCGATCAAGAACACCGCGAGCTACAAGGGGTGCCTGCGTGACGTAAGGAATATCAAGGTGCGGTCCTGCATGATGTTGACCTCCGTAACGGCCATGAAGGTTGGTACTGAAACCTTGGGGGAGGCGATGCAAAACATCGAATTTGAAGATATTGATGTGGTGTCTGCCGGTAGGGTGTTTGCCATCGATTTAAAAGATGGCGCAGTCGGAAGCCAAATAGTCTTTCGCAACATTCGGGTGCATGAGTGTAATCGACCTTTGGATTTCTGGATACTCACCCGTGAGGACCAACGCGATCAGACCCGTTTTTCCAACCTCTCAGGAGTGTTGCTTGAGTCTGTGGATATAACCCGTACTGGCATTGAAGGTAGTGGCGAGGAATCTCACATCATGGGACTGAATACCAACCATACAGTCAGTGATGTGTGTATCAGAAATTTGCGCATCGCAGGACAGGCTGTGCGCACTGCCAATGATTTTAAGTTAGCGCTGAATCCTTACGCCATGAACATTCGATTTGAATTCACAGATTAGTCAATTCAGCAGCAGCCCTTAGACGGCGCCAAGCATCAGGGACACTCAATTCCTGACGCAGGCAGGCATGTACGGTATCTCCCAGCAGTTCCTGGAATGCAGGCCAGCCGTGATGCCTTGGGCGAACAAACGCGTGATTCAAGGTATCGATAGTGCCCCTAAAGAATCCACCGCATAACTGATCCGTATCCGAATTGGTCCACGCGTGCAGGTGGGCGGGTTGACCGCCTGCTGCGACATAGACGCCCGACTGGCATTCTGCGCTGCACAACCAAAGCGCATACTGGCCGCTAAATGCGGTTGTTTGCTGTGGCGGATACGGCGATACCAGCGCCTCCCAGCAGTGCCTGTGTCCTGCCGGGGATGCCAGTATAACTGAGCGGATACACGCGGTAGCCGGAGCGTGCGTAATTTGTGTAGCCAAATGCCAAGGGTGAGTAAACCAAAAGTCCTTCGGTATCTGTCGCCATAGCCTCGTACAACTGAATCGGATTCCACTGCAGCGATTCAGGTAAACACTGCGCGGATATGTGACGCAAAAGCTCAACTACCTGCGTAAAGTCCGGTTCATCCAGCCACGTTCCCGGTTCGTTGGGTGCGACCTGTAACTGCGCCGCCAGTGTCATAAAACTGCACAAGGTATCCGTCGGACATAATGCCATGGCAATGCGTTGTCCTCTGCGCCGACAAGTTTCGGCAAACACCTGGAATTGATTCCAGGTTTGGGGTAGTTCTGCTGCGCAAACCCGATCCGGACGAAAACAACCCACTTGGCACGCGGCATCAATCGGTAAGGCCCATTGTTGTCCTCCGTAGCAATAGCTTTGATAAACGGGGCCTACGGTTTCCGCTGCCAGTTGTTCCAAATCGCTGGCAGGTAATAACGCGTTGAGTGGCAGCAATTGACCTGAATGGGCAGCTTCTCCGCAATGAGGGTGGTCTATGATCAGCAGATCAAACTCGCGGGCCAGCTCAAGCAGCGGAGTATCGCCAAAGTCTTTCAAGGATCGTGTGCGCCATTCCACGCTGCAGTTGAACCCGGAGGCTGTTCCTTGGCAGCTGCTACCAGGCAATCAAAGCCACGCGGATGATCCCAGGTAATTCCTCTGAGCGCTTTCTGGTGCATGATGGTCATGGCTTGCTTGCAGCTTTTTCCTTGGCCCTGGCTTCGCTTTTGTGCAGGAATTCCTGGATTTTCTGTTGTCCTGCTTCAGACTGATAAAATCGTGCCAGCGCTTCATTTTCCAGTGCCTGGTGGGCAGGATTGGCCGCTCCGTTGGCGAGCTGAACCAAGGGCTTCAGCACCTGTATGGCCGCACTTGAATTTCTTGCCAATCCAGCGGCAAAGGTCAGGCAATCAGCGATGAAGGTTTCTTGGGCAAACAAATGGTTTATCAGTCCTCGGGCATACAATTCCTCTACGGTCGCCACTCGGCCAGTGAACAATAATTCCGAGGCATAGTTGCTGCCCAATTTTCTGGGTAAACGCTGTGTTCCACCGCCACCGGGAATCAAATTGAGCAGAATCTCAGGCAATCCTGTTTTCGCACCTTGCGCAGCAACGATCATGTCACACGCCAGGGCAATCTCCAACCCCGCCGCCAAAAGCGTGACCGTTTATAGCGGCAATCACAGGCTTTGCGCAGCCTTCAATTCCGGCATAAATCTGTCTGCCCAAGGTCTGGAATGCAATGAATTCGGCTGGGGTCTGGCGGGCGTATTCCTTGATGTCCGCACCTGCCATGAATGCCTTTCCGGCACCGGTCAGCATGGCCACCTTGACCTCTGGATCAGTCTGAATTCGATTCAGCGCATCAATGATTTCCTCCATCATCTTTCGGTTCATGGCATTGAGCTGTGCGGGACGGTTGAACGTGATAACAGCTATCCGGTCGGTGATGGTATAGCAGATGGTTGTGTAATTCATGATGTAGCTTGGCTAGAGACTTGAAAGATCGATGCGGGTCAGATGCCAGGCACCTAAATTGGCAACCAACAACTCGTCATCCCCGCGAAATGCCAGATTGGTAGCATGGTGCAAATAGTCTGTGGTCGCGTCCTCAATAACCAGGTCGAGCTGACCCGTGTGCGGGGTGAAGCGATAGATCCGGCTGGGATTGTAGATGCCCACAAATAACTCGCCTTTGGAATTGAAGGCCAGGCCGTCAGGCTCATCCTGTGGCAAATGGATACAGAGTTGTTTGCGTCCGGCGCTGCCATCCGGCTGAATGGGAATGTAAGATACGCCGGGAAGGTGACTTTCCACCAGATAAATACCTGTTCCGTCCGGTGCCAGCGCCATCCCGTTGGCAGACAGGCATGGCTCCGACATCCACAGGCTGCCAGGTGCAGTCAGGTCTGTTAGATCAAATCTCCATATGCCGGGTCCCCCCGGGCGCCGGGTGTCAGACACGTACAACAACCGCTCATCTGCTGAAAGTATGGAAAAGTTGGGAATTTGGATCTGCTCGTCCCCGTCCCTTCCAACGAGTCGGGCCAATTGTTGACCTGTCTCACTAATCACAAAAATGCAACGGTGATGTAGATCGCACAAGTAAAGCCTGCCGTGGCTATCAAGGGTCACGCCCAGGATGAAGCCGCCGGTGTTAGCTACCGTGCGCACGGTTTTGCCGTCAGCTGAAATGTGGTATAATTCGCCAGCTTCACCTCCGCACCAGACCGAGCCATCGCGTTCATCGACGCAAACGCTTCGGGATGGTTGAGGCGATTCGGCGACACTATTCCGCCACAAAAAATGTGCGCTGTCTGTGCTGCTTGAAGGATGGGTTGCAAGGCCATGATTCACAAAAGGAAAGTTTCAGGAGGTCTTTTGCACGGTGATGACTCCGTTCTGTTGCATCGAAGTGATGGTATCCTCATCGTAGCCGAATTCACGCAGGATTTCCGGGCCGTGTTGACCCACAAGCGGTGCTGGCCGTCGATCGATCCCGGAGTTTTGCTCATGCGTAAGGGAATGTTGGTCACCTTTACTTTTCCTGCCTTGGGATGCTCCACTTCAGTGAATGCCTGAAGGTGTTGTACCTGAGGATCGTTTTCCACCTCGTGTTGTGGCAATACCGCTGCACACCAGATATCCAGTGACAACATCACCTCAAGCCACTCATCGGTGGTCTTTTGTCGCAAACAGTCCTGTAACAGCACATATACTTCGTCGCGGCGCTCAAACAGAAGCTGCGGGTCGTCGTAGGCAGACAGCCGCTCATCACCCACCGCGGCCATAATTTTCTTCCAGGGGTTCATCGCCAGGCTGATATAGCCGTCGGACGTGGCATAAATGCCAAAGGGAGCGCCGTTGCCGGGGTGCGCGATCCCCGAGTCCGGGCGCTCAAAATTTCTTTTCAAATTATGGACTGTGAAAAAATCCTGCATCTCGTAGGCGAGCACACTTTGCAGTAAGTTCACTTCAACTTTCTGACCTTCCCCGGTCCTTTCCCGGTGATACAGAGCAGCCAGCACCCCATAGACGATGTGCATCGCACCGAGTTGATCGCTCAAAGCCGTGCCGACGGCGACCGGACCGTCACTCTTGCGACCACTGGCAAATGTGACTCCAGCCAAAGACTGTACCAGCAAATCTTGCCCCGGTCGATTGATATAAGGTCCATCCGAGCCCCATCAGTGGCAGAGCAATAAATCAAGCGCGGATTGACTTTGCTCAACTCCTCATAGCCCAAACCAAGCTTGGCCATTACGCCAGGGCGGAAGTTTTCGACCAGAATGTCGGCGCGGGCGCGATGCGTCGAATCGCCTCCAGGGCCTCCGGACGTTCAAATCTATCGCCAATGAGCGCTTGTTGCGATTCCAGGGGATAAAGCATGGGCTTTCGCCACCAGGTAACCACTGGTTGAAAAAGGTCATGGATCGGTAAAGGTCGCCGCTGCCTGCTTTTTCCACTTTGATCACATCTGCACCCAAATCTCCCAGCATTTGGGTCGCGTAGGGGCCTTGCAGCAGTTGCGTGAAATCCAGCACCAGTAGATTGTCCAGTGCGTGTGAGGTCGGTTGAGTGCTATTCATAAATAGATCTCTGCAATCAATCCTTGTATCGGGACAACGTGCTTAGCCCTCCGTCTACCAGCAGGTCCTGACCAGTAATAAACGAGGATTCATCCGAGGCTAAAAACACAACAGTACTGGCTACCTCCTGTGGTTTTCCCGTCCGCTTCATGGCGTGCATGTAAGCCCACTGAGCGCGCAATTGTTCGCCTTCTTCTGCAACTCTTTTCTCGTTCATCGGGGTATCTATCGCGCCCGGACTGATAGAGTTTACCCGGATGCCCTGGTCAGCAAATTGTCCGGCAAGCTGCCTGGTCATGGACAGCACCCCGCCCTTGGCCGCAGCATAGGCGGTCCAGTCCGGCCAACTTCTGTGCGCCTGAGTCGATGACATATTCACTATCACCCCACGCTTGCGCTGCAACATCCCAGGCAGCACAGCGCGTATCGTCCGCCAATAACCCGTCAAATTGATATTGATGACCCGATCCCAGTCGCCAACCGCCATGGTCGCAGCATGACCACTGATAGCAACGGCAGCATTGTTGACCAAAATATCAATACCGCCACTTTCCCGCTGTGCCTCATGCACCGCTTGTTGAACCGAGTCATCACTAGCCGTATCACAGCGCACGCAGTATGCCCGCCCCGCACTGCCTTCAGGTAGCCCACGATTCATGCGTTCAGCTTCTCGATGGCCTTTCAGTTCATTTATGTCAGCTAACCACACTGTGGCACCTTCCTGAATAAATCGTTCGGCAATCGCCAATCCTATGCCATCCGCTCCCCCCGTCACCAAGGCCGTACGCCCGGCAAGAAGTAATCTTTGTGTCATGATCCAAAGAGTGCTTGCAGGCTCACATCCCAGCAACCACTATCTATTTCACACATGTGAAATATGAGTCCGGTAACGCAAAAAACGATTGCTGAAGTCCTGGGTCTGGATGTATCCACCGTGTCGAAAGCATTGAACGGTGATCCGCGCATAGCTGCGGCGACGCGTGCAGCGGTTGGTGTGGAGGCTCAGCGGCTGGGTTATCGGCGTGATCCGATGCTATCGGCATTGGCTAATCATCGTCGCGGTTTGCGTGTGCCTGGGTACAAGGCGACCATTGCCTGGGTGTGCAATCATGGGCCTGAAGTGGACATGGGAGTGTTTGCGGGATACCATGAATATCTAGCGGGAGCCCAGGCGCGGGCCCGCCAGCTGGGTTATGCGGTGGAGCGGTTTTATGTCGATGGCAGACGTTTGAATGCCCGGCGCTTGGGAGAGATTCTTTTGGCGCGTAATATTCGCAGTGTGGTAGTGGCACCACAGGCGCAAAATCCGCAGCCACTGGATCTGCCATGGGATCAACTCTGTGCTATAACCATAGGCTACACATTTAAGGAACCCACGTTGAATCTGGTCACCAACGACCACTTTTTCACGATGACGGAGATCATGCGTATCGTGCAGGCCCGGGGGTATCGCAAGGTGGGCTGTTACATGTCACGAGCGGAAAACGAACGTATGGGTCGCAGAGCTGGTTCCGCATTCATGGCGTTCAGCAAGGAAAGCAATGTGACTGTGGCATTGTTTGATACGTTTAATGACGTGGAATTCATGGGTTGGGTACGGGAACAATCCTTGGATGCAGTGATAGGGCCTGGACGATCTGCACTGAGAGTCTTGCGGGAAAATGGCATTCAACCGCCGACGGATATGGGCTTGGTGGGGTATGCGTTGAGTGCCGATGAAAAAGTAATTTCGGGCATGAGTCACAGCAACTTTCGCATTGGTGAATTGCTGGTAGATCAATTGTGCCGTGCCTTTGAGCACGGTGAAAGGGGTATTCCGGCGCAGGCGGTCAGGCTTTTGGTTCCCTCAGTCTGGCTGGAAAATGAAACTTTATAGTGAAGTCCACAAGTCTTACCGCTTGCCAAAGTCGGGCAGGGTAGCCATTCAAGTCTAGGCATGATCAGACGACTCTACGTCGAAAAGCGTGCCGGGTTTCAGGATGAGGCGCGGACAGTATTGGATGATTTGCGTCAATCCCTTGGATTGGAGCAATTGCAGGGCTTGCGCGTGCTGTTGCGCTATGATGTCGAAGGCGTGGCCGATGAATATTGGGCGGCGGTGCGCGACACAGTGTTTGCCGAGCCTCCTGTTGACGTCGTGTATGAAGACGAAACCCCGCTTTGCAATGGTTCGCGCGTTTTTGCCGTGGAGTTTCTGCCGGGACAGTTTGACCAGCGCGCGGATTCGGCTGCTCAATGCGTGCAGATTGTGGCCCATCACAAGCCGGTCGTGGCGACAGCAAAGGTGTACATTCTGGAGGGTGAATTATCCGATGCAGACCTCAAGCGCTGTCAGCAATTTTTGGTGAATGCCGTGGATTCGCGTCTGGCCTCGCTGGAGATGCCGGAAACATTGACCCCGGAGTTGCCCGAACCCAAACCTGTGTCGACATTGATTGGTTTTAATGATCTGGATGCAGCAGGATTGAAAGCTCTGCACAAGGAGTTGGGGTTGGCGATGTCGCCAGCGGATTTAGAGTTTTGTCAGCAGTATTTCAACGAGCAGGAACAACGGGTACCGACAGTCACTGAAATTAAGTTGCTGGATACGTACTGGTCTGATCATTGCCGACACACCACTTTTTTTAACCGAACTGACTTCCGTTGAAATCGAGGCAGGAGACCTGAATGAGCCAGTGCGCAAGGCCTGGGAAATGTATTTAGGCATGCGTGCTGAGCTGTATGGTGACAATGCCAAGCGCCGGTTTGTCTAATGGACATTGCGCTTGTGGGCATGAAGTGGTTGCGCAGTCACGGCCTGTTGGACGATTTGGAAGAGTCTGAGGAAGTCAATGCTGCCAGTATCGTGGTGCCAGTTGAAGTGGATGGCCATGAAGAGGATTGGCTGGTGATGTTTAAAAACGAGACCCACAACCATCCCACCGAGATAGAACCCTTCGGCGGTGCTGCCACCTGTCTCGGTGGAGCGATTCGCGACCCGCTTTCAGGACGCAGTTATGTTTATCAGGCGATGCGTGTCACCGGCAGTGCAGATCCCCGGACACCTTATGCTGAAACCCTGCCGGGCAAATTGCCCCAGCGCAAAATCACCCGTGAAGCAGCGCGTGGCTACAGTAGCTATGGCAATCAGATCGGACTGGCTACAGGTATGGTGAACGAAATATAGTCATCCGGGATACGTTGCCAAGCGGATGGAAATCGGCGCGGTGATCGCCGCTGCCCCGCGCGATCAGGTGCCAGCGTTTGCGCTGAACCGGGCGATATCATTGTCCTGGTGGGCGGGCGTACAGGGCGCGATGGCATAGGCGGTGCCACAGGATCCTCCAAGGAACATGATAGTAAAGCGCTGTTAAATTCAGCTGAAGTGCAAAAAGGAGATGCGCCGACAGAGCGTAAACTCCAGCGCTTGTTCCGGCATCCCGAAGTGAGTGGTATGATCAAGCGATGCAACGACTTTGGCGCGGGTGGAGTCTCTGTTGCCATCGGTGAACTGGCGCCTTCGCTGGAAATAAATCTGGATGTGGTTCCGCGCAAATATGAGGGTTTGGATGGTACCGAACTGGCGATATCCGAATCTCAGGAGCGCATGGCTGTGGTGCTTAACGACCAATGATGTGGAGCGGTTTATTGATTTCTCAGCAAAGGAGAACCTCGAGGCAGTAGCCGTGGCCACAGTTACCGATTCGGGGCGTTTGCGGATGACCTGGCGCGGTCAAACCGTGGTAGATATTGACCGGGCGTTTTTGGACACCAACGGTACCACCTCGACGGCAATCGCACGCATTGCGGCCCTGCCGCAGAGCATTCCCCATTGCGCAAACAAAGGATTTCACCGGATGCCGATCTAAACCAGCTTTGGTGCGCAACACTCAGTGATTTGAATATCTGTTCGCAACAAGGATTGGTGGAGATGTTTGACAGCACCATTGGTTCGGGTTCGATATTGCACCCCTTTGGAGGTAAGTATCGCCAGACTCCGGTGGAAGCGATGGCCGCCTTGATACCTCTGGAGCAGGGTTTCACAACCACCGGAACGCTGATGAGCCACGGCTTCAATCCGAATATTTCGAGTTGGAGTCCATTTCATGGAGCGGTTTATGCGGTGTTGGAGGCGGTGGCGCGGATTATTGCCAGCGGCGGTGAAACCGCCAGAATCCGCCTCACCCTGCAAGAGTATTTTGAGCGTTTGCGCGGTGAACCCGTGCGTTGGGGCAAGCCATTGGCCGCCCTGTTAGGTGCGCTTTGGGCGCAAGAACAGCTTGGGATAGCCGCCATTGGCGGTAAAGATTCCATGTCTGGATCCTTCAATGATCTGGACGTTCCGCCTACCTTGGTCGCCTTTGCCGTAGCGCCAGTCCATGCTCGCCATGTCATTTCTCCTGAATTCAAGAACGCTGGTGCGACTGTTTGGCATGTCCCGGTTCCGATAGGGGAGGATGGTCTGCCTGATTTAAAGGCTATTTTGCAGATTTATGAAGCGGTGAGTGATGCAATCGCCTCTGGCAAAGTAGTTGCGGCCCGCTCAATTCGCCAAGGTGGCATTGCCACTGCCTTGGCCACTATGTGCTTTGGCAACCAACTTGGCTTTAAGTTTGAACAGCAGGTAGATCCGACCGACTTATTTGCTCCGACCTACGGTTCCTTGATTTTGGAATTATCCAACGAGCAGGAGACCATTGATTTACCCGGACACAGTCTCGGATTCATACTCGAAGAACCTGCAATCGTCTGCAATGGTCAAGTGTTGCAACTGGCTGATCTGCACAAATCCTGGCAAGATCCGCTGACCTCTGTGTTTCCGATTCGCGCTGCGCACGCTCCGCAAAGTCAGCCGGTCAATGTGCGCTTCCAACCCAACCGCGTGGCCAAACCACGGTTGACTGTGCCCAAGCCGCTGGTGGTGATACCAGTGTTCCCCGGCAGCAATTGCGAATACGATACAGCGCGAGCCTTCATCAAGGCCGGTGCCGAGGTGCAAACCCTTGTTTTTCGCAACAGATCTGATTTGGAGGTTGAGGAATCATTGCTGTCCCTGGCTAAGGCGATAAATAATGCCCAGATTCTGATGTTACCCGGCGGTTTTTCCGCGGGTGATGAACCTGCAGGCTCCGGCAAATTTATAGCCGCGGTGTTGCGCAACCCGCGTGTTGCCGACGCCACCATGGAATTGTTGCGCTCACGCGATGGACTTATTTTGGGCATTTGCAATGGTTTTCAAGCACTCATCAAGGTGGGTTTGGTGCCATTTGGTGACATCCGCCCCCTGGATGCCAACAGTCCTACTCTGACACATAACACCATCGGTCGTCATATTTCCTGTTATGCCCGCACCAAAGTCGCCTCCAAAACGGACTCCCTGGTTGTCTCTTTGTGAGTTAGGTGATGAACACTGGATGCCTTTGTCGCATGGCGAAGGTCGCTTTGTCGCCAGCGAAGAGGTGGTGCGTCAATTGGTTTGTCGCGATCAGATTTGTACTCAGTACGTGGATGAGCACGGATTGCCCTCCCATGCGGTGGACGCCAATCCAAATGGCTCGGCTCATGCCATCGAAGGTATTTGCAGTCCATGCGGCAAAGTTTTTTGGCAAAATGGGCCACAGTGAGCGCACGGGTTCTTTTCGTGGGTATCAATATCCCCGGTTTGGAGGAACAACCGCTGTTTTCGCAGCGGCGTGTCCTATTTTCAATGATGTTCACAGCTGATACACCATGTCTGGTCTGATCCTGTTCGCGATTCCGATAATTTCCGCCTTGATTGGTTGGTCAACCAACAGGCTGGCCATCCACATGTTGTTTCATCCCCGCAAGCCTCTGCGGTTTGGGCCATTGACAATACAGGGATTGATCCCCAGGAGGCAGGATGAAATCGCGGTCACCACCGGTACCATTATCGAGAAGGAATTATTAAGTAGCCATGTCTTGCGGCAGGAGTTACTGGAAATTGATTTCGCTCCCTTCCTGCAGCGTCATGCCTCGCAGTTGGTCTATGAGGGTGTTGCCCCCAGGTTACGGGCTATCCCTTTGCTTGGATCTTTTATCAATGACAAGATTCTGGCCGCCTTGGAGCGCATTGCCGTCGAGGAATTGACCAAGGCCGCGCCTTCGATCTTGAGTCAGTTTGCCGATGAAGCCGAACGACATTTCCGGGTAAGTGATATCATTGCCGCCCGCATCAAAGCTTTGGATCTAGTTCAGCTGGAGCAGGTCGTGCGCTCCATTGCGGCGAGGGAATTCAGGGCTATTGAGTATCTGGGTGCCGTCGTCGGATGCCTTATCGGCTGCTTACAAGTCGTTTTGCTGATGATTCTTTGACTTCGCGGTCGCGCATCTGTGCGAAAAGAGTCTCAGTCGATGCCTTCGACGGACTCATTTTCGTGGCCGCGCCGATAGATCACATAAAATATGGTGGAAACCATCAAGCTGCCGCCGACGATATTGCCCAAAATAATGGGGATAAAGTTGAGCAAAATAGCTGTGAGGGTAATGGGATTGGCACCGTCCGGGACAATGCCCGGATCCAGCAGCTGCATAATGTAACCTCTGGGAAGAAAATAGAGACTGGCGGTGATGTGTTCCAGCTCGATGGCACCCAGGGCTGTTAACGGCAGGAGAACCGCCACCACCTTGTCTGCGACACTTCGCCCGGCAAGCGATACCCATACCGCAATACAGACAAAAAGATTGCCGATAATAGCCAGGAAGAATGCCTCATAAAAGGGCAGGTATGCTTTCGTGTGTGCCAGTGCATAGGCAGTTTCACCGATGGCACCTGCGCCTCGTGATTTCAATCCTGAGAATATGAACAGCACCGCCAAGCCAATGGCTCCTACGCCGTTGGCTACCAAAAGGATACCCCAGTTACGCAACATTTGGTAAATACTGATTTTCCCGGCAGCATACGTCATCGCCAACAAGTTGTTGCTGGTAAATACCTCCGCTCCTGCCAGGATGGCGACAATGTAGCCCGTGGCAAAAACCAAACCGCCCAACAGCCGTGAAAAAGCGGGCGCAAGGGTGACATCGCTCACCACTACGGTGTAAAACAAGGCCCCTTGCGCGATAAAACCGCCAGCCAGAACTCCGAGCATAAATGTTTGCAGAAATGGAGCCTTGGCTTTGGTCACACCCACTTGCTCCACCTTGTAGGCAATTTGCTTCGGAGAGTAGGCATCCGATCCGTAAATGGCTGGCATAGTGTGACGATTCTGTTACGGCGAAAGCCATAGGTCAAGTGTCATCGAAAAACATGCGCGCTTGAAGTTTGACACCACCGCCACGCATGCCTTCATTGCGCATATGATTTCCGTCTCTGTACGTGGTGTGGTGAAGCGGTTTGGGGACACTGTGGCGCTCAATTCGGTAAATGTTGAAATTGAACCGGGCGAGTTGTTCTTTTTGTTGGGTCCAAGCGGCTGCGGTAAAACGACGCTTTTGCGTTGCCTTGCAGGGTTTTATATCCCTGAGGGTGGGGCGGTTTACTTCGGCGACGATGATGTCACCCGGCTCGAGCCTCACAAGCGCAACACCGGTATGATGTTTCAAAGTTATGCCCTTTGGCCGCATATGACGGTCGCAGAAAATGTGGCGTTTGGTCTGGAGCAGCGCAAGGTGGGCAAAGCTGAAATTCAGCAACGGGTTAAAGAGGCGCTTGAATCGGTGCAAATGGGCAGCTATGCCAGCCGCAAACCCAATCAGCTATCCGGTGGACAACAGCAGCGGATCGCCCTGGCCCGCGCTTTGGTCATTCGGCCCCGGTGTTTGCTTCTCGACGAACCATTGTCCAATCTGGATGCCAAACTGCGCCTGGAAATGCGTAGTGAAATCAGGCGTGTGTGCAAAGAGTTCAAGTTGACCACCATTTATGTGACGCACGACCAGAAAGAGGCGCTGTCTATCGCCGACCGCATGGCTGTGCTCGAGTCGGGCAACATTTTGCAGGTAGGCACTCCACAGCAAATTTACAAACGCCCGCGCACCCGTTTCGTGGCAGACTTTATCGGCGAAACCAATTTCATCCGTGGTACGGTTAGAGCCAGTGGCGCGGGCATGGTAGCTGTCGATACCGAGTTCGGCTTGTTTAACGGCGTCCCAGCGGATGCAGAGGCTGAACCCCAGGTCGGATCCGAAGTCACTTTGTCCATTCGTCCTGAATGCATTCGCATCGACACCATGCCGGCGGACGAAAATTGCATTGCCGGTGAAATTGGCGAGGCCATTTATTACGGCGAATTGGGGCAATACCAGTTTGTGAATCAAGGGCATAAGTTGAAGGTTTTTGAACTCAATCCCCGGTTTCTTGGTGGCGGTGATCGCGGTCAGTTGTTCGCCTATGTCGATGCTGAGGATGTTGTGGTATTAACCGACTGAACCGATGAAACAAAACTTAACCATCGGATTTCTGTTTGTGCTGATTTTAGCGCTGCCTTTTGTTTTTCGCAAGGAGCAGCCAGTGATCAGAAATCCGGATGTCACTGTTGTCGTCATCACCCCGCACCCGGAATCTATCCGCCAGGAGTTTGCTCGCGGCTTTGTTCAATGGTATCGGGAGCGGACTGGACTCACTGCACGCGTCGATTATCGCGTCATCGGTGGCACCGGGGAAATTGCGCGCTTTTTGAATTCTGAATACTTGAACAGTTTTCGCCTGCATTGGGAGCGCGATTTAGGACGTCGCTGGACGCGTGTAGTCCAGGATGCTGCTCAGGATCACCGCATAGAGTTGCCAGCCGATCCAGCACTGGATACGGAGGCACAGGCGGCCAGGCGTGCCTATTTGGCCAGTAATGCCTCCTCTGGGATTGATGTGTTTTTCGGCGGCGGAGTGTACGATTTTTCCATGCAGGCCAGGCGCGGCAATCTGGTGGATGGCGGATTGTTCGATCTGCACCCCGACTGGTTCATGCCGACCGCTGAGCCTGGACAGATGCCGCCAGCCATTCCCGGCATTTTTGCCGGGGAGCGTTTTTTTGATGACCAGGGCCGTTGGTACGGTGCCGTGCTCTCCAGCTATGGCATTAT
The DNA here is from genome assembly GCA_021208135.1 of Verrucomicrobiota bacterium. Lineage (GTDB taxonomy): Bacteria > Verrucomicrobiota > Verrucomicrobiia > Opitutales > Oceanipulchritudinaceae > JAJOKB01. The sequence goes on along the minus strand of JAJOKB010000007.1, from coordinate 8,666 downwards.
ATTTAATCGTGATTCCCTCAGTCGACTGGGCATTGAACGGGAACCAGAGCAATGGGTTGACCTGATGGATCCAAGGTTTTTCGGTGAGATCGCTTTGTGTGATCCAACCAAGAGCGGATCCATGACCCAGGCATTTGAGATGATCATCCAGCAACAAATGCAGTTGCGCCTCAATGAGTTGCTGGCAGAGCATCCAGATGCATCCGAAGCTGACTTTGAAGCTCAGGCGGTTGCCGACGGCTGGATGCGGGGTATGCAGATTATCCAAATCATTTCCGCGAATGCACGTTACTTCACTGACACTTCTCAAAAGCCTAACATTGATGTTGCGGCCGGTGATAGTGCCGCGGGTATGAGTATCGATTTTTTTGGCCGTTTTCAGCAGGAAAGCATTTTGGAACGCAGCGGCAGTGATCGTTTTGGGATCAACATCCCTATCGGTGGCACCACTATTTCAGCCGACCCCATCGGTTTGCTGCGCGGCGCACCTAACCGCGATGTCGCGGTTGCTTTTCTCGAATTCGTGTTGTCCCACGAAGGTCAAAAACTGTGGAATTTCAGGGTGGGCACCCCCGGTGGTCCCACTATTTTTCCACTCAGACGCACGCCCATCCGTCCGAGTGTTTTCGATCCACAATATACGGAGTTGCGTTCCGATCCCACCATCAATCCATTCATTGATGCCAAGGATTTTCGTTATCGCGCCGAATGGACCAGTCCATTGTTCAGTGAAATTCGCACGCTTATCCGGGTGTGTTTTATTGATGTGCGCAATGAACTCGTCGCCGCCTGGGGTGCCATACTGAGAGCGCGTGAGGAAGGACGAACAGAGGATGCCGAACGCGCTTTCGCTCTCTTTTCCGATCTGTCTCTCATCAGTCACCAACAGACCGTGGAATATATTCAACCACGTCGCCGCAGTTCCAGGCTCGAAGAAGTTCGCATCTCGCGCGATTTAAGTCGTACCATGCGTGCTCAATACATCGAGGCACGTCGCATCGCTGAGGGAAGACGCAGTTAGTTTTGCCATGCAGGTACCTGCTCACATTTTTCGCTTTCGAGTGCGCTACGGCGACACCGATCAGATGGGTTCTTACTTCAATTCCCGGGCACTCGACTGGTTCGAGGTCGGTCGAACGGAGCTGTCCCGTGCCATGGGGTTGCCTTACACTGAATGGGAAGCACGCGGCGTATTTATGCCCGTGGTCGAAGCACACCTGGCTTTCAAGGCACGGGCTGTCTATGACGACTTGCTGGAGCAAACGGTTTCGCTCAGCATGCAGGGTAAAGTCCGCTTACGTTTTGAAAATAAGATTGTGCGCGTCAATGATGGCGTCACCGTTTGCGAAGGACACACCATCCATGCCTTGATCAACAAGGAGGGACGGTTGATCAAAACTCCGGATTGGGTGTTCGATTTGTTTGAAAATTCCGCAACCACCGCATCACAGGATGGAATTTGAGTTAAAAAAGGTTTTGCAGGCTTTGTTGTTTTCATCGAGTGAGTCACTCACCCCCAAGGATGTGCAAACCGTTTTCACCCGCTATCATCAGCAAGTGGAAGAGTGGACTGCCGAGGCCGGTGAGAACGATACTGAACTGAGCGGTCAACAGGAATTGATGGCCGCCTTGCTTCAGCAAGTGCCGTCGCTTCTTACCACCTCGCAAATTCGCGACGCCTTTGATGAATTAAGCAGTGATCTCGAGCAGCAGGACGCGATTTATCGGATTCACGAGGGACCATTAGGTTATCGCATGGCTCTGGCCCCGCGCTACGCAGATTGGGTACGTCTGTTTCGCAACGAACCTCGCCCGCGCAAACTTTCCAATGCCGCTCTGGAGACTTTATCGATCATTGCCTACCGTCAACCAGTCACCCGTGTGGAAATCGAAGCCATTCGCGGTGTTTCCGCCGATAGCGCGATCAGTCGCTTGCTCGAGAAAGAGTTGATCCACATCACGGGTCGCGCTTGAGCTGCCCGGGCAGACCACTCCAATATGGGACCACCGAGTCCTTTTTGGAGTACTGTGGACTCAAATCGCTGGATGAACTGCCCGCGAGCGATGTGCTCTCGCCCAATCAAATCAATGAATGGATCCGCAAGGCCACCAATCCCGAGCCTGTGCCGGATGATGCAGCCGTGGGTTTGCCTTCCGAATCACCAGGCTAATGCCGTCATGCGCTCCTTCGCGCAACTGCTGTATGTTGTGGATACCTCAAGGAGGACTTCCGCTAAATTGGATGCCCTCATGGGTTATTTTCAGCAGGCAAATCCGTCCGATGCCGCCTGGGCTCTCTGGTTTTTGATGGGTAAAAAGCTGCGCTTGCGCATCAATGGGCGTACGTTGTTGCGCTGGTGCGGCCAGGTCAGCGGCTATTCTGACCGCCTGCTGCAACACTGTTACGAGCGGGTAGGGGATTCCGCGGAAACGGTCGCCTTGGTCCTGCCTGAGGGCGATGGGGTCGATTGGCCTTTATCTGTTTTTATTGAGCAACACCTCATGCCCATCGGAGATTGGGATGAAGGCTTTCAATTGAATTTGATCAGGTCTTTATGGCAACAGTTGGATCGCAAGCAATTGCTCCTATGCAATAAAATGCTCACCGGAGGACTCCGGATCGGCGTGTCGCGGACATTGGTTGTCAGGGCACTGGCTCAGGCCCATAATCTTGATGTCGCTGTGGTGCAGCATCGCTTGATGGGTGCCTGGCAGCCTTCTCCTCACGCATACCTCGCTGTTATCGGCCAAAAAGTGGATCCTGAAAGTGAGCGCAGCCGTCCCTATCCATTTATGTTAGCAGCTCCTCTGGAGGGTGGCCTGGAGAATCTCGGTGACCGCAACGATTGGCAGGTGGAATGGAAATGGGATGGTATGCGCGCGCAACTCATCAAGCGCCATGGCTACATTCAATTGTGGTCAAGAGGCGACGAGGCTTTGGCAGAATGCTTTCCAGAATTGATTCAGGCCGCTGCGCGTATTCCCGGTAATTTTGTTCTCGACGGTGAGATCCTGTGCTGGCAAACCGCCGCCGCTACTCCCATGGCATTTGCTCACCTGCAAACCAGAATTACCCGCAAAAATCCTTCAGACGTTATCCTCACTCAAGCCCCTGCGCGGTTCATCGCTTACGATTGTCTGGAAGTTCAGGGCAATGATGTCAGGTCGCTCAATCTGCTCTCCCGCCGTGAACATCTATTGCGCATTTTACCGGCTGATGGTGAACATGCACCCCATGCCACACTCTGCTGCTCCCCTGTGCTTAACCAAAACTCCTGGCACAGTCTGTTCGAGGTATGGTCCACAGCCAGAGATCATGGCACCGAAGGATTTATGCTCAAATCAATCACCAGTCCATACAGCGTCGGTCGCACCCGCGGACTCTGGTGGAAGTTTAAATCGCACCCGTTTACGATCGATTTGGTGCTCGTCTATGCTCAGGCTGGCCACGGCAAGCGCGGTGGTCTATTCACCGATTATACTCTCGCGGCTTGGGACAAGGGGCAGTTAGTTCCTGTCGCCAAGGCCTATTCCGGTCTTTCTGATGTTGAAATTCGGCAGGTCAATAGTTGGATCCTAAAGCATACCAAGGCAAAACAGGGACCAGTGCGCATCGTAAACCCTGAACTCGTTTTCGAAATCGCTTTTGAGGGCGTCCAAGTCTCCAGGCGGCACCGCAGCGGCCTTGCTCTCCGCTTTCCCCGCATCCATCGCTGGCGTCGCGACAAATCCCCCGCCCAGGCCGACTCCATCGATCTGTTAAGATCTTTACCTTGGTCCATTAATGCACTCACCGCATTTCCATGGGCCGACTCCATCGATCTGTTAAGATCTTACTTGGTCCATTAATGCACTCACCGCTTTCATGAGTGCTTCTCCACGTTCGCCAAACAAATCCACCCCAATCCCCACTTCGCTTCTCTCAATCAGCGCTTCTCTCGCCTTGCTCAACATTGCCTGTGCCTCAGACAACTGGCGGTTGGCATAGTCCCTTAACTCCCAAGCGGGCGGCCAGTTCTCGGCAATATGCAGTATCGAACTCAGTTTAGCCCCAGCTAACATGATGTGCATGCCTGCCTCCAATCGCCCACGCCTCCCTTCAAGGCCCACCCCATACCCATATATCTCTCCACCAAACGCCATCGCCTCCTCAACCAGTGGATGCATTTCAAATTCCCATCCCGTCCGGCCTTCATGCGATTCCGTCAACTCAGCAACCCGCGCCTCCAATCCTTCAGCCCACTCCCGATAACACTCGCGCTCTTCCAAACTCAACTCCCCAAACTCGTCCTCTGCTCTGATATTATAGTTCATATGCGCTAAATAGAATAGGTAAATGCGGTGAAGGCAATGAAAAAATAACTTAAATTAGTTAAGTTTTATTGACCGTGGAAAACTTCCCTGATCCGTCTCTCGGTGTCACCAACCTAAGATGTGCGAATCAGCCATAATAATTCTTGACCCACGCCACACCGATGTTCACTCTGCTGCACTTTCACGGGCTGTAGCGCAGACTGGTAGCGCACTTGCATGGGGTGCAAGGGGTCGGGGGTTCAAATCCCTCCAGCCCGACCAAGCTCCAAGCCGCTTAAATAAAGGCCTCCAGCGTTTTCGAGGTTCAAGTTTCAAAAGGGTATAAGGTCCGCGAAAGTCTCATTGAGTGCCGTAATTTTCCCACAATAATGGCTGTTATTGGCAACTATCCCCTATGTGTCAGGGTAGTTGTCAATTATGGGAAATAGTTTCTAAATGCTGAATCAGCCTTTGCTCCCCCCCATGTTTTGATGTTTGTTTGAGGCTCCACCAAGTGGCCCGACTGGCGCTTTGGCGCAAATATTCGCTGCCACCAGCCTACCGCTTTATCAGCCTGTGCCACTCGCCAGTCGAGCAGTTCTCCTTTTTTTCCATATGAACCTTATCCAGTCCGCCGAACACCACCTCTCCCTCTCAAATAGTCCCCTATAACAGCAAAATACGGTAATTGGGGGACTTTTTCTCAGCCCGCTATGAATTTCGGTCCTACTAACAAAAGCACTCAAAACCAAATTGTCTTGCTAACTAGCTGTGAATCAAAAAAACTAATCATCAACCAGACTGTCGTTTCCCCAAAAACGACAGTCCCTACAAATAATTTTGTTCTCCAAAAAACTTAACAAACTATGCTCGAAATTCTGACGATCATAGCTATTCTCGTTGGGCCGATAGTGGCGCTACGATTGCAGCGTGTAATAGACAAGTCGAAAAGATGCCAAGGAGAGGCGGCTTCGTGTATTCAAAACATTGATGGTTACTCGTGCCAGCGTACTTTCTCCGAATCATGTTGAGGCATTGAATACGATTGATATCGAATTTAACGGGAATGACCAGAAGGACAGGAAGGTAAGAGAAGCTTGGAAGGAGTACCTAGATCAGTTAGGGCAGCGAGTTGGAGATAATCCTTCCGAGGATGATAACAAGCGTTGGAAAGAGAAGACTGATGAGCTTTTAGTGAACCTGTTGCACGTCATGTCGGATGCAGTAGGATACTCATTCGACCGGACCTACATACGGAGGACAGCGTATCTGCCTTCTCACTACTCGACAGTTGAACTTGAGCTGGGTTTCATTCGGAGGTCCATTGTTGATTTGTTCCTCGGTAGAAATTCGATTCCTATTGAAATCAAGGGATCGGGGGGACCGGATGGCGAAGAGTCATCAGAAGAAACATTGAGAAGACTCCTAATTGAACATTATCAGGATGGGAAACCAATCCGAGTGATCATCGCAAAAGACGAGGAGAACAAATCGATGGAAGGAACGGAAAAACGGCTGACGCCGTTTCCCGTCCCTCATCTCCACATTCGGCAAAACAAATATGACACCAGAAGAACATCGACAGCTCCTCGAAAGAATGTAAGCGTCCGGTGGAAGGCCACGTATGCAAGGAGAGTGGGTTGTGATACTATGAGTGGATGCAATTAGCGGAAGTAGAAATCTGTCAGGAGTCCGGGAAGCGGGACCGTATAGGACGGCGTGTGCTTGGGCCTGAGAAGTGGCTTGAGTTGTTGGAGCGTTACGACGAAAGCGGTCTTACCCAGTTGGAGTTTAGTCGGCGTGAGTGTATATCTTATGGAACCTTGGTTGCCTGGCTTGGGCGTCGCAAAAGCGGTAAGCTGAAGGTGGGTTTAGAATCGAGCATGCTGAGCCGTGAACAGGTGGCGGCAGTGAAACCAGCAAGTATGGAGCAGATGCTGGAAGTGAGCTTCCCGGATGGCGTGGTGATGCGTGGCAGCGATGCACTGCAGTTGACAAAATTACTGAGAGGAACCGGACGTGTTTAATTTTGCCACGCAAACCAAGGTGTTCCTGGGTCTGGAAGCTGTGGACATGCGCAAAAGTTTTAACGGGTTGTGGGCCCAGGCCAGTGAGGTGCTGGGGGAAAATCCATTCAGTGGAGCCTTGTTTATATTTACCAACCGCAATCGTGACCGCATTAAGATTTTGTACTGGGATGGCAGCGGGATATGGGTTTTTGCCAAGCGTCTGGAAAAGGGGCGGTTCAGTTGGCCATCGGGAAGCTCTGGCCGCAAGGTGCAGTTGACTTGTGCGGCACTGACGATGTTGTTGGCCGGAATAGATCTCAAAGACGGGTGCAAAAAAGCATGGTATGAGCAATAAAACGCTTGCAACACTAATTTATTTATGGTTGGCTATCAATCATGACAACCATTGCCCATCTCCAAGCAGAAAATGTCCGTTTGCGGGCATTACTGGAGGAGCGCGAGCAGGATATTGTCGAGCGTGACCAGCAGATTGCCTTGTTGAATGCACGCATCGACTGGCTCAATCAAAAGTTGTTTGGCAGTGGGCAAAGCGAAAAGATAGACCGTGCGCAATTGCTGTTGGACCTTGAAGAGGTGAAGAACGAACTGAGCGCTCTGCAGAATGCGCCGGTACAGAAGTTTGAAGTTGAGCGGCGCATTAAGCCGCGGGTAGCTCAAAGCCCGCAGGAGCATTTTAAGGATCTTCCGGTACACGAGACTGTGGTGATCGTGCCGGAAGAAGTGAAGAAGAACCCTGACCTGTATGAACAGATCGATGAGGAGCGTACGTTTGAGGTGGATGTGATTGCCCCGAAGCTGGTGAAGCGCGAGATCGTGCGCCCTCGTTATCGCTTCAAGCTGGATCGCAACCATCCACCTGTAGTGGCGGCGGCACCGGTGCGAGTGGTGGAGGGCGGTTATGCATCCGCCGGTCTGTTGGCCTGGGTAGTGGTGTGCAAGTATCTGGATCATCTTCCGCTGTACCGACTGGAAAAGATGACCGAACGCTGGGGAGCGCGTCTTTCCAGACAGAGCATGGCGGATTGGGTGGAGGTAGCGTCGTTCTGGCTCAAACCGATTTATGACCGAATGCGTAAGGACCTCATAGCAGGTCCCTACGTTCAAGCCGACGAGACTCCGGTTAATTATCTGGACCCTGACAGTAAGCAGAAAAAAGCGCTGAAAGGTCAGCTCTGGGTGATGGGTATACCGCGTGGACCGGTGGTTTTTGACTGGCACTTGAACCGTGGACACGCAGGTGCCCGGCATTTGCTGAGGGGGTTCAAGGGATTGTTGCAGGCTGACGGCTATCAGGCTTATGACCGTCTGGGGAAACTGGATGCTGATGTGGTGCGTTTGGGTTGTCTGGCCCATGTACGGCGCAAATGGTTTGAAAGCCTTTCCACGCACAAGAGGGAAGCAGCGCTGGCACTGCGGATTTTTGCCCGTATTTACGCACGTGAACAAGAGTACCGTGAGTTGCAGCTCAGTGCCGGGCAACGTACAGAGCGACGCCAGAAGGAACTGACTGTGCTGTTCCAAAGGCTGCACACTCTCGCGGTGATCTGCCGTCAAAAAGTCCTGCCTAAAAGCAACCTTGGCAAAGCAGCGGATTACACCCTCAACCAGTGGACTTCCATCAAACTGCTCTTGCAACACGGTGAAGCGGAATTGGATAATAATCTGATCGAAAATGCCATCCGCCCCTCGGCGATAGGCAAAAAGAACTGGCTGTTCATAGGGTCGCCCGAAGCAGGAGGCCGGACCGCGATCATCTACTCCATTGTGGTCACCTGCCAACGCTTCGGAGTAAACACCCATGACTATCTCCGGGATGTTCTGAGTACCCTGCCAAAGTTGAGCAATCAGGACGACCTGACACATTTGCTGCCACAAAACTGGGGCAAGCAATCTCGATAGAACCTCGTTCGAACTCATTACCATTGCCATCGCAATTGATAACAATCGCGATCGAACTTCTCAGTGACCACTAATAATCAAGGGCAGCCTGCCGGACGCTTACAACTTCTCAGTGACCACTAATAATCAAGGGCAGCCTGCCGGACGCTTACAACCAACCAACAAGGAGTGGTGCATATCTGAATTTCAACCCCTGCGCACCATCATGGCTCCACCCGGTAGCGAAGGACTAATCTGGATATCTAACCAACTGGCGGTGGTGTTTGAAGGTGGGGCCTTGCCCTACCGTGAGCGCTGGAACTCAATCGAAGATAGAGTGTAAGCGTCCGGTGGAAGGCCACGTATGCAAGGAGAGTGGGTTGTGATACTATGAGTGGATGCAATTAGCGGAAGTAGAAATCTGTCAGGAGTCCGGGAAGCGGGACCGTATAGGACGGCGTGTGC
>JAJOKB010000053.1 GCA_021208135.1 Verrucomicrobiota bacterium | reverse complement strand
CCGGGCTGGTCAAATCGTTAACCAGCATCAAATCCTCGGCTCGCAGATTAAAATCACTTGCGATCAAATCCAGCAGCAAGGAGGCAGTGACCTCGACTGTCAGTGGAGCACTGGCAGGCAGGAAGGCAAAGATGCTCTCGTAGGGACGGTTTTCAAAGATGTGGCCTCCTTGCAGAAAGGCTGAAGGTTTACGGTCTTCAGCGGCTGCGGTGGCGATTTGACGTCGCAATTCGGCAGCGGTAGCCGCATCTACGTAAAATCGGGGGAAGGGGAGAGGGGTGTTTTGAAACAACAGGTGCCCGTTGGTTACATTGACAAAATTGTCCTCGGCCACAATCACAGCAATCACGCCCAAGGAGAACAGTCGCTCCACACGGCGACCGCCGGCGAAATCCATCAAGGCGATGGCACCTTGCAAATCTATACCGCGCAAATCATCCCAGTCGGCGCGGCGTACATCCACCAAAGGACCGGTAAGGCCAGCTGCCGGTGTGATTGAGGGTATGGCACCGTTGGGCCATAATGGAAGTGCGTTGAAGGAGCTGCCATCGACCTGCAGTGTCATGCGCGGACCACGGGTAGCTGCAGATGTGGAATTATGCCACAACACTGGCACCGCTACGTTGCCGCGCACGGTACCGACGACTTCCACACCATGAACGCCGAGCGCTTCCAACTGGCTCAGCAAATAGTTGTGTATTGGAGAACGGCCTTGCTCATCTACCGGACGGGCACCTATTGCGAGAGAACCCAACTGTTCCAACTCATCCACGCGGTTGCGCAAGGCGTCCGGAGATACGGTTTCGCGAATCTCGGTCAATGAGGGAAGGGATAGCGCCGAAAGATTTTCCAACTGGCGCCGTTGTACCGGGGCTATGGAACGCGCAACTTCCTCATTGAAGGTCGCGGTCTGTGCGTAACCGGTTTGGAGTGGTAAGGCAAATCCGGTTACTGCAAGCAGGGCAAATAGAGGTCGCATGAAATTCATCAATGAATAACGGGTGAGAAGGGTGTGACTTCAGTGAAGTGCCTGAGGAACGTGCCGGGATTGGTTTCGCCGGCGGCGATGAGGGAACATATCAAATCAATTGAATTCCAGAGGAACACCATACCGATAGCGCCGACGATAAGTCCTACAAACAAAGGCTTGGAGCGTTTGTAAGTGTTCATACCGCCGAATTTTACTATCAGTCGTTTAATGCCCCAGGCGAATAGAACGCTGCCCCAGATGGTGCTGTTCAAGGCAGGGGTGGCTCCCGGAGCGGTGTAAGGGTGTACGAAATCCCAGTGGATACTGAACAGAATGACCAGATAGCCGATTGGATGGATCGGGAAAGTGAGGAATTTTTGCCTGAGGAACAGCAACAACCCAACCACCAAAAAGCCGATGGCGATGGTCGAAAGACGCAGCATGTTCACCGTAGTGAACTTATCCAATCCAGGTTCCCCTAAAAAGTGGGCTATCCAAAGTGGGTAGGTGGTGAAATTAATACTGGATGTGGTGCCGGGTGCGAGAGATACCCCCCCCGGCATAAAAGTCCTCCCCCATGTAATAGGCGAAGACGATGAAGCTTATCATGCCAACACCAAGTGCGGTCACAAATGCAGCCAAGCTGCCAATTGCCAGGCCGGATGCCTTCAATTTGTAGCGTCTGGCCAATTCAATGTTTTCCAGTTGCTGTGGCAGGGTCCTGAACAGCAAGGTCATGGGCAGGAACACAATGTTCAGAAAGGCGGTGAACGTCTTGCTGCCGGTCATTCCGGTCATACCAAAAATCAATGGAATTTTGGTCATTCGTAGTTGCTCTCGCCACAGGGGTAAACCGGTTTCCGCGCGGATACGTGCAGCTGCAATGGCTATTGCCATAACCACTACCGCAAAGGCTAACAACAAAGGAACATTGGTTACGCCGAGATCCCAAAGCAGATAAAAGATGACCAAGGGCAGCGCGATGAGACCGATACGCGTCACCGAAGCAGGCAGATACCGTTCAACTGGTTCGCGCTGTGGGTCGAGTTTGCCGGGATTCCACGACTTATAAAGGATATACAAACTGAAGCACAGAGCAGCACCCAGCATTTGTTCCATGGCAAAGGGATAGAGGCGGGAGGCACTGTATCCGGTCCAACCACTGTCCACCAATTGTTGGGCAAAGCCTAAGCGAACAAGCCAGACGATAATGCAATAGATAAAGAACGTCGCCCAGATGGAGAAGCCGATTTGCAGGGACAACAGAAAAACAATACCGATGATGATCGGAGACAGTGTGAACACCATGGCAGGCATGTCGCGGAAGGCACCACCCCGCTGCGGCGAAAACATTGGTATTCAAGTCGAACTGCACAACAAAGGCAGTATTGATGAAACCGTAGTGGCCGAGGCCTTCCAACAGCATCCATACCAATCCGACCAAGGCACCCACTAGAAATGCCGGATAAAAGGTCCGTCGACGTTTTCAAGGATTGGCGGCATCGCTCGCCAGTTCAGGCGGTTC
>JAJOKB010000078.1 GCA_021208135.1 Verrucomicrobiota bacterium | reverse complement strand
CGGCACAGCAAATTTGCCCTTTTGCCAGCGCTGAAAACAATGGTCTATGGGCAGTCTTCGATCCAAGCGATCCGCTCGACTTCGATCTGTCAGGGCTAGTTTTTGAACAACGCATGTTCACTGATGTCACGGCCGTTGGCTTCATAATCAATCAACCAAATTTTCTGGGCTCTCGGTTCTGGATGCAGTGGAACGGGTTCAGTGCGAACTTTGCGCTGAATTCGACTCCAAACAGAACTCCTGTTGCCACTCTCACCAGGACTCCCACCGGCATTCTGACAGCGCCGGCAACCGTATTGTTCGACTCGGCAGGATCTGTTGATCCGGATGGAGAGATTACCTTTATCCGCTGGGAAAGTGGTGACGGTTCATCCACTTCCGGGCCGATTTATGAGCACACCTATCAAACCGCTGGGCGCTTCGTTGCCAATCTAACTGTTTGGGATAACAATCTGGTTACCGCGAGCATGAGCGAACAGCTATTTGTGGCCTCCCCGGCCACAACGCGCCCACAAAGAACGGTAGCATCCTGGGGAGGCAATACCGTGAATTCAAATGTCAACTTCAGGGATGGAGGTAATGTTATCCAGACAGTCGATATATCAGGCGACGGCAATCCGGACGCCAGACGCAGGGGAACTCCATTCCGCGTCGACTCTCCTTTGCTCAACGCCAGAGGAACCACTTTGTATGGCGGCATTTGGAATACCACACCCAGCGAAGGGGCAGTGGAATCCAATCAGTGGAATGAGGGTGGCATTGGTAATAATGGCGTGAACGACCGCTTCACCATCAGACTACAACCAAACAGCACCCGTCCAGCCGCACTGCACGGTGCCATCTTTATAGATAAAAGTGACTTTCTTGGCGATGCCGCTGAACTACCTGTACGATTTGCCGAAGGTGACCGCTTGATCATAGAGGCTATCGATTTATTCGAACGCGTCAGTCCGCTGCGCTGGATGGTGCGCAATGGCACCCAGTTTTATGTCTCGGAAGCCACCATCACGAGCGGGCAATCCATTTTCACCGTTCCCACAGACTCAAATCACGGACGATGGGCTGAGTTTGACCCTGTGGCCAACGCAAATTCACTCAACTTCGACGCGGCCTCGGCAGAATTTTCAAACCAGAACTTTCACGGACATAACGGCATTCGGTATAATCATTGACAATGACGACTTCGCAACAGATCGCATTCGACTGCGCTTTCGGGAAATGATTTTTGAAGGTTCCCTCGCAGCACAGGATCCCGTTATCGGTGGTTTTCAGGATTGGTTGTCCGCCAATTTCAGCGCGCAGGAACTCGCTCAACCAGAATTAGTACATCCACTGGCAACTCCTGACGGCGACGGTATTGCCAATGTCATTCGCTATGCTCTGGGAATACCACGCGGTCCGGCAAATCCAGAACTCTTACCCCATGCGAGCGTGGTGAACGCCGTTCTGGGTCTTGAATTTTCAATGGACCCTGCTCTCACGGACATCGCCTACATTGTGGAAGCCTCAGATACTCTCGACCCGGAAAGCTGGACTCCCGTTTTCCACTCACAACAAGATTCGGTCGATATTCAGGAACGGGCGTTACTACGCGTTGAGGATGGTCGCCCGTTGAACGAGACGCACCCAAGGCAATTCCTGCGCTTGCGGATCGACTACCTCAGCAACTGAAACCTTCGACCCGTTGAGAAGGAAGGCGACTGGTATTCTGACCTCAATACCAGTCGCTAAAAAACAAATTTTAGACGCTAAACACCATACTTGTTTTCTGGAGGATTGGTTACGATGTAAGGCGAACATACATCAACTTCAACCTACCAGAAAACATGAAATTATACACTTCTCTTATTGGTTTGGGATTACTATCCACCTCAATAGCCTCTGCCCAGATAGCCTTTACCGGCAACTATTTTCAAGACTTCAACAGTTTGCAGAGCGCACCCATCGGTGCAGCCACCGCTGGTACCGCACCTGCCTGGGAAAACAATGTAACATTGCCAGGCTGGTTTGCCGGCGGATCCGCGCAGTTAGCGCCTGACTATGCAATCTCAGACGGTAGTTTGACAACCGTCATCAATGCCAGCACCGTCGGTGTCGGTAGTTTTGGCGTGGCCAATGATTCCGATCGCGCTTTAGCTCCACTCAAGCGGAATAACAGCGCTTTTGTGGCCGTTGCCCTTACCAACAACTCTTCCGTCACCATAACAGAAGTATGGATCTTTTACGATGGTGAGCAATGGCGGGATAATGCTGCCCAGACGGCAGGTTCGGTCGGCCTGAACTTCAGTTACCAAATTGGCGCCACAGACATCACCAGCGGAACTTGGATTGAATACGCCCCACTCAACTTTGATGCACCCAACACCTCAAACTTGGGTCAGCTTAACGGCAACCTGGAGGCAAATCGCAGTACCATCAGCGGTTCCATCGTAAGCTTCGACTTTGCCTGGGAACCAGGTCAGACTTTGTGGTTGCGCTGGCAGCAGAGGGGTGCAGGCAACAACGGATCACACGTTGCTATCGATAACCTTACTGTTATCCCCGAACCATCAACCTATGCCTTGTTGAGCGGACTGCTGATTTTCGCGCTAATCCTTGCACGTCGCAGAAAACTGTAATTCCCACTTTCCCCCCTATCCCCCAACAAACCGCAGCGTCCTCCGGGCGCTGCGGTCACTGTGCTAAATCCTTGCAAGCATCCCCATGAAGTATTCCAATTTAGCAAGGATGCCGAAGATTCCATCGATTTATGTGTTCGCCTCCGACAATTCCATGCATGTTCAGCGCCTGGTGCAAGGGGCAGCCAGGTTTACCCGCAATCAGTCCAGGATCTTGAGACTGCGCTGGGGGCAATCAATGATCGGTACCGAAAGTATTGAACGCGACGCCATCATTGGTATCATTTATTTTGCGCTCACAGAGGGTGACCGCGACCTGCTCCACGGAACAGGTCTTCCGGCAGTCAATGTCAGCTCGCGCAATATGCCAACTGTACACCCTTCGGTGATCTCGGATGATCTTGCTGTAGGCAAACTGGCAGCAGCACACTTCAAAGATAACTTATTTCAGAATTTTGCCTTCGTAGGAGTAAAATCCCACCCATATAGCCTCGAACGTGCTGCAGGTTTCAAGGCCGGAGTATTTCCATCCGTGTGTACCGAGTTTTGGCTGGATGAATACTCAGACGCAAATAAAGTATCCGCTAGCCTTAGCGACTTCTTAACCTCTCTGGAATATCCGTGCGCGATCCTCGCCAGTAATGATATTTTTGCCCGAAGGGTTTGCGAACGCGCTATTGATTTAAACCTCGCTGTTCCACAACAAATAGCGATTTTGGGTGTGGATGCTGAACATATGGTCTCCTTGTCCAGCCCAGTTCAGCTATCCAGTATCGACATAGATTCATATTCGATTGGATTCAAGGCCGCAGAACTGTTACTGAATAGTATCCATAGTCCCTTGACTCAGAGTCAAACCCTGCGCATCGCTCCCAAAGGTGTGGTCACAGCAACGTCAACCGACCACTTGGCAACCAGTGACCATACTGTCGCCTTGGCTGTCACGCTTATCCGTGAATACGCATGCAGCGGAATTTCTGTTGATGAACTGGCCATTAAAACTGGTATCGGAAGGCGGGTATTGGAGCGACGCTTTCGACAGACTTTGGGCAAGGGTATCGATGAACAAATACGAAAGGTGCGCATCGAAAGGGCAATGGAATTGTTGGACCGCAGCGACCTCACAGTCAGTGAAATTGGCGATAAATGCGGATTTAAAGATGTTTTTTACTTCTCTAAAATGTTCAAGAAGGCGACGGGAAAATCCCCTAGATCCTTCCGTGAGGGATAAATTTTTTCCGCACTCACTGTTGAGCGCCAGAAACTAATGGCTGCCTGCATTGCACCCAGAGCGCAGGCAGAAAAAAATAGCGCAGCCAATAACCAGAGGTGCGACACTTGCCCTGAGATGGATTCCCAGGAAGCATCCATGGCCAGTACCGCGAGAAATCCTTCAATAGCCGGTGTTGTGGGGAAAACCGTGGCAATAGCAGTCAGCCAGCCAGGCATCGCCTCCCGCGGCCAAACAAAACCCGACACAAACAATATTGGCAACGAGGTAAACAAAAGATAAGCAAATGCTTGTTCGCGCTCTTTAAACAGGGGTTCAATGGCAATTGCCAAAAAGGAAACACCAATTAAGAATGGCACCAACAATAGCCACAATTGCACCCCTTGACCACCATTGGGTAATTCAAAAATGACTGTACTCCATCCCCAGAAATACATGGCGTGCAAGCTGTACAAAAATACCAGAAATCCGGTTCTGCCAATCAGCTGACTGAGCCCAGCGCTGAGGCTCAGGCTTCCTTTTTCAGTCCCTCTTTCACGGGCAGAACCAGCAAGCACTCCCATCCCCATCAACAAGGTCTGCTGCAGTATGAGTACATAGACTGCGGGCACAATATAGGGCAAATAACTTTCCGTTCGATTGAATACGGGTCGAATCACCAGAGGATGTGGATCACGATCCAGAAGGGCTTGATCTATGGGGCGTCCAACAGCCATACTCCGCCCAACTTGCACCTGCGCGCCGAACGTTCCGGCAACTTCCAAAACAGCCGTCAATACTTGGCGATAAACCAAAAAATAGGCTGCGTCAGCGATGACTGGCAAGTTCACCGCCTCCCCGTGCGCGATTTCCTTGGCCAAACCACTCGGCAGGATCACAAAACCACCAAGCAAGCCACTCTTCATCGCTGTCTCAGCAAGGTAGATGTCAGCAAATGTTTCGACCTGAATATTGGGATGTGCAGCCAACCATCGGACGATTTGACGACTTTGGGCGGTTTGATCCAGATCAACCACCCCAACGGGAACATCCCTGACCACATGGTTCAAATAAGGCAGTGGATAAAACGCTGAGTACACCAGTGGTGCCAAAACAAACAACAAAAGGGCTCCTTTGTCCTTAAACACAGCTTTTGCTTGCGCTGAAAAAGCTCTCAACAGTCCATTCATAACTTACCAAAATTATTGGGATTAATGGCTTTTCGCGGCAGCAGTAGAACGCAAAGCAAAAATGAAATTGAAGCAAATCCAACCAAAATCATCAGCTCGGGCATAGATGTTGTGACACTGGCTCCGCGTAAACCTTGCTCCACTTGCAATCGCAAAAATGCGGTGGCTGGAATTGTGTGTGCCCAATATTGGGCAATCAATGGCATGGCAAATAACGGAAATGTTATGCCCGAAAATGCAAGGGCCGGAGCAGCATAGAACGCACCCAGACTGCTCGCCAAGCGGTAGTTTGTGGTAATGATGGCCAGCAATGCGCCTATTCCAAGTCCAGCAAGAACCATCGCTACGTGTGCAACCACATACAGCGCCCAACTGCCTGCGAAAGACCACCCTAGAATACCCCACAAGGCTAGTGGCATGCTAAAACTGAGCAGCAAATAGCAAAAAAAACGGAAACACAAACCTACTGCTTATGGCCGCCCAGGGTCGCTTGGATGCCAATTGCAGCCAGGTACTGTTCGCACCTTTTTTGAACTCCTTGCCAACCATTCTCACCCCATTCAAGATTAGGAAGATCTGTAACAAACATGGTACGGCCGCCGCTACGAGAAATGGAAGATAATTCAGATACGGATTACCCACTCCAGTCCTTCGTGCGGAAAGCGGTTGCATGTATCCTTCCAATGCACGCAACGGCACCCCCCCGGGCAAGCAGTGGTGCTGCAGACGCGAGCACTGAAAACTCCATGACAGTAGCCATCACTTCACTCTGTAACATGTTGCCTATGAGCAAATATTGGGTGTTTACATAAAAGGTAACAGGCTCTGCTTTTCCTCTTTTGGCAGCATCACCAAACCCTGCTGGAATCAATAAGGTGCCGTAAACGGTGCGGTCGCGCATTGCATGCC
The DNA here is from genome assembly GCA_021208135.1 of Verrucomicrobiota bacterium. Lineage (GTDB taxonomy): Bacteria > Verrucomicrobiota > Verrucomicrobiia > Opitutales > Oceanipulchritudinaceae > JAJOKB01. The sequence goes on along the minus strand of JAJOKB010000078.1, from coordinate 2,911 downwards.
AACCATCAACCGGATGACTCCCGGTTAGCACAACTGATAATCCAGCGTTCGATTCCAAATGCCTTACCAATGCTCTGGAGCTGGCACTATGGTCCGCATCTATCACTGCTATTGGTAATTCACGCGCCACTCCGGGGTAAAAAATCGCTGCGATGATCATGATGCCCAGCAAAGGCAACCACATCAACTGAGCCTGGGCTCCCGCATCCCCAACTAAGGACTTGAATTCAGCATGAACCAAACCTAACCAACTTGGCTCACTGGGCTCATTACTTCGCATGGCTCACCGCTTCACCTGCTCAACAAGAACTGACATTCCAGGACGTAATCCGACAATAGACTCAACCGGTCTTGCGTGAACCTCAAATGTCTTCAAATCGAACCCACCGGATAAACTTGTGGCCCGCCAGGTTGCGAATGCGCCAAGTGGAGCCATCCAGGTAATCTCAAAGGTATACTCACGGCCTCCTAAGGCCGGAATTCTTCCCCGAAACCTGGTACCAACAGGTTTATCGCCTAAGTCATCCTCCCGTATCTGAAACACCACCCAAACATCATCTAAATCAACGAGTCGGACTATCGGAAATCCCGCCGGAGCAAGTTCACCCGATTCAATCAATAGCGAAGAAACTTCTCCTCGTCGCGGAGCAGAAATACGCGTCTCACTCAATATAGCTTCGACTTCCTCTAACGCCGCAGTCGCTCGCCGCTCTTGCGCCAAGGCAGCTTCTATATCCTCAGTCCGCGCACCTTCCGAAGCCATTTCGTATAGCGCTCGGGCCGCTGTAGCGGCTGCAGTAACGGAGGCCAAATGGGCCTCTGCTTCATCTCTCCTTTGCGCCGGAAGTACCCCGTCTTCAAACAGTCGCTGTATGCGCTCATAGGTCACGGTTGCCAAATGCTTACCCGCTTCTGCCTGCAACATTTGCTGCCTGGCTGCTTGTATCTCCTGCTCCCTTGCACCCGTCTGTGCTTTGCGCCTCAATGCGGCGGCAGCAGCCTGCGCCGCTTCTGCTTGCGCACGTTTGGCAGCGACTTCAGGACTATCGATGGTAAAAAAGTAAATCACCTTGTTCCACCCTGTCACCCAATCGCACTGCCACTCGGTCTATGCGACCTGGTATTTTTGCGGATACTTGGATTTCCCTGGCCTCAACCTCTCCTTGCAAAATTCCTCCACGGGGCTCCCGCGCCGTTAAAAAAACCCCAGATCAGAAAAGCAATCAGACCCAGCAGGCCCAATAAGAACAGTATTGGCAATAAAGAGGCTTTATATGTTTTCATAGCTGATACGGGACCTCACCGATGGTCCAAAATATGGTTGAAATTTTCAATGCTGCCAATCGACTCCATTAAGATGGCATAATTGACAGTAAATTGATAACGTGCTGCCGCACGCGCTGTCTCCACTCGCGCTACCCCAATACGCGCATCAACAACCTCCATCGAAGTAGCAAGACCTTCCGCAAATGCACGTTCCCTTACACGCAAATTTTCCTGTACCAAGCTTACCATCGAGTCCAGTGTGCGCAATTGATCGATTGCCTGCTCAACTTCTAAAACAGAATTCTCCACCAGGGTTTCTATGTCACGCTGCAATTGTTCATAAAGCGCCTCCACCTGACGCTCCCGCAATCGAGCCGCTCGCACCCGATTAACCCGATCACTTCTGTCTAACAATGCTAAATTAACCCCTATCCCAACAGCCCATTTCGGCTCCAACAAAGTTAGATCAGACGTAACCATTTCCCTTTTTCCAAATGCAAATACTTCTGGCTGCATCCGACCCCGCTCCGCGCGTGTACCTTCCTCTGCTAAACGCTGGTTGATGGCCAATGTATTTAGTATCGGATGCTGTCGACGTGCCAGATTTCTCAGACCTGCAGCATCAAGATTAAGGTCTTCTGCAGGCTCAGGCAGTAATGTGGCAATCTCCGTTACGCCTTCTCTGTTCAAAAACAAGCTGAGCGCAGTTCTCGCCATCTCAAGCTGTCGCGCGGAATGCCGGGCGGCACGCTCCGCCTCAGTAAATGCCACTTCCGCATGCAATCGCTCAGCGTAGCTTATTAAACCCTCCTCCTGCAATCGCAATGCTTGATCTCTGTGTTGCCTGGAACCGTCTAACGATATTTGCATGGTTTCGTTCACCTGCTGAGCAAGCGCCACGGCAAAATATCGTTTCACCAGCATCGAATGCAACTCATTAGTGGTCCAGCGACCCTTCTCCTCCGCAGCCTCCAATTCAAGAACAGCTGCTGTACGACCAGCCGTTATTCGCCCACCTGTATAGAGTGGCCAAACAGCAGTGACATTGGCCTTCCAAAATTCTTGTTCCTGCACTGTTACTCCCAAAGGAGGCAATCCGGGTGGCAAGCCGGGAAGAAGGCCCAGTATCGGATCAAGATCAATCCGTATGGGATCATCCAAACGAGTGAACTTCGCTTCGACATTGATTTGAGGCAGTAGCAAACTTCTTGAAGCTGCCCGCAGCCGCTCATAGCGAAGCCTCTCAAACTCAACCGCCCTGATACTGCCATGCTCCTGACGGACTGTTTCCCATGCGTCATAGAAAGTCAGTGCCGACAACACGCCAACCGCAAACATAGAAATTATACACGATCCGATACCAAAACAATAGGCCCAAATCCGATACAGCAATAGGTCACCAGCTCTTCGAAACATCAGCAAAGCTTAACATATACGACTTTAAGGTCAAATACCAGTATCACTTACTCCAGCCAATAATCCAACGTAATGCATGAGCACCTCCAGGCACTCATATCCGGACAGTCCATATACGCGCGCCCGCCCCAAGCGCCCCTTTTCTGGACAGTCCATTATCTTGCATGGCTCCACGCCTTCCTTTGCCTGCCTTCTTTTTAGTTTTAGCGCCTCTGAACTCTGCCTACGC
>JAJOKB010000015.1 GCA_021208135.1 Verrucomicrobiota bacterium | reverse complement strand
GGCAGGGGTTGGGGTTGGGGGCAACTTCTTGCGTGTGTGTAGCGACTGCTTCGTCATCGGTCCTGGTCAATCCCCCAGACAATCAATGCTGTTCCTGCACTGAAAACCAGACAGATGATAATGACCAAAAATGATGAGCGGCGCGAGTGAGGTCGGTTGTCCACCTGTAGCGTTCGCCTGATGGGACGCTGAGTTCGTATTGGCTCCGCCTGATGGTTGAGCACTGTGCCCTGACTGCGCTTTCTTTAATGCATCGTTGATCAGGCTCATGACAATTGACACTCCTTAATGGCTCGGCGGACTTCCCACCAGGTTACTTGATCGCTGGATTTGACGAAGGCTGCTAACAGAGCCTTGTCGCAAATGTTGTTGATTATTCTGGGGATGCCCTTGCTGCGGCGGTGAATGGATTTCACGGCCCTTGGAGTAAAGTTGGGGCGACCATTAGCACCGGCCATACTAATCCTGTGCTGGATATAATGGCCGACTTGCTCAGCCGTCAGCGGTTGTAATTCGCAAAAAACCAAAACCCTTTGGCGCAATTGGCGCAGTTCATCCATTTGTAATTTGCGTTTCAATTCGGGTTGTCCAATCAGGATAATCTGGAGCAATTTTCTGGTATTGGTTTCCAGATTGGACAGCAAACGGACATGTTCCAGGGCTTCAATGCTCATATTTTGTGACTCATCAATAATGAGCACTATGTCTTTGCCTTTTTCGATCAAGCCAAGCAAATGGACATTCAGAGCATCCAGCAAATCGTTGCGTGACCTTGGTGGCTTGGCATGGCCCAATTCGCGCAAAATGGTCTGAAGGATTTGTGTCTCGGACAGCCGTGGGTTCAAAATGAGGGCAGTTTCCACTTCGCGCCCCTCCAGTTCTTCGAGCAATCTGCGGCATAGCGTGGTTTTACCACACCCCACTTCTCCGGTAAGAACGATGAATCCCTTTTTTTCTTCAATACCGTAGCGAAGATGTTGCAAGGCTTCCAGATGGGTAGGGGACAAGAACAGGAACTTGGGATCCGGTGTAATATTGAAAGGCATCTCCCTGAAACCGTAATATTCTAGGTACATAGTTCCTGCTCTGTTAGGGAGTGCGCTGGATTGAATCAGTCGGGCTTGTGAAACTCCAGCAATCGCCAGTAACCGCCCATGTTCACCTTGTGAACTTCTCTGGGTTTGCGCCCGATGTTGTCAAGGAATTGATCCATGCAAAAGTCCGGGTGGAAGCCGAGTCGGTCGGACAAAGGGGTTAGGAATTTCTCGAAAGCGCGGAGGCGTTTGTTGCGGGAACTGAAGTGATTGACCACTAAAATAATGCCGCCGGGCCTACAAACTCTGAATGCCTCATCCATCATGCGCACTGGATCGGGAATGACCGAAGCGACATACATTGCCGCCACGCCATTAAAACTGTTGTCCGGGTATTGCAGTTCCTGGGCATCCATTTCCTGGAGTCGAACGGAGCGGAGTTCATGTCGCTCGGCGCGTTTGCGGGCCTTGTTGAGCATTTGTGGACTGATATCAATGCCAGTTACTTCCACACCCTCTGGATAAAAGGGCAGTGACAGACCGGTACCAACCCCAATTTCCAAGACGGGACCCGGACCGAGCGAGGCCAGTTTATTGACAGCCAGTCGCCTGCCTTCTGCAAAGACTTTGCCAAAAACCACATCGTAAACCGGAGCGTACCGATGGTAGGCCTTTTTGATCTTCGTCAAATCCATACCCTAGATAAGAGAGTAATTGCGCTCAGGCGCAAGCACAGCTTGACGCAACTTGGCAATGGTGGCACTTTTCTTCATCTTTTATATCATGGCTAAGTGTTATTATATTACCACGGCGATCGATTACGCCAACGGAGCTCCCCATATCGGCCACGCCTATGAAAAGGTTTTGACCGATGTCATTGCGCGCTTCCGCAGGATGATGGGCGATAAGGTTCATTTTCTTACAGGTATTGACGAACACGGGCAGAAAATTTTGCAGACTGCGCAAAAAAAGGGCAAACAACCGCAGGAGTTGGTTGATGAAGTGGCACCTTTGTTCCGTGGTTTGTGCGAAAAACTCACTATTTCCAACGACGATTTCATCCGCACCACGGAAGACCGGCACAAGCAAGTCGTGCGGCGGATACTGCAAGATCTGTGGGATAAGGGCGATATCTATAAGGCTGAATACACTGGCTATTACTCAGTGCGCCAGGAGCAGTTTGTGTTGGAAAAGGAAAAGGTGGATGGGAAATGGCCTGAAATCTACGGTGAGGTGGTCACCCTTTCGGAGAGCAATTATTTCTTTCGCCTCAATAAATATCAGGATTGGTTGGTTGAATTCCTGCGCACGCATGACTTCGTTTTTCCACTTTTCCGCCAGAAACAGGTGCTGGAGTTTCTCAAGGAACCGATCAACGATCTATGTATCTCAAGGCCCAAGGAGCGACTGTCCTGGGGAATTCCATTACCCTTGATGAAGATTACGTAACCTACGTCTGGTTTGATGCACTGTTGAACTATATCTCAGCCGTTGGTTATGGAACGGATGCTTTTGATGGGTTTTGGCCCGCCAATTTCAATGTTATAGGCAAAGATATTCTGGTCCCTTCGCATGCAGTGTACTGGCCGATTATGCTCAAGGCCATTGGTGTTGAACCACCACAATCTCTGTTGGTACACGGTTGGTGGCACCTGAATGGGCAGAAAATGTCCAAAAGCAGTGGAGAAGTGGTCAATCCTCTGGATCTGGTGGACCAATTTGGTCCCGATGCCCTGCGTTATTTCCTCATTCGTGAAATGAATGTCGGTCAGGACAGCGATTTCTCCGTTGAATTGTTCATGACGCGCTACAATGCCGATTTGGCAAACAGCCTGGGCAATCTGGTCAGTCGTTTGCTTAACATGACGTCGAAAAATTTCGCTCAAGGATTGCCAGCCGCCGTTGTTGCGGAAGCGCCTGAAACCGAGGTCCATGACTTATGGCAAAAGACCTGCAATGAGGTGGTGGATTTGTATCAGGGTTTTCAGTTCCACACGGGACTTGAAAGAACCTTTTACTTCATAACAGCCTTGAACAGATATGCGGAGATCCGTGCGCCCTGGAAACTGGCTAAAAGCACTGATGAAAAGGATCAGGCATTGCTGGCAACCAGTCTGGCTACTTTGGCCGAAGGGTTGCGGGTAGCCACCATCTTATTGGCTCCGGTTATGCCTGGCATCACCCAACGCATTCAAGGTCTGCTTGGCGAACCCGATGTGACTGAATGGGGCGATAATTTGTCCTGGGGGTCTCGCTTGAATGGTCGCATATTGGGTGAGAAAACTATTTTGTTTCCCCGCCCGCAGCCCGCAGCAGCCAATTGAGCGATGCAATTCATCGATACTGACAGGCATCGCAACCCTGATCGGGATTCGCTGCTGTTGTTATTGCGTGCCTGTCGCGATGAAGCTGAAGAAGATAATCATTTCAAGCTCATCAGTATTGCTATCAATTGCAGCCATATGGATCCGCTCGCGGTCCTGGATTCGATTGCCGATTCGAGTGAGCGCCACTTCTACCTTGAGCAGCCCAATGACGGTGTAGCGTTGGCCGGAGCAGATGCGGTATTGCTTGGCACGTTTGAGGGTGAATCGCGGTTCGACAGCGCTCGCAGATGGGCAGAAGATGTTTTAGATCACACTGTGGTGTTGGGAGATTTACAGCATCCTTTTTCCGGGCCGCATTTCTTTTGTGGTTTCACCTTTGCCGATGTTGGCAGATCCGCAAATGCACCGTTTGCTCCAGCCACTGTAATGGTACCGCGCTGGCAGGTAGGACGATTGGGCTGGGATTCGGTCGCAGTGGCCAACATTCGTGTGGATGCGGACTCAGACCCGGTGCAATTGGCTGATCGCGTTTGGTCTGCCTACAACAAATTCAAGGGTTTTGACTACAATTCTGCGCCTTCGGTCACTGCCAAAGCTAGTGTACAATCTGCCCAACCTGAAGATCCGCTGGCTTATCAAGAGCGCGTGTCCAAGGCATTGGAGTCCATTCGCGCGGGTTTGTATGCCAAAATTGTTCTGGCCCGTACTGTTGAGCTGCACTTTGACCGAACCTTTGAATCCTTGTCCACTGTGGCGGATTTGCGCACCGACTATCCCGGTTGCCATGTATTCAGTTTTACCAATGGCGCTGGTGCAGCCTTCTTTGGTGCCTCCCCTGAACGTTTATTGCGCATTCGCGACCACAGCCTGCAAACGGTGGCTATCGCTGGAAGCGAGCCTCGTGGGGATAGTGTACAGCAAGATGCCCGGTTGGCTCGCGGGCTCCTGACCAGTCGCAAAGACCTTCACGAACACCAGTTGGTTGTGGACTCGATAGAGCGGCGATTACGCAAAGTGGGTGCCACCGCTATTCAACGCGGCAAGCCGGATCTCATTCAATTGAGTAACGTTCAGCATATTGTGACGCCAATCACTGCGATAGTGCCTGAAACGTGTCATCCGCTTGCTGCGGTGGCTGAAATGCATCCGACTCCTGCTGTGGGTGGAACTCCCCGCGCTCCTGCCTGTGCCGCCATTCCTTTGCTGGAAACCTTTGACAGGGGACTGTATGCAGGAGTGCTCGGCTGGTTTAATCATAGGGGTGACGGTGATTTTATCGTCGGACTGCGGGCCGCGTTGGCGCAGGCGTCAACGGTCACACTGTATGCTGGCGCGGGAATTGTCGAGGGGTCGGACCCAGCAAAGGAATTTTTGGAAACTGAAGCGAAATTGCGCGCGGTGTGGCAAACCATTGACAGAAACCACTGAACAAACCATCACTGGAAAATGATCGGTTTGCCGGAGTTTGCCAATGAAGGGGTAGGGCAATCAGATGTGGGTGAAGTTCAAATTTTACCAGATCTGATTGAAACCTTGTTTGCACCCAATGGTCCCATTGCAGCTCATACCGGTCTCCAGCATCGCCCGACGCAAGCGCGCATGGCGATTTGGACTGCTCAGGCTTTCGCGGCAAATTCAGGTTTGCTCTACGAAGCGGGAACTGGAGTGGGGAAAAGCTTGGCGTATCTGATTCCCGCAATCTTACACGCTAAAATCCACAAGCGCCAATGCTTTGTCAGTACCCACACAATCGCTCTGCAAGAGCAAATCATGTACAAAGACCTGGGTATCTGCAGAGACCTGCTCGGCGCTATTCCAGGATTTGAGCAGTATGCGGATTTCAAGACAGCGTTGCTGCTGGGTAAAGGCAATTACCTGTGCAATACTCGTTTGGCTCAACTTGTTCGCGATCCTCAATCCTTCCTGGCCTATGATAACCAGCAAATCGAGCTGGAGCGCATTCAAAAGTGGGCGGCAACCACAGCAACCGGACTCTACCAGGAGTTGAGCCCTGCACCCACTGCGGAAATCTGGGATTTGGTCAGCGCCGATGCTTCAACCTGTAATCACCGCAATTGCTCTCCCGATACGTGCTGTTACCGCCGCGCGCGGGAACGGGTGCGCAGTGCTGATGTTCTTATAGTTAACCATAGTTTGCTATTCGCTTTACTGGGTGCCGGCTATGCCCAGGGAATCAAGGAAAGGGGCATTTTGCATCCTGACGACTTTGGCGTGTTGGATGAGGCCCACACCGTTCCAGCAGTGGCAGCAGATTATTTTGGCCACCGGGTATCCAAGGCTGGCATGGAACGCCTCCTCACCCGCTTGTTGCATCCCAAAAAACTGGAAAATCCGACAGGATTGTTGGCGCGCACTGGAAGCAAGGATACTAAAATTGCGGTGCGTCGGGCCTGGGAAGCCCAGGAGGACTTTTTTTTCAAAATCACCCAGCAATATTTGTTGGAGCGCAAGGTTGTGCGCATGGTCACACCCGGTTGGAGCCAGGATGTTATAACAGGATCGTTGAAAGAATTGGTCACTGCGCTTACCCGGCACGTCGAATCCATGGAAGAGGGTGCGCCGAAAGATGAACTGGATGGCATCAGGCAGCAACTGCTCGCCTACACCTCGGCGATTGCCGATTGCCTGCTGCTGGCCGATGATATGCACGCTTACTGGATTGAAGGTTCGGCTAAATCCGATAACGTCGTGCTGCGCTCAGCGCCGATTGATGTCGCCAAGGATTTGCGCGAACACCTGTTTTGCCGCGATACCAGCTTACTCCTTACCAGTGCCACCTTGGCCGAGGGCGTGGATATGAATAGTTTTCAGGCTAAAATCGGCGCGGAAGGAATCGAGGCTCAAAGAAGCGACTCTCCCTTCAACTATAACAGTCAGATGCGCGTCTATGTTGCCAAGGATATGCCCTTGTTGGATTCCGGTAACAGGCTCAATATTGAGTGGCTCAGCGATATGGTTAAGTTTTGTGCGCTCAAAGTCCGTGGCGGAACTTTGGTCTTGTTTACCAGTTATCGGGACATGCTGGCGTGTGCACGGCAATTGGAACCCTATTTGCATCAAGCGCGCCGCACGCTCCTTGTTCAGGGTCAATCCGGACCCAGAAGTGAGCTAGTGCAACGTATGCGAGAAGAGGGAGATGTCCTGCTGTTTGGCACTGATAGCTTTTGGACAGGAATCGATGTGCCGGGTCCGGCTCTGTCGCAGGTGATTATCACCCGCTTACCTTTTGAAAATCCAACTCAACCCCTGGCTGCTGCCCGCGCTGATCATTGCCTGGCCAGCGGCGGCAGACCTTTTTTTCAATTACAACTACCGGAAGCTCTGGTGAAATTCCGTCAGGGCCTGGGACGGTTAATCCGCGGGCCGAGCGACCTCGGCACCCTTACGCTACTCGATTCAAGGTTGCTGCACAAAAAATTACGGACGCGCCTTTCTCGCAGTTCTGCCCACGGCCGACTACACTACTTTCAGCAAGGCTGACAGAGCGATGACCTTTAAACCCTTGGAATGTTGATTCCGGGAGGGGAGATGCGCTTTAGTTTAGCTTACGAAAAGGTGCCAATGGTGCTAAAATTCTAATATTTGCAAAATCGTAACACTGTGTTGCTTGCATTCTTGCGAAGTTGTTCCGACAGTGCTGGTGATGTTTTTGCGACTCTTCCGTTTTTCGTGCGGTCTTGCTGGGATTGTCCTTCCCTCGGCGTCCAGCGCAGCTTTGTTTCATGATCATCCTTGGCTGCCGCCGGCAAACTATTATGCCAGTGCCCAAGGATTGGCCGGAACCCAATTGGATTCCTCCCTCAATACTATAATCAGAGGTCATACCGTGATCTCTTATGCAAATCTACCTCTGGTATTCAGAGTTACCGATGTCGATCCCGAGAACCCGAACAACCTGATCCTTTTATATTCAGGTCAAAGCATGCCAGCGAGTATGTTGGGGGCAGCAGGTCCAAGTGTGTGGAACCGTGAGCACGTTTGGCCGCGCTCGTGGGGAGTTGGTGATAATGGAGCCGATTATTCTGATGCTCACCATATTTATCCGTGCAATGCACAAGTGAATTCCACCCGGAGTAACTTGAATTTCGATTGGACCGACCCTACTGACGTGCGCACGATAGCGATGGCGCCCGGATCTACTTTCAACAGTCGTTCTTTCGAGCCGCGTGATGAAGACAAGGGGCGGAGTGCACGTGCCATTCTATATATGGCCACCCGCTATGATGGCACAGAAAACAACACTGTTAACCTGCGTGTTGGCAATCGGCCCAACCAAAGTCAGTTCACCTTTGGTTGGCTGGAAGCTTTACTCGCCTGGAACAGGATGTTTCCACCGGACGATTACGAGCTACGGAGAAATCATCAGCTGTTTGATGGTGTGGTGGTGGATGGTCGCTTTTTCCGCCAAGGCAATCGCAATCCTTTTGCCGATTTCCCTGAGTTGGCGGACGCCATTTACCTGAACAACACAGCGGTGACTTTTGGTAACTGGCGTTGGCGTCACTTTACCATTCAGCAATTGTGGAATGCAGAGATTTCCGGCGACCTCGCTGATCCCGATGGAGATGGCATTCCCAATCTCATCGAATTAGCCATTAACGGCGATCCTTTTGTGCCGACAGAAGTTCAACCCATGACTTGGACCGTGGGCGAGGACGGCGGGATTTTGATCTCACATCCATTCTTGCGCCAGGCGGAACTATCCGGCCTGAGCTATTCTGTTGAGGTTTCTTCTGATCCTTGGATTGAAGACAGTTGGACTACATTGGAAATCGCCGATGCAGTTGAAGACATCGAAGTACTTACCGATTTTGTTGCTGTCAGCAGCATCAGTCTGCCAGCAGGATCGGTCATATCGGGAGAACATCTCCGCTTGCGTGTGGATCGGGCATTTCCGATTACCCAGGAAGGCGTAGCCGTTTGGGACCCCACATTGGCGGCAGCCAATGGCAGTATTTTTGCCTATGATTTGCTGGACACTTCCGGTTGGAGATTTGCCGATTGGTTTGGCTGGTCATGGGACAAAGAGTTTCCCTGGGTCTACAGCGTCGAACACAGTTGGAACTGGGTGGTCGCAGACTCTCCGCTCTCTGTTTGGCAGTGGGATCCAGTACTCGGGTGGTATTGGTTTACCCGCGATTCGTATCCGGTTCTTTATCGTCACGACAGTTCGGCCTGGTATTGGTTTGATACAACTACAGCCACTCCAGAGCGCAGCTTTTTTAGTTTCACATCGGCATCCTTTGTGCTTGAAAGCGAATTTTAAACAACCTCTCAGCCAAAATACTTATGCATAGAAAAGTTCTTACCAGTCTTGGGTTGTGTGCAATGGCATCGTTGTCGCTGCAGGCCCAGATAAACAATCTGTTTATCAATGAAGTGCGCATCGATGAACCCGGTGCTGACCTTAACGAGTTTGCCGAGTTGATCGGACCTCCCGGCTTTGCGCTCGACAACGTTTGGTATATCATTCTCGGTGACCATTCCGGTGAAGGAAACTTTCAAGGGTTCCGGGACTGTGGAATTTGCCATAATCTTACTGGATTCACCATTTGGCGACGATGGCTTTT
>JAJOKB010000059.1 GCA_021208135.1 Verrucomicrobiota bacterium | reverse complement strand
CTCCATATATGCCAATGATTTCAGCGGGAGCAAGAGCATTTAATTTGCTGACCTGTCCTACTACTGGTTGATTGAACGACAACCACTGAGTATGAAGCGTCTACGTGAGCTATATTCCCTGCAGGGACAGATTGGCTTTCAAGCCATCGAAAGACTGGATGGCAAGCTGATGCAGCCTGATGCATTAAAAATTCTACAGATGAGTGCCTAAGTCAAACTTAGGGTGCCGGGTCCTAATCCGGCTCGGCTCCCATTCTAAAAAAATGAAAATGGAGGTCATTTATGGACACGCAAAATCAAAGCCGCACCATTGAAACGGACATTGGCGGAACGGTATATGTCGTTGAATCTTGTGTAAGCGAATCCGCAAAGGAAAGCGCCTACACCAAGCTTAAAAGGCTGATTACCGACAACGCAAAGCACTTGGAAAAGATATCAGACAGTTCAAATAAAGACACGGAAATCAACTCGACTACTTCAAAATAGTACGGTAATATCACAGTGCCTAACCGTTTGAAGACTGTCGGAAGAGAGGTTAGTATGAATAGACAGTCATTCAACAAAATGCAAAAGAAAACAACATCACCAGATGAGGCACTGTTTACCGCTCTATATTGCAGATTGTCCCGCGATGATGAGCTTTCCGGTGACAGCAACAGCATCGTCAACCAGAAAGCAATTCTGAAGAAGTACGCCGATGACAATGGCTTTCGTAATATCCTCTTCTATGTGAATGATGGTGTCAGCGGCACCACCTTTGATAGACCGGACTTCAACCGGATGATCTCGGATGTAGAATCGGGTATGGTGGGAACAATCATAATCAAGGATATGTCACGTTTTGGCAGGGATTATCTGAAAGTTGGCTACTACACCGAGATCATGTTCCCTGAGTCCGGTGTGCGCTTCATCGCCATCAACAACAGCTCCAGTTTCATCGATCAGGATGACCCGATCGCCGTCGCCGTCGTGGCCAATGCCCATCCGGGCACCACTGTTGAGCACCAGTTGCTGCAGTTGTTCCGGGGTGTTCGCTGCCGCAGTTGGCGTTGATGTTTGAGCCATCCGGTTCACAACCGCTGCTGACGATTTCAGCACCCAACCCGCGCAGCAGGGTAGGGGTTGTCTGCCAGGTTGCGCCGTGGGCACAGTCTAGCGCAATTTTCCAACCTTGCAGCGCATTCGCGGGCAAGAGCGCTCTTAACCGGTTGAGGTAGATAGTTTGAGCATCTACTGTCGGCACCGGTTCGGATGAGTTGCCTGGATCCTGCTCGCGCTCAAGTTGCTGCTCAAGCGCTGCCTCCTCCTCATCGGTCAGTTTAGTGCCTGAAGCGTTGAAAAATTTGATGCCATTGTCATGTGCCGGATTGTGCGATGCGGTAATTGCTATGCCAGCAAACTGCGTGCGGGGTGAGGAACGACACAGGCGACAGCTGGTGTTGGCACCATGCCGGCATCCAATACCTTGACTCCTATTGAACGTAGTCCGGCACAGAGTGCTTGCATCAGTTGTTCACCTGAGTCACGGGTATCGCGTCCGATGACCACCGTTGTCTCGCCAGCGGAGGTTTGTGCGAAGAATGTGCCTGCTGCCCGGCCCAATCTGCGGACGAAAGCGTGCGCCAAAAGCGGTCCGTCAACGCGATCGCGAATGCCATCGGTTCCGAAGTATTTCATGATACAGAATTTAAGTCGTGGTTGATGTCCTGGGCCTTCTCCAGCCATTCGGCGGTTTGCCCTCCCTGAAAGACTTCCCGAGCCAATGCAATGCCTCCCACGAGGCTATCTGCTTTGCCGGTAACGTGAAACGCTGCTGCCGCATTGAGACAAATGCTGTTGGCCAAATGCTTGTTGCCATTGCCTCGAAGCATTTTTTGCAATTCGGCGACATTTTCTTCCGCCGACCCTCCGAAGAGATCACCCGCCTTACAGGCCGGCAAGCCAACCGCGTCCGCTCCAAAGCGACTACTTTCGCCCCGCCACTCACCAACGCCGCAGGCAAGATTTAATCCCGCCGTACTCAACTCGTCCAACGATCCCGCCGGATCCAGCTCACAATGTACCGCATACCCCCGGCGCAGGCCCAACTCGGACAGGGCATCCGCCAGCGGCTGAGCCCAATCGCGCGCAAAAGATCCCAGCAGTTGATAGGCTGGACGCGCGGGGTTTAACAGCGGTCCCAATATGTTGAATACCGTGCGCTGACCCTCGGCGGCGAGTTCCTTACGCACTGGCATGATGGATTTGAACGCCGGGTGGAAGTAGGGCGCGAACAAAAAACAGAAATTCAGTTTTTCCACGCTGCGGCGCAGCAATGCAGGCTCTGTTAGCATACCAAATCCCAGCTGCCCCAAAAAATCCGCCGAACCGCTGCTGGAGGTGATCGCGCGGTTGCCGTGCTTGATAACCGGAATACCAGAAGCCGCGCATATAAAACAAGTTACCGTGGACACGTTGTAGGCACTGCCGCCGCGTCCGCCAGTTCCCACAATATCAATGGCACGCTCCGCAAATGTCTCCAATCCCGGATCTTTCGCCAGCCCCCTGAATTCGCCCGCGATTCCCACGACTTCATCAACCGTTTCCCCTTTGCGGTGCAACGCGCATAAAAAAGTCCCGCTTTGCGGCAGCGGGAACTTGCTCGTCAGCCAGTTGCTGTGCAGCTTCCGCAGCTTGCTCGCGGGTCATCGCTTTGCCTGCGGCAATGGATCGAATTAAATCGCTCAATGAATGCATGTATCAGTTAACAGTCAACCCAGCCATCCGCTCAAGTCAAATCTCTCCTTTCCAGCTCCATCCTCGACACCAAGTCAGCAACCAAACTCCGGTTTTTCTACACAATCCATGAATTCGGCAAATGTGGGCACAACTACTGCTTGTAATATGATTATTGCGATTAACAAATTTTACATAATTGGCAGAAATTGCGTATTGTATCTAAATAATGCTCTGATAAACTAAATCCACCATGAGTTCTGGTAACAATTCCACCTTAAGTAGTAGTTTTCTATCCTCGGTCCCAACGACCGATCGAACGGTTCCCGGCACCGCAAAGTTCTCTCCAAGAGCAGTTATTTATTATTTTGCCTGCTTTGCTTTCACCTATCTCGGGTTGAATTTCGCCTTATCTGGGCTGTTTTTTGGATTTTTGCTCGATTCGGGAATTGGTTTTTCCTTTGCACCGGGAGCCGCGTTGGCCTCCATTATAGCATTGGTATATTTCAAGCGCATCAAAGTTGCGGATTTGGAATTGTTTCGAAGAGAGGCAATATATTACTATCTATTGGCGATGGCTGCCACCGTGGTGATTGCATCATGCTTTGGATGGGCGATTTATGCATTTTATCCGAACAAGCTGGCAGTGGTATCTTTTGTCGGTTCGCATGCGTTGTTAGCCCTGGCTATGTTGTTGATTGAGTTGAGTGAAGTTAATGCGCGCAAGTAGGAGCGCCTAGTGCAGAGTTGACCATTGGTTGCCTGGGTTGACATCATTTTATTGCCAAGCGGTTTTGGTCATGCACAGTGGTGCGCGATGAAAAGCGCGTTGGAATTGGCGATGGCCCGTTTTGCGGATAAGGAAGAGCAGTCTTCCAGGCCGCTGACTTGGGCGCAAAAGGATGCACTGGCTGCTTTGGATGCCAAATATAAGGCAAAAGTGGCCGAGCGGGAGGTATTTTTGCAGAAGCAAATAATGCAAGCGCGTGCCTCCAGAGATGCGGAAGCATTACAACAATTGGAGACTCAACTGCGCAACGAACGCATGCGATTGGAAGACGAGCGCGATCAGGCAAAAGAACAAGTGCGCGGTCAAGAGGCGAAATTGAAAGTATTAGTGGTAGGTTCCGGTGGACGTGAACACGCCCTGGTCAATGCCTGTCTGGCCAGCCCTTTGGTGGGCGAGGTTATGGCTGCTCCTGGCAATGGTGGTATGGTTAAGGCAGTGCGCTGTGCGGCATTGGACGTCAATGACATTGCGGCCACAGTTGCCTGGCGCGCGCTGAGAAGGTGGACTTCGTGATTGTGGGTCCCGAAGTCCCATTGTCGCTTGGTGTGGTGGATGCCTTGCGTGAGGCGGGCATTTGTGCCTACGGGCCTTTGCGTGCTGCGGCACAACTGGAAGCGAGCAAGGTGTTTTGCAAAGATTTTCTGCACCGGCATCAAATTCCCACGGCAGCCTATGCAACCTTTACCGATCTCAGTGCGGCTCAGCAATACGTGCGCACTTGTCAATATCCGGTCGTGGTGAAAGCCAGTGGTCTGGCGGCTGGCAAAGGGGTTGTCATTTGTGAGGCCCAAACGGAAGCTGAGAGCGCCTTGAATGCCATGATGGCTGACAAGATTTTCGGCGATAGTGGTGCCGAGGTGGTCATTGAGGAGTTTCTCCAGGGG
Source organism: Verrucomicrobiota bacterium (assembly GCA_021208135.1). Classification (GTDB taxonomy): domain Bacteria; phylum Verrucomicrobiota; class Verrucomicrobiia; order Opitutales; family Oceanipulchritudinaceae; genus JAJOKB01. Next base: position 49,223 of record JAJOKB010000059.1, on the reverse strand, counting down.
GACGAGGCTTCCCTGATGGTGATTGTTTGTGATGATAAATTCGTTTGTTTGCCGGTCAGTCAGGACCATAAACGCATTGGTGAAGCGGATACCGGTTTGAATACTGGAGGCATGGGTGCCTATGCTCCGGCGGCTGTGGTCGATGCGGATTTGCAGCGCTGGATCGAAAAGCACATTATTCAACCGACACTTGCCGGCTTCGCCAAGGATAAGCTGGAGTTTCGGGGAACCTTGTTCATCGGACTGATGGTACATCAGGGCATTGCCAAGGTATTGGAATTTAATGTGCGCTTTGGCGATCCGGAGTGCCAGGTGCTGTTGCCCTTGCTGGCCGTGGATCCGGTGGGTTTGCTGTACGACTGTGCCCGCGGTTGCCTGCAACCGGAGGATGTGCGCCTGAAGTCCGGCTATGCCGCCATCGTAGTCCTGGCGGCGCAAGGCTACCCGGAAAAATACCGTCAAGGTGATGCCATCGTTCTGCCGGATGCAGTTCCCGATGGAGTCAGCATCATTCACGCGGGCACCAAGGTTGATGATCAGGGTGTGTTGCGCACTGCCGGAGGTCGTGTTCTGGGTGTCGTAGGCATGGCTGAAACTTTGCAGGATGCTTTGGGCAAAGCGTACACGGTTTGCGAGCAGATCCAGTGGGAGGGCAAATACTACAGGCGCGATATTGGCTGGCGTCAGTTGCGTGCAACACAGGCTTGATTAATAGCACGCGCTTATACTTACTGGCTCCCGATGGAATCGCTAAAGCAATTACCCCGCACTTTTCAGTACGCAGCTCTGGCGCTCATTGCCATGGTTGTGTTTGTCGCTTTTGATCAGTCCCACTGGTGGGGTATTCGCGAGGAATACATGTTTGGTTACCTGGTGCCGCTTTTTGTCATCTATATAATTTACGAACGGTGGCCTAAACTGCAGGTGATCCTGCTGGGTTCCAAAGCGGATCTTAGCACCAGCCTTGCCCGTGACTATGCCAAGGAACTCGAGGCTTCCCAGGCCTGCGATGCCAAATGGCTCAACACGGTGGCCACTTTCTTCGCATCATGCGCCGTGCTGGGTGGACTGGTGTTGTACCTGTTCGGTGCTGCCTACCGTGCAGCCGAAGGCAATTCACTGGTCGCTACATTCGGCCTGTCGATCGGGTTTTCCGCCATTTTATTGGGAACCATTTATCTGTTTTCCGATGAAAATGCTGACGGCGAACGCATTCCAGCAATGCACAGACTCAGGTTGAGCGCATGGTTCATTTTCCCAGCGCTTATCTGGCTTTTGTCTGCACCGATGTTCGATGCAATGGAGCGTGCCATCAGTACATTTCTATTGGACAAGGTGGCATTTGTTGTATTCCACACATTTGATATGCTCGGCTTCGCCATTGTGCGCGAGGGCAGTATTTTGCAATTACCCAAAGGCCCAGTCGGTGTGGAAGATGCATGTTCCGGCATCCGCTCCCTGATGGCGTGTCTGTTTGCCGGATCCTTTCTGGGCGCGGTGTTTTTGGATAAATTCTGGAAGAAGGTTTTTATGGTCGGTATGGCCATGTTTTTCGCCTTCATTATGAACATTTTCCGCAGTCTTTTTCTGACCAGCTGGGCCTACGCCTACGGTTCGGAGTCTATTGCCGGGACTGTTCACGACGTTACCGGCTACGCCGTTTTGGGTCTCACCGTGGTGGGCCTGCTGGCGCTGTTACCAATTTTCAACTACCAATGGGAAACTGAATTAACCGAAACTGGAAGCGAAGCCACATGAAATCCTTGCTGCTGACGAACGAGTATCCACCCTACACCTATGGTGGAGCAGGTGTCCACGTTGACTATTTGAGCCGCGAGCTCGCAAAAATTATGGATGTGGACGTCCGCTGTTTCGGAGATCAGCAGCTTTCCGTCCCGGGCATGCAAGTCAAGGGGTTTGGGGTGGATACCAGTCATTTTACCTGTCCCAAGGGGTTACAGAGTGTCTTCAGCGCCGCGCAGCGCTGTGTCTCCTTTAATGCCGCAGATATCGATGCTCAGGTGGTACACTGCCACACTTGGTACACGCACTTGGGCGGAATCATGGCGAAGTTGAATTACGGCATTCCGCTGGTGATCACGGTTCATTCGCTGGAGCCACTGCGTCCCTGGAAACGCGAGCAGTTGGCAGGGGGTTACGACTTCTCACTATGGGTGGAGCGCACGGCCTTGTTGATGGCTGATGCTGTTATCGCTGTGTCTGAAGGAACCAAGACTGACGTTTTGCGGCATTTTCCCATCGAACCTGAAAAAATACACATTATCTACAATGGCATTGATACTCAGGAATATCGCAAGGTCGATGCCAGCGAAGCATTGACCCGGTTCGGTATCGATCCAAACAAACCTTTCGTGTTATTTGTTGGCAGAATTACCAGGCAAAAGGGCATCATTCACCTGGTGGAGGCCATTCGCTACATGAATCCCGGTTTTCAAATCGTTTTGTGCGCTGGAGCTCCGGACACCCCGGACATAGCGGCTGAGATGAAAGATGCAGTCGCAGCTATCCAAAAAAGAACGGAAAGGCGTCTTCTGGATTGATCAGATGGTGGATAAAAAAAACCGTCATTCAACTGTATTCAGCTGCCGAGGTATTTTGCTGTCCATCCATCTATGAACCGTTCGGCATCATCAATCTTGAGGCCATGGCTTGCGAGACCGCAGTGGTAGCCGCTGCGGTTGGCGGTATCCCGGAAGTGGTAGTTCATGGTGAGACCGGTTACCTTGTGCCGCTGGCCCAAAAACATGAATCGCCTTTCTCACCTTTGCATCCCGATGATTTTGCGCGGGATCTTGCCGATCCTATCAATAAATTGATGGCCGACCCTGAACGCCGTGCCCGATTTGTCAAAGCAGGGCGTCAACGGGCCATTGAACACTTCAGTTGGACGTCCATCGCCCAGCAAACCAAACAACTGTACGCGTCCTTGCTTAAACAACCGTCTGCCTGAGCTCATTTTTTCCTTATGGCTGAACTTATTCCTTTTAATGGTCGAGCCCGTGTGGTGATCGATCGCTTTTCGCCTGCCCTCGAAGATGGGCAACTGCCGGTCAAGCGTGTGCTGAGGGATACTGTGCATGTCAATGCGCACGCCTTCGCTGATGGTCACGATAAACTGCTGGTGCAATTAAAATTCCGCAAACATGGCGATAGTTCCTGGACCTATCACGGCATGCGCGAATTGGGTAACGACGAGTTTGCCGGGTCGTTTGTGCCAGGTGCCATCGGGCTTTGGGAATACACTGTAGAGGGGCAGATTGATTACTTTGGCAGTTGGCAGGAGGGCTTTGTCAAGAAGCTGGACAGCGGGCAGGATGTCGAAGTTGAACTACAGATCGGTGCTGGACTATTGGACGAATCCGCGCACCGAGCCACGGGTGAAGATGCCGCCAAATCACCGCCTGGCAGCTTTTTCTGCGCGATCAGAAAAGAGACTTTCAGCAGCGCGTGCAATTGGCCCGCAGTCATGAACTGCTGCATATGACGCGGCATTTTACGGATCCTGATCTTATCAGCGCACATCCGCTGCAACTGCTGCTGGTGGAACGCGAGTTGGCCGCTTGCAGTGCGTGGTATGAATTTTTTCCCAGATCCTGCGCCAATGATGGTGTCACTCACGGGACTTTCAAAGACGCTGCCAAACGCTTGCCGGAAATCGCCGGATGGGTTTTTCCATTTGTGTATTTTCCGCCCATTCACCCTATCGGCAAGGTATTCCGCAAAGGTAAAAATAACGCGCTGACGGCCGCTGATTCGGATGTTGGATCCCCCTGGGCTATCGGATCGGATGAAGGTGGACACAAAAGCATTCATCCCGAGCTTGGCACTTTAGACGATTTTCGTGACTTTGTGAGCGCGTGTCACGATCACGGTATGGAAGTGGCAATGGATATCGCTTTTCAGTGCGCTCCAGACCATCCCTATGTCAAAGAGCATCCGCAGTGGTTCAAATGGCGCCCGGATGGTACCGTCCAATACGCGGAAAATCCGCCCAAAAAGTATCAGGATATCCTGCCATTTTTCTTCGAGACTGATGATTGGCAGGCCCTGTGGCTCGAGCTGAAGTCCGTTTTTGAGTATTGGATCGAGCAGGGAGTCAAGGTATTCCGGGTAGACAATCCGCATACCAAGCCGATTGAATTTTTGGCGTTGGTGTATTTTGGAAATTAAAAAGCAGCATCCCGAAGTTTTGTTCCTCGCGGAAGCGTTTACCGGCCCAAGCGCAAATATCGGCTCGGCAAGGGTGGATTCACTCACGGCTACACCTATTTTACCTGGCGCAACAGTCCGGCGGAAATGAGACAATACCTTACCGAGTTGACCAAGAGTGAGACCAAAGAGTTTTTCTGGCCGAATTTTTGGCCGAATACACCCGACATTCTTCATGAGGATCTGCAGCACGGCAACCGGGCCACTTTCATCGGTCGCTTTGTCCTCGCTGCCACGCTCTCCTCAAATTACGGCATTTATGGCCCAGCTTACGAGTTGCTCGATACCGAACCTTTTCCAGGTAAGGAAGAGTACAATAACAACGAAAAGTATCAGCTCAAAGTTTGGGATTGGTTTGCTCCCGGCAATATTCGGGAAGAAATCGCCCGTGTGAACGCTATTCGCCGCAACCACAGTGCTTTTCAACGTACCTTCAACATTGAGTTTTGTGAGACTGACAACCCTTCCTTGCTCGCCTACGTCAAGCAAAGTTACGATCGGCGCTCGCAGTTTTTGGTGGTGGTGAATATGGATTGGCAGTGGGTGCAGATGGGCTCAGTTGATCTGCCGCTGGAGTTTCTTGGATTTGCCGCAGACCGTGCCTACCGGGTGAAGGATCTGCTGGATCCCCAGGAACCAGTTTTCCACTGGCGGGGCCGACGCAATTTTGTCAAGCTCGACCCCTTGGTTTCGCCGGCTCATATCTTCCAGATCTTGACCTAAGCAAATATCGGGGCCATGGTAATAGGATGGCCAACAAACCATTTTATTACCAAAAGCCTTTCCCCCTCGCCAATGACACCACTGAGTATCGATTGGTTAGCGCTGATCACGTCAAGGTGGTTGATTTTGACGGTCAAAAGGTTCTCAAAGTCGAGCCCGAAGCTTTGACCTTGTTGGCTAATCAAGCCACCAAGGACATCTCTTTCATGCTGCGCCCTGCGCATTTGCAGCAGGTGGCCGCCATACTGGACGATCCGGAATCCAGTGACAATGACCGCTATGTCGCTTTGAGCATGTTGCGCAATGCGGAAGTTGCCTCGCGTGGATTGCTTCCTTTTTGCCAGGACACGGGTACCGCCACAATTGTTGCCAAAAAGGGCCAGCAGGTGTGGACTGGTGGACATGATGAAGAAGCCTTGTCCAAGGGGATTTACAAGACCTACACCGAGGAGAATTTGCGCTATTCGCAAACTGTACCTCTGGACATGTACAAGGAGGTCAACAGTGGTACCAACCTTCCCGCGCAAATCGACATCTATGCCGCGGATGGTATGGAATATGAATTTCTGTTTGTAGCCAAGGGCGGTGGTTCGGCCAATAAAACTTTCCTGTTTCAGGAAACCAAAGCGCTACTCAATCCTACCAGTCTGTTTAACTATTTGGTGGAAAAGATGAAGAGCCTTGGTACGGCTGCTTGCCCTCCGTACCACCTGGCTTTTTGTCATTGGGGGTACATCCGCTGAAACATGTTTGAAAACGGTGAAGCTGGCCTCAGCGAAGTATCTGGATGGTCTGCCTACGGAAGGCAATGAGCATGGCCAGGCCTTTCGCGACACTGAACTGGAACAACGCCTGCTTAAGGCCGCCCAGGAGACAGGAATCGGAGCCCAATTCGGTGGTAAGCACTTCGCATTGGATGTAAGGGTTATCCGTTTGCCACGGCACGGTGCCTCCTGCCCGGTCGGTATGGGTGTCTCGTGCTCTGCAGACCGCAACGCCAAGGCGAAAATCAACAAGGACGGTATTTGGATTGAAAAACTGGAGTCGGATCCGAAACGGTTTATTCCTGAGAAATATCGGGCGCAAACCCGTACAGGCGCGGTAAAGGTGGATCTGAACAAGCCCATGAAGGACATACTCGCTCAGTTGAGCAAGTACCCGATTACCACTCAGCTTTCACTCACCGGGACAATTGTCGTAGCCAGAGATATTGCCCACGCCAAGCTGAAAGAACTGGTGGACGCTGGCAAGGAGTTGCCCGATTACTTTAAAAACCATCCGGTGTATTATGCGGGTCCAGCCAAGACTCCTCAGGGAATGCCATCGGGTTCCTTTGGTCCAACCACCGCTGGGCGTATGGATTCCTACGTTGACCTGTTTCAAGCCAAAGGGGGTTCCATGATCATGTTGGCCAAGGGCAATCGCAGTCAGGCGGTCACAGATGCCTGCAAAAAACATGGCGGTTTTTACCTTGGGTCGATTGGCGGGCCTGCGGCCATCCTTGCTCAGGACAATATCAAAAAGGTTGAACTGCTTGAGTATCCGGAATTGGGTATGGAAGCCATATGGAAAATTGAGGTGGAAGACTTCCCAGCCTTCATCCTTGTTGATGACAAGGGCAACGACTTCTTTCGCCAGATAAACAATTGCGCCACCTGCGCTGCGCATTGAGCGCAAGCAGGATTGTCCTTTCCTGTGCCTGACCCTGTGCTCGGGCTCAGGGTTTGCTGGCCCGTCTGGCGTGCAGAACCTGAAACTTGGAACCCATATTTTCGGGGTGCAACAGTTCTTTCAGTGTCTGCACGTCGGCATTGAAGCCTCCACCGGGATTACTGCTTAAAATTGCAGCAACTGCCGTGTGTGCGTGGCGCATGAAAAAGGACTCCTGCCGCTCCAGCTCAATAGGGTTGAATTGGTTCAACCTGAGTACGTCTTGTAGCCAATCCCAACAGACGTGACAGGTGATGTCGGTTTCTCCAGGATGGGCAAGCAGATCTGAGCCCAGCTGGTGGTTGCGGTAAGTGCGGGCCGTGCCCTGCGGGCGCTCACTGATCAGCGTTTGCCAATCCAGGCCGTAATCAAAAGCCACCATCAGTCCCTGCCACTCCTGCGAGGCTAGGTGATGCATGAGTTGCATGGCTCCGGTAGGAGTGTCCAGTTCGTAGCCCTCCGGGGCTGAAGCAGGCAGTGGGGGGCAAAGCGCCGCCTTCAGGCAGCAGTTCCTCGGAAATTCCCTCAGTGCTGATGCGTACGCCCCGTTCCCGCCAGCGCCCATTAACCACTTTAAAGCGTCGAAAGGGTTGCGCATCAAACAATTCATTGGAGAAGACCACCAATGGGCCTGACAGTGTCAGTGGTTCGCCAACGCGGAGTGTCCTGACGGATGCAAATGGATGCGGGTCTCCCGAGGCAATCAATGGCTGGGCAGGTTCCGCACCGATCTCTACAAAATGATAGTGCCCCGGATCCTCATCCAGCAAATGGGTGCAAGCATCCACAACCAGGTTTCTGAATACCCGTCCGAGTGAGCGTGCGGTGTAAAAGTCCGTATTGGATTTCCTGCCGACGCGTTCTGATGGCCGGGTATAGTAGCCCATTTCCGGCGCGTACAGCACGTGCCGGATGAATATGTCGTAGGGCATTATGCCGTCTCCTGACACGCGATCGCACAAATAAGTTATCAGTTGGCTGGCTTGCATTCGTGCAGGATCCTGCACCGTGCTTTACATGAGCAAGCGTCTTTTACCGCCTGTGTTGGTTATGCTCCTCGGGGTCGCCATGGTTGCATGGTTCATGTGCTCGCCGTATTGGCAGGCCATGCAGCGCGTGGGCACTGTTATGCGCTTGGTCAACAAATATTACATTGACGCTGAGCGGGCTGATTTTGACCGCTTGGCAGATGCCGCCGTTCGCGGAATGATGAGCAGTCTGGATAGCTACTCGCAGTTTCTGGCTCCGGAGGAGCTGACGCGTTTTGAGGAATCCACTCAACAGCGCTTTGTGGGCATTGGCGTTGAAATTGAACAGGTCGGCTCCCGCGTGCTCATTATGACTGTTTTTCAGGGCGGACCTGCGCACAGAGCCGGTTTGTTGCCGGGTGATCACATTGTCAGGGTCGAGGATCAGGACAGTTCATCGTGGTCGGTGGTTCAATTGTCGGGGCACTTGCGTGGTGTTGCTGGTACGGAGGTTGACATAGCGGTCCGGCGTGAGGGTGTAGCTGATCCTATCGATTTTACCTTGCAGCGTGCTGCTGTGCGCACTCCCAGCGTCGAGGGCCTGCAAATGTTGGATGACCGCATTGGCTATCTGCGCTTGCGGCAGTTCGGTGAACGCACTGTGCATGAAATGGAGCTGGCGCTGGCCACGCTCAGAGGCATGGGTATGCAAGCCTTGATCCTGGATTTGCGCGGCAATCCGGGCGGGTTGCTCACAGCCTCCAAAGACGTAGCCGGTTTATTTCTTCATCGGGGCGCACTGATTGTCTATACTTCCGGGAGGGATGAGAGCAACAGGCGCGAATTCATCAACACTTTAAGCTCGCCTGACATCGAACTGCCTTTGGTATTGCTGGTGAATGAGGGTTCGGCCAGTGGCTCGGAAATTGTTGCCGGCGCTTTGCAGGAGGCAGAACGTGCGGTCGTTGTCGGCACCACCACGCATGGCAAGGGAAGCATACAAAGTGTATTTGCCTTCCGCAGCGGTGGCGCTATCCGGCAAACTACCGCGCGCTACCGCTTGGCCAGCGGCAGATCCATCGATCAGGAGGGCATTGTACCTGATGTTGTTGTTGAGCAGGCGCAACAGGATCGCGTTCGCTTGCGGTTGCAAGAGCGACATTTGCCGAATATGGACAAAGCCAAATTTGAAGAACTTTTTGGCTTCACTCCTGATTTGACCGATGAACCTCTGAAAAATGCCAAAGAGATTCTTTTGTCAGGTTTATCCAGTGCGCGCACTTGGGACTAAGTCTGCACGCGCAGCCGCTTTCCGGTGCCGTTCCGGCAAGGTTATCGCAACTTATTGCAACAACTGTCGCAAAACACGCTTGCAAAGCAGGTCTGGGTTCGTACCTGTTTAACTCTTTATGTCCGCCACCAAGTCTCTATCCAACGGCGGGGGAGTTTACCCGTCGATTCAAGGTTTGTACGATCCGGCGCAGGAGCATGATGCCTGCGGCGTTGGATTTATTGCCAATATGTATGGCCAGCGCAGCCGTGCCATTTTGATGGTGCGTTGACTGCGTTGAAAAATCTGGCGCACAGAGGCGCTATCGACGCCGATGCAGTGACTGGCGACGGTGCAGGGGTCATGACTGAAATCCCCTATGAATTGCTTGCCGCAGACCTACAGGAACGCGGAAAGAAAGTACCCGCTCGCGGCGACTTGGGTGTTGCCATGGTTTTTATGCCAAAAATTGGCAAGGACAAGCACGCCTCCGGAAAAAAAGGCGGTGCAGGATGCTGTGAAGGCGGAAGGGCTTGATTTCATTGCCTGGCGCAAGGTGCCTGTCGATAATTCCTGTTTAGGTCGCAAGGCTGAAAGTACCCGGCCCTACATTGTTCAGGGCATGATTGGTCGTCCTGCTGATGTTGCTGCGGAGGAGTTTGAACGCCGATTGTTTTTTAGTGCAAAAAAGAGCACTGCGTTTGGCTAAGGCCGCTCAATTGGATGGGTTTTTACATCGTCAGCTTGTCAAGCAAAGTGATCACCTACAAGGGCTTGTTGAATTCGCCCCAGGTGCGTAAGTTTTTTGCTGATCTGCGTTCGCCGCTGTATCAGACCTCCTTTGCCATTTTTCATCAACGCTTTGCCACCAACACATTCCCTGACTGGATGCGGGCCCAGCCGTTCCGGATGCTCGCACACAATGGAGAGATCAACACCATCCGCGGTAATCGCAACAGTATGCGGGCGCGCGAGTTTTCAAAGCATCACGGTATTTGGGGCGATCGCTACGAAGACGTGCGGCCTATTATTCAGGAAGATATGTCGGATTCAGCCAGTTTTGACAACTGTTTGCAGATTATGACAGTTGCTGGGCGTCCCGTCGCTCAAGGCGTTGCCATTATGATGCCTCCAGCCTGGGAGGAAGACCGGCACATGGACAAGTCCGTGCGCGATTTCTACAAGCATCACGCAGTTATGATGGAGCCCTGGGATGGCCCCGCTGCCATTGTTTTCAGCGATGGCCGATTTGTGGGAGCTTCTCTTGATCGCAACGGCCTGCGTCCGGCAAGGTACAAGGTGTACAGCGACGGAACCGTAGTGCTCGCATCTGAGGTAGGCTTGATCCCTCAAATTGAGGACAGTGTTGTTCGCAGCGGACGCCTTGGGCCTGGCAAAATGTTGTTGATCGACATGGAGGAACACAAGCTGCTCGAAGATGATGAGGTTAAGCGCAGCATGGCTGCGGTGGCCGACTATTCCAGTTGGTGTGACAAGCACATTCATGATCTTAGCAAGTTTGTTCGTGGCCCTCTGGCAGCCACTGGCTACACCGTTGACGAACAATTGATCACGCACTTGCGCGTGGCCCATGGTTACGATTTGGACGAAGAATCCATGGTGATCCAACCCATGCTTGAGACCGGTAAGGAGGGCGTTGGCAGTATGGGCGATGACACGCCCCTGGCTATTTTGTCCCGGCGTCCCCGGTTGCTGTACACCTACTTTAAGCAATTGTTCGCACAGGTGACAAACCCAGCCATCGATTCCTTGCGCGAACGCACCGTGATGTCTCTTAAAATGGCATTGGGAGGGCGTTTGGGGATATTTTCAGGTCTGGTTCAGTCGCACGACTTTTTAGCGCTCGAATCACCATTGTTGCTGGATGCCGAATTTGAGGCGGTGTTGCAAATTCCGTTTCTGAAGGACAACATTCTTACACTCGACACCACCTTTGAGGTTGAATCCGGCCCGGCTGGTCTGGAAGCAGCTTTGGTGCGCTTGCGCGATGAGGTCAGGCAGGTTTTGAAAAAGCGTTCACTGAAGTTGGTTGTGCTCAGCGACACGCGTGTGAACTCGGCGCGTGCAGCCATTCCAGCCTTGTTGGCTACGGGGGCGGTGCACAGCGAATTGGTACAACTTGGCAAACGCATGGAGTGCGACATCCTGGTGGATACGGCGGAAGCGCGCGATGTTCATCAAATCGCCTGCTTGATTGGTTTTGGGGCCAATGCTGTGTATCCCAGGTTGGCATTAAATATTGTGCGTAAAATTGTCGTAGACTCCGGTTCGGAAGAACTGGCAAACAGCCTTTGGATGTGGAAACGGCTTTCAACAATTATCGTGCTGCGATCAATGCCGGACTGTTGAAAATCATGTCCAAAATGGGAATTAGCGCCATGTTCAGCTATCAGGGGGCCAAGATCTTCGAAGCTGTCGGCATTGCGCGTGTTGTCGTGGACGAGAATTTTGCCGGTGCCAGCTGTCCTATTGGTGGTATTGGCTATGAAGACATCGCCATTGAAACTCTGCGTCGCCACGCGGAAGCATTTCCGCAAGACAGTCAACCTGAGCTTTGGAATGAAGGTTACTATGCCGTTAATAAAAAGGGCGGTGAGTTCCATGGCTGGAACGCCAAGGTCGTTTCCGGGATGAATTTATTCCTGCGCAAGGGTGGGGAATTCAGCGAGTTTGCAGCTTATCGTGAGGCTAGTAATGTACACCAACCGGTTTCCATCAAAGATTTGCTGCGCCTCAAGCTGACCTCCGGCAAGAGCATCCCGCTGTCTGAGGTTGAGCCTGTCGAAGAAATTCGGCGCAGATTTACGACAGCCGGTATGTCCTTGGGAGCGCTTTCACCAGAAATGCATGAAGCGCTTGCCATCGCCATGAATCGTATTGGTGGCAAATCAAATTCCGGCGAAGGAGGCGAGGATCCGGTACGTTATCGTCCCTATGAGAACGGAGATAATGCCAACAGCGCTATCAAACAGGTAGCTTCCGGACGCTTTGGGGTCACCGCTGAATATCTGGCCAATGCCAAAGAAATTGAGATTAAAGTATCCCAAGGCGCCAAGCCCGGAGAAGGCGGGCAGCTTCCCGGGACTAAAGTCAGTCCTTTGATCGCGCGTCTGCGTTACAGTGTGCCGGGTGTGACGCTGATTTCTCCACCTCCGCATCACGATATCTATTCCATTGAAGATTTGGCGCAGTTGATCTTCGATCTGAAGGAGGTCAATCCGCGGGCGAAGTTTGTGTCAAGCTGGTTTCCAGCTCTGGTGTCGGTACTATTGCTGCCGGTGTTGCCAAAGCTTATGCTGACGTCATTCTTGTTTCAGGTCACGAGGCGGAACTGGTGCCTCGCCTCTATCGTCGATCAAAAATGCAGGCTCGGCATGGGAAATTGGTCTGTCTGAGGCCCACCAGGTCTTAATGCTCAATGGGCTGCGCTCGCGAGTGACCCTGCGCACTGATGGTGGTATGAAAACCGGACGTGATATAGTGATCGCGGCTTTGTTGGGTGCAGAAGAGTATAACTTTGGAACTTCGGCATTAATAGCCGGTGGTTGTGCCATGTTCCGCATTTGCCACACCAACAATTGTCCGGTTGGGGTGGCCACCCAGCGCGACGATTTGCGCGCAAAGTTCCGTGGCAAGCCGGAATTCATCATACAGTACTTTGATGCTGTGGCTCAGGATGTCCGTATCCTGATGAGCAAGATGGGCTTCCGCACCATGGATGAACTGATCGGTCGCACCGATTTTCTTGAGGCTCTGCACGATCCTCGCAATCCCAAGACCCTTAAATTGGATCTCTCCCGCATCCTCCATGCAGTGGATTCCACATGGGAGCAGCCACGCATTCACACGCGCCCGCGCAACGATCGGTTTGGCAATGAGGGCTCGCTCGATGACACCATTCTTCAGGAGGCCAAGCAGACCATTGTGCGCAAGGAGCCTGCTTTCTCCGGCTCATACAAAGTCACTAACGTGAATCGCAATGTGGGTACCCATATCTCTGGTGAGGTTGCTTACTTGCACGGCAACAACGGATTGAAGCCCGGAACCATCTCCCTGAATTTGCAAGGTAACTGTGGACAGGGGCTCGGCACTTTCCTGGTTCAAGGTATTCGCATGCGCCTGATCGGGGACGCCAACGACTATGTCGGGAAGGGAATGAATGGCGGGGAAATTGTCATTCGCCCGCGGCCTGACGCTCCATTCAAGTGGTGCGAAAACGTGCTGATCGGCAATACCTGTCTGTATGGAGCAACCGGTGGTTATTTGTTTGCCGCAGGTCAGGCCGGTGAGCGTTTTGCAGTGCGCAATTCCGGTGCCACCGCTGTCGTTGAAGGCGTCGGCGATCACGGTTGTGAGTATATGACCCGTGGTACAGTTGTGTGCCTGGGCTCGACCGGACGTAATTTTGGTGCTGGCATGAGTGGAGGGATCGCCTTTGTGTACGATCCCGCTGACAATTTGCCGAAGCGCCTGAATCCTGAAATGGTCGCGTTGGGTCGTTTGGATGACAGCGCTGAAACCTTGGCGCTACAAAAGTTGATCGGTTTACATTTCCGTCTAACCGGGAGTCCTTTGGCGCAAACCATTCTCGAGGATTGGGACAAGTCTGTGGCTGCCTTCTATCGCGTCGCTCCCATCAGTACTCCGGAAACTGTTCGTCCGGTTTTCGCCTACGACAAAAATTTGCAAGAGATCAGTTGAACATGAATAATAATCCACCCTCGGGTTTGCCCGAAAACGCACCGTTCAGTCATCAGCAGAAAGTCGCCCTGCAAGCTTTGCTTCCCAGCTTGAATGCCTCACAGGCATCCTGGTTAAGCGGCTTTTTCGCTGCAATCAGTATGGGCACCGCCGCTGGCAATGGAGTTGGTGCAGCCCCAGTGGCTGTGGGCCATGCCCCAACGGCCGCAACCATTCCGCTCACCATTTTGGTGGGAACTGAATCCGGCAATTCTGAAATTTGCGCTGCCAAAGCAAAAACAGCCGCAGCCGCAGCCGGCTTTGCTGTGAATGTTGTCGATATGGGCGACTATGATCAGGACAAGTTGGCCAAGGAAGAAAATCTTTTGGTTATTGTCAGTACCTGGGGCGAGGGTGAACCGCCACAGCGTGCGCAGGCCTTCTATGACTGGATCATGGGTGATTCCGCGCCAAAGCTTGAGAAAACCCGCTTCAGCGTATTTGCCCTGGGAGACACCAGCTATGCCGACTTCTGCAAGTGCGGTAAGGATTTTGATCAACGGCTGGCTGATTTAGGCGCCACCCGCTTTGCCGACAGGTCGATGCTGACGTCGACTTCGATCCTCCTTTTGAGGAGTGGTGGCAAGTTGTGTTGCCTCGGCTGGTTGAGTTGACAGGAGCTGGCAAGGTGGCTACCACTGCTGCCGCCGGCACTGCAGCGGCAGTAACTCTGGTGCCCGACCCACAATCAGGTTTCGGCCATGACAGCGGAATCTGGAATAAGAAAAATCCCTTTCCGGCAAAGCTAAAGCAGAGGATTTTGCTCAATGGTCAGGGTTCACTCAAGGAAACCATTCACGTTGAGTTGGACCTGGCAGGCTCTGGTTTGTACTACAAACCGGGTGACGCGCTTGGTGTCGTTCCGGTCAATTGTCCTCAGGTGGTGGATGACATGTTGCGCCTGGCAGGTTTTCGCGGTGATGAAATCTTTGAACAGGATGGCCGTTTCGACTCCCTGCAAGAACTGCTTACCCGTGATTATGATGTCACGGGTCTCAGCAAACATTTGCTGGGCAAGTACGCTCCATTTGCCAAAAACAAGCAATTGGAACGCTTGCTACAGGATGATAATGCCGCCAAACTGCAGGAGTATATTTATGGGCGCGAAATCCGTGATCTGTTTCTCGACTTTCCGCCCGCCGACAATCTGAGCACGGATCAATTCCTTGGTTTGCTGCGCAAATTGCCACCCAGACTATACTCCATTGCTTCGAGTCTCAAAGCACATCCGGATGAGGTTCATCTGACCGTTGGGGTCGTTCGTTACAACGCCCACAACAAGGAGCGCAAGGGGGTTTGCTCCTCGTATTTAGCTGATTTGGTTCAAACCGGCGACACTGTCCCCGTGTATATTCATGAAAACCGTAACTTTGCGCTGCCAGCAGACCCTGATACACCCATAATCATGGTGGGGCCCGGTACCGGCATTGCCCCTTTCCGCGCCTTCATCGAAGAGCGGGTGGCGACTGGTGCCAAAGGCAAGAATTGGCTGTTTTTTGGCGACCAGCGTTTTCAGTACGATTTTCTCTATCAACTGGAATGGCAGGACTACCTCAACAGCGGCGCTTTAAACCGCTTGGATGTGGCATTTTCCCGTGATACTGAGCAAAAGGTCTATGTACAGCACCGCATGCTGGAGCAAGCTAAGCAGTTGTACGCCTGGCTCCAGGAAGGCGCTTGCTTCTATGTGTGTGGCGATGCCAGTAGAATGGCCAAAGACGTGCACAAGGCACTGATTGACATTTACGTGCAGGAAGGTGGAATGTCTTCTGAAGCTGCGGAAGCTGCGGTACAACAACTGCAGAAAGACCGCCGCTATCAGAAGGATGTCTACTAACACCCAGGATTGGTTAAGCCATTGTACTCAGGAGATGCGCATTCAGGGAATGCGTATCACTCGTCCTCTGCGCTCTGTGCTGGAGGTTTTTTCATCCAGCTCCCGTCCATTGAAGGCTGAAGAAGTACGTCAGTTGGGCGGTTTTCAGGCCAATGAACTGGTAACCGTGTACCGCAACCTTGAACGCCTCCAGCAGGCCGGCTTTTTACAGCGGCTTTTGCTGGAGGACGGTGTTCAGGTTTTTGAGCGTTCCCAGCCGGGTGAGCATCAGCACCACATCATTTGCCGCACCTGTTGCCGGGCGGTACCGCTGGATGCCCATGTCGCCTGCCAACTGGAAGCTCAGGCCCGTAAACTCGGCTTTCAACAATTGTCTCATGTGGTGAATTTTGGTATTTGCGGGGAGTGTCAGGATCCGCAAAATTCAGATTAGCCTGCCGTCGACTGATACCCGATCGCCACAGGATGCGCGTCTGCAGGCATTCCCCGATTCCCGTCATAGGCGAATTCCGCGGTGCCTGTCACCTCTGCAATTACCGCCAATATTGAATTTTATCAGGGTTTACCAGTGATTGCGCTTGCCAAACCTATCCGTGTGCGTTGTTTTCTTCACTTTTTCCACAATTCGTAACCTTAACCTTAGTTAGAAAGCCGGCCCGCTGCCGGTTTGCCCATCAAAGGGTCAACAAAACATCATGAACATTACATTAAAAGATCTGCTCGATTCAGGCGTTCACATCGGTCACCAGCAACGCCGTTTCAATCCGAAATCGAAGAAATTCGTCTATGCCAGCCGCAATGGTATCAGCGTTATCGATCTCGAGAAAACCTACAACTGCCTCGAAAAGGCTTGCGCATTCGTTGAAGACATCGTGGCAAGCGGCAAAGTAGTGCTGCTGGTAGGAACTAAAAAGCAAGCTCAGGAAATTGTCCGCGAAGCTGCTGCAGCCGCTAACATGCCTTTTGCCGCCGGTCGCTGGCTCGGTGGTACTTTGACCAATTTCGTTACCATCAAGCGCTCCATCGAAAAGTACCGCAAGTACCTCAAAATGGATGCTGATGGAGTGCTGGCGAAGACCCACAAGAAAGAAGCTTCCGCCATCCGTCGCGAAATGGCACGTATGCAGCGCAATTTTGAGGGCATCATGGATCTCGACGGCAAACCAGGTGCCTTGTTTGTCATTGATACCAAGAACGAGCAGATCGCAGTTGCCGAAGCCCGCCGCCTTGGCATTCCAGTTGTCGCTTTGGTGGATACCAATAGCGACCCTTCATTGATCGATTACCCGATTCCGGGCAATGATGATTCCATTAAGTCTATCCGTATTGTGGTGGAAACTTTGTTGGATGCCATGCAGGCCGGGTTAGCCCGTCGTACGGTTGTGGATCCCATTCAACCACGTTCAGTGCAAGCGGTCAATGTGCCCGAAGTGAAAGAAGAACAAGTTGCCGGTTTCCGCCCTCGCCGGGGTGAACAAACGGACGACACCGTTCCTGAGTCTTACAGCAGTGATGACGACGATTCAACACGCTAACTCTGATTTAATTTTATGAGCGATATTACAGCAAAAATGGTGGCTGACCTGCGCGCCAAAACTGGTGCCGGTTTGGTCGATTGCAAAAAAGCCTTGATCGAAGCCAATGGCAACGAAGATGAGGCTATTACCATCCTGCGCAAAAAGGGCATCGCCAGTGCAGCGAAAAAAATCCGACCGTAATGCCGGAGACGGTTTGGTCGAATCCTACATCCACATGGGCGGTAAGGTCGGTGTGTTGATTGAGGTCAACTGCGAGACCGATTTCGTTGCCAAGACCGACGACTTCAAGTCATGGTGCGCGATATCGCAATGCACATCGCTGCCGCAAATCCAGCCTGTGTCACTCGTGAGGAAGTGGATCCTGCCTTGATTGCCAAGGAGCGTGAGATCGCCGCCGCTGCCGTAGTGGGCAAACCTGATGCAATCGTGCAGAAAATTGTAGACGGCAAGTTGGAAAAGATCTACCAGCAGGTAGTGCTTTTGGAGCAGCCCTTCGTCAAGAATCCGGATATCACTATCGCTGATTTAGTGAAATCGGCTATAGCCAAATTGGGTGAAAATATTGTTGTTCGCCGCTTCGCCCGTTATCAGATCGGTGGTTGAGAACCGTCGTTTCAGCGAAAGTTTTTTTAAGCCAAGGCCGCAAGCCTTGGCTTTTTTTTTGCTTACAATTGATGGTCCATACACTCTGCGGGTGTTGATTCCTCTGCGCGTCGGACAATTTTTGCCGGTATGCCTGCCACGGTGGCAAAAGCAGGTACGTTACTGAGTACAACACTGCCAGCTGCGACTTTGGCGCATTGTCCAATTTCAACATTACCCAGCACCTTGCATCCGGCACTTAACAACACGCCCCTGCGCACTTTCGGGTGGCGGTCGCCGCGATCCTTGCCTGTTCCACCGAGAGTGACCTCATGCAGGATGGAGACATCATCCTCGACTACCGCTGTCTCGCCAATCACGATTCCGGTTGCATGATCCAGCAGGATACCACTGCCAATTTTTTGCTGCCGGGTGTATATCCACTGCGAAAACCTGGGAAATAACGTGTTGTAAATAGAGTGCAATTTCCCGACGACCCTTTTGCCAAAGAGCGTGCGCAATGCGGTATGCCGTAAGTGCCAAAAAACCTTTGAAGTATAGAACGGGTGACAAAAATCCTTGGCTGGCTGGATCGCGTTGATCCACTGCAATAATATCCCTGCGAACCTGTACGCCGATCTGTGGTTCGGACATGAATGTTTCAATGAACAAATCGTGCAAATACGGTTCGGAAATGGCCAGATGGCCAAGTTTGCGGGATACTCTGTGCGCCAGCGATTCTTCCAGGGAGGCGCAGTTTAAAATACTGGTTTCGATGAGTTCGCGCAACACAGGCTCGTTGTCTGCCGCTTGTTGCGCCTCTTTTCTTAACTGCTTCCAAACCGTATCTTCGGTATTCATCTTATCTGCTACTATGATCAACCGTTCATGTCTTGCCAGCGGAAATTGAATCGGCGTCGAGCTCGGCCCGATATTTGCGGTACAGTCCGCGAAACTGGTGGTAGCTAAGTCCCAGTATTTCCGCAGCTTGACCTTGATGGAATTTACAGGCCCGCAGTGCCTCCTTGAGCAAACTCAACTCATAGCTGCTGATTGCGTCCTGGAAATTTATGCCGTTGCGCAGTATTTGCATGGGTGCTGAGGGCCTCACTTGCTCGCCAGGGTGTTGCGCCGCCCCTGCCGGTTCTTCTTCACCTGACAGCGCCTGATCTGTAAGGTTGCTGGAGTAGGGGGTGGCGAATGGGTTAAAGTCGACCTCGCTTATTTTGTTGCTCTCACTGCGGTAAACTGCGCGTTCGACTACATTTTTCAGCTCGCGGATATTGCCCGGCCAAGGATGGTTCTCCAGGGCTCTCATGGCAACCGGACTGAACTCGGGAATGCCGCTTCGCCCTAATTCGGCCGCCATTCTCGCAGCAAAATGTTGTGCCAGCAGTGAAATGTCTTCCTGCCGATCGCGGAGTGCGGGCACAAATAATACTTCAAAGCTTAGGCGATCCAGCAAATCACGTTTGAATTTACCTTGCGCTGCCAGCTTTGGCAGGTCGGCATTGGTTGCGCCTATGATGCGCACATCCACCTGAATCGGGTCACTGCTCCCGACCCGCTCAAATTGACGGTATTCAACCGCGCGTAGTATTTTTTCCTGTACTTCCATCGGGATTAAGCCGATTTCATCCAGAAACAAGGTGCCGCCCTCGGCAGCTTCGAAGCGTCCCTCCCGTTTTTTGGTGGCTCCGGTAAATGCCCTGCTTCATGACCAAATAGCTCTGATTCGAGTACGGATGGCGATAATGCCGCGCAGTTCAGAGCCACCAATGGACCTTGCCAGCGCTGTGAGAGATAATGCAACCTGGCTATGGCAAGCTCCTTACCACTGCCTCGCTCGCCTACGATAAGTACCGGACGGTCCACCTTCGCCACTTGTGATAGGCGGCTCTGAAACTCTAAAAAGGCTTCGGATTGTCCTATGGGTTCCGTCTGCTGCCGCTGGGTGGCACTGTAGTCGTACTTGCGCCTGGAGGAATCCGAATTACGTGTGGCCATAAATGCGTTCTTGCTTGGTTAAAAAAAGCCAAAAATTGGTATTTATTACACTGCTGATTTTGGTTAATCAAAGCAATAGAAAAATTAAATTAATTAAGTTGTTGATTAATAAATACTTGCGAAGCCTTTTGTTTTTCTGGCACACGTGCTGCATTAAGCACTGGCAAACATTCATTCAATTCAACTAAAGGCAATATATGGGCATATTCTCAAGATTCCGCGACATTATCAATTCCAACCTCAACAGCATGTTGGATAAGGCCGAAGATCCTGAAAAATTGATCAAGTTAATGATCCAGGAAATGGAAGATACCCTGGTGGAGATCAAGGCTAGTTGTGCAGGCGCTATGGCTGGCAAGGCCAGAGTGGGGCGCGCGGTGGACGAATTGCGCTCCAGAGCAGATGGTTGGGAGCGCAAGGCCCGATTGGCACTCGACAAAGGCAGGGACGATCTGGCTCGCGAAGCGCTGCAAGAAAAACATGCTTTGCTGACCGAGCTGGGCCACCGCGAGAAAGAATTCACTCATTTTGATGAATTGATCGCCCAATACCAGGACGATATACGTCAGCTTGAGGACAAGCTTGTCGCCGCACGCAACAAGCATCGGATTTTGGTGCAGCGCCACATTCATGCCTCCAGACGACTGGATGCTCAGCAAAAGATCCGCAAAGCCGACCATGCTGACGCGTTCACCAGGTTTGAAAGCTTTGAATCCAGAATCGATCGGATGGAAGCCGATGCAGATCTGGTCAATCACAAGAATAAAAGCTCGCTCGAAGAAGAGTTTGCCAAGCTTGAAAAAGATGATGTGATTGAAGATGAACTCAAGCAACTCAAAGAGCGCATGAATAAAGAGCGTGCCTAAACTGTCATGGAAGAGCTGATTGTACCTGTATTCGTGGTCGGGGTCGTTGTTGGCCTGCTATCCTTTGCATTACCATTATCATTCTAGCGAAGATCATCAAAGGTGGCGACCGCAAGACCAAGAATCTGGCCAGTTCAGAAGAAATGCAGATTTTGCACACGATCCACGACGGTCTCGAGCGTCTGGAGCGAAGAATCGAAGCCCTTGAAACCATCACTGCTGATCGCCGCAGTGCCCATTCCAACAAATCCAACAATCTTTAATCATGTCCTCTTATTCCCGTAAACTCTATCGTTCCCGTGATGGCATATTCTTCGGCGTATGCCGGGGTTTGGCAAATTATGCCGCCATCAGTGTTTTCTGGCTCCGCGTCATTGCAGTGGTTGCGCTCATCTTTACCGGATTTTGGCCTGTACTTCTGCTGTACATCGGAGCAGCAATTTTTATGCGGCCCGAACCGGTGTTTCAAAGTAGTCACGGTTTGGATGAAGACCTTTACTCTGATTATTACTGCGACCGTTCGGCATCACTGCGCCGCATTCAGCGCAAGTTTGATTCCCTGGAGCGCCGCACGCGCAATATGGAGTCAGTCGTGACTGACCGTGAGTACGATTGGAACCGACGCTTTAATTCTATCTAACTCGTCAATTCAAACGGCTGTCAGATAGGCTCTGGCGCTGTCTGTATTTTCAAACAGCGGGATGAGTGTGTGCAGGTTGGCAGCTTTCACGGCAAATTCAATATGCGCAGGCATCCCGGCCAGGATAAGTTTGCCCCTTTTGCGGTGAAGTACCCGCGCAAGCACTATCATATTTTGAATCGCGCTCTTATCCAGGCTGAGTGCTTCGGAAAAATCCAGAACGATATTTAGCTTGGATTGTCTTGTCTTGATGTCGGCATCTACAAGCTTGTTGGCCAAGGTGTTTTCGCTAATATCGCCTTGCAGATTAAAACACCCCAAAGCTCCATTTGTGCAGCTGGGCTCAATGTACTGTCAATGACATCCACACTTGTAAGTCAGGCATACAGTGCTTATGCGGTCAATTCTAAGCAGATTGTGCAAAACTTTTTTACGCAAAAATTGACTTCTGGTTCGTGCTGCATTGGGGAGCTAGCTTTCCAAAAGTGAGTCAAGATCTGCATTGCCGGTGCGAGGGTGAAACTGCGAGTGACCATCGCTCAGACGTTTGGAATCCACTTTGGTGTAAATTTGGGTAGTGCCAATGTCTGAATGTCCCAGCAACTCTTGAATGATACGTAGATCCGCGCCGTTTTCCAAAAGGTGAGTGGCAAACGAATGGCGTAATTGATGCGGGGTCACGTTAACAGTCACACCAGCGATACGCGCATAATGTTGAATCCAGTACCATACTGTCTTGCGGGATAAGGGCCTACCTCTTTGGCTAAGGAAAACGGTGCTGCCGGTATGGTTTTTGATCCATTGGGGTCGTGATCGTACCAAGTAAGTTTTGAGGGCCTGTACGGCTTGAGAGCCGATTGGAACGAGGCGATCCTTGTTCCTCTTGCCGGCCACTACACGCACAAACTGCTCATCGAGGTTAAGGTGTTGCAAAGTGAGAGCGCACAGTTCGCTGACGCGGAGTCCGCTGCTGTACATCAGTTCGAGAATAGCACGGTCCCTTTGTCCTTGGGCGGATTCTGCGCTGGGAGCGTTCAGAAGAGCCAGCACCTGTATACTTGATAGTACCCCTGGTACGTGGCGTAGAACTTGGGGGCGCTCAGCAATTCGGAGAAATCATCGGATCGACGCCGGTCTTTGATCAGAAAAGCGGCCATTGCTTTAGCCGCACTCAGTTTGCGGGCCAGGCTGGCCACGGAGTATTCAGCTTCCGAGAGAGATTGCAGCCAATCAGCCACGTGATGGCTCTGGATGTCATGCCAACCGGCGCAAACTTTCTTATTTTGCTGGTGGCGTGCGCACTGAACCAAATCCGTTTCGTAACCTTGGACGGTGTGTTTTGAACTGCCCTTTTCCAGTTCAAGAAAGGCTATGAATGCGTCGAGTGGCTCAAGCCATATTTCGGCAAGTTCGGTGGGTTGATTGCTGGAGTTAGGGATTTCAACCATGATATCCAGGCAGCAATCGTTGCATGGCGGAACGAATGAAAGTAACCAGTTCAGGTAGCAAAGATCCTGCTGCAGTGTCAGCATGGGGTTCCAGGCTGTGCTGAGCCGCCGTCAGTTCTGCTTCAAACCACTGCATTACCGCGGCGTCTATCTGAAAGTGTTGAAAGAATTGCTCCATTTCTTCCAGGGATATATTTCCGGCCACGCATCTCTGTTGCAGGGCCTGGCTCTCGGAAGTTGGCATAACCTGCCAAAGCAGAATGAAGGGCAGGGTGAATTTTCCGGTTGCCCAATCCGTACCCAAGGTTTTGCCGGCCTTTTGTTCCTGAGAGCGCAAATCCAGCATATCGTCATACACCTGATAGGCGATGCCCAGATGGCGTGCAAATTGAGCTGCAGCATTGGCCAAAGTATTATTTTTGCTCGCAATCCAGGCACCGAGCCATGCTGAGACCGCAAATAGCTCGGCGGTTTTAAGGTCAATGAATCTGCGATAGTTGACAATTGAGACTGCGGCATCGCCTCGGGCAAACGTTTGTGCAATCTCACCTGAACAGACTTGCCTGGTCGCTGCTGCCACTGCGCGACAGACTTCGGTGCCCGGATAATCCGCAGCCAGGCACAGAGCGTGTGCGAACAAAGCGTCGCCGGTCAAGACCGCCTGATGGGCACCCAGTTGGGTGTTTAAGGTTTGTGCCCCATGTCTGATTTCTGCCTCGTCCAGAATATCATCATGTACCAAGGTGGCCAGGTGGACCAATTCAACTATGGCGCAAGCCCTAATGACATCCTCAGGTGCTTTCTGGCTGGCAGCCGGAGCCCAGCCAGCGGCAAGCAGTACCAGTAAAGGCCGCAAGCGCTTCCCCTTATGCTTGAATGTCTCAGCAATGTAGGGCCGAACTTCGGGCTCAAAAGCAGCTATTTGTTGCTCCAGGAAGTTGTCCAATTGCGCCAAAGGCTGTGCGTAGGCTGAGGCCAGAGCCTTTACGTCTATGAACCGCGCCGGCGATTTCATGGGAGCAATTGTCTTCATTCTAATAGACAATTGCATCAGGCCGTCAGGTTGGCAAGTTGTAAGCAGTCTGCGGTTCAGACCTCGGTTGGACGGCAACGGCGGCGATTGAATCAACCAGTTCCATACAATCTGTCGCCAAAATCGCCGAGACCCGGGAGAATGTATTTTTTGGAATTCAGGCACCTATCGAGTGCGGCACAGGTGATTTGCACGTTTGGATAGCATGTTCGACGGCGGCCACTCCCTCTGGAGCCGCTACGATGCATAAAAAGTTCAGATTCTCTGCGCCTGCCGCCTGCAACCGGGCTATGGCCTGGATCGCTGATCCACCCGTGGCAAGCATGGGGTCAACCAATATGACTTTACGGCCTTTCAAAGGGGGCAATTTGCAGTAATAAGATTTGGCTTCGGCGGTTGTTTCGTCGCGCTCGAGGCCTATGTAGCCCACTGACACTTCAGGTAGTAGTTGAACAATGCTGTCCACCATGCCCACGCCTGCCCGCAGAATGGCAACCACGCGACGATCTGGCCAGTTTTCTACCGACTGTGGGTTCCATGGGGGTTGTTAATGGGAAATCTGCCAGCTCCAATCCTGAGGTGGCTTCAACCGCCAGAAAAGTTGTTACGGTGTGGCACAGTTGGCGGAATTGCTGTGGCGTTGTCTTAGTGTCACGCAATTGATCCAGGCAATGGCGTGCAACCGGGTGATTCAATACGTTACAGGGCATAGTTTAATCCTTAAAACCGACTTGCCAAATTGCAATCCCTTTTGGGTATGAATCCCTATAAAGCCGCGGTCAGGTGTGCTCGGTACTAGTTACCCCAGCGAAAGGGATTCCAAGCCGAGCCCAAATTGCCGGGTGGGTCCACTTTTTTATGGTATGCTGACAACCATGTGTTTTACTGGTTTGCATGGGTTATCAACTTACAGGAAAAATCAAAACTATCATGGATCTACAAACATTCCCGAGTGGCTTCACCAAGCGGGAGTTTGTGGTCACAACCGACGAGCGTTTTCCACAGGATATCAAGTTGGATTTGCTCAAGGAGAAGACCGATCTGGTCAATGGTTACAAAGTGGGTGATGCGGTGACGGTACAGTTCGATTTGCGCGGGCGTGAGTATAACGGCAGGTATTACAATGATCTGACCGCGTGGAAAATCGAACGTGGGGCCGGATCATCCTCTGCGGAGGACGGTGCGCCTGATTGGGTGCCTGATGAATTACCCGACAACGAGCCTAAGGGTGAGCCTCCGTTTTGAGCGACAAGCTGGCAAAAGGATACCAGCGCAAGAGCGAAGGTTCCAGTCCAACCACTTCGGGTCGTTTGAGATAGGCTGTTGCATAGAAATAGAGCGGAATAACAACTTGTTCTTCCAAAAGCAGGGATTCAGCCTGTTGCAGCAGTTTTGTTCGCAGCACTGAATCCCTTGTTTGTTCCGATTGGACAATCAGCGAGTCAAATTCCGTATTTGACCAACCGGAGAAATTATTCCCGCTATGGGTCATCCACATGGCAAGGAAGCTGTGAGCGTCCTGATAGTCACCTATCCATGCTGCTCTGGCCAGTTCAAATCGCCCGGAAGCTCGATTTTGCAAATAGGCTCGCCATTCCTGATTTTGCAATTGCACGCGTATGCCCAATTCGCGGCGCCATGTCTCTTGCAGGTATTCGGCAATCAGTCTATGACTTTCCGAGGTGTTGAACATGAATGTCAACTCTGGGAAATTACGGCCCTCCGGGTAGCCAGCAGCCGCCAGCAGTTCCCGTGCTTGCGAGGCGTTTTCTTCCAGAATCGCAGGTGGTTGGTAATCGGGTAGGGTATCGGGGGTAAAACTGAACGCCGGACGCTGTCCTGCACGCAACAGATGTTGGGTGAGGTCGCTGCGGTTTAACGCCATGCTCAGCGCTTGCCTTACGCGTCGGTCGGCGAGTGCGGGATGGTTATGGTTGGGTAGAATGTAATAGGTGCCCAGATAAGGGTCCAGGCGCAGGAATTGAGGGTTGCGTTTCTGATGGTGGGGCACTCTTCCGGCTGGCAATGCGCTGGTTATGTGCAGTTGTCCTGCCAGAAATGCACGCTCCTCGGCAGCGACATCTGCGATCGGGAAAAAGCGAATCCCTGACAGTTTGACAGTATCCGCATTGCGATAGTGCGGGTTGCGCTCAACCTCAATAACCTCATTAGGTAACCATCGCTTGAGCCGAAAAGGTCCATTGCTTACATGGTTGCCGGGTTTGGTCCAATGGCCGTCTCTGCTGCGTTGTTCGTTGTGTCGCAGAATGACCTCTTTGGGAACTGGATACCAGGCAGGATGAGCCAAGAGATTAAGGAAAAATGGCACTGGATTTTCCAAGCGAAGCAGCAATGTGTAGGGGTCTTCAACCACGACGCCAACCCTGCTGAAATCTGCATGGTCGCCACGGTTGAAATCGCGTGCGCCGCTGAGAATAAACAACAGGGGACGCATTGGCGGCAGCGAGGTCTGGATCAAGATGCGCTCGTAAGCAAAGGCAAAGTCTTGCGCTGTCAACGGATAGCCATTGGACCACTTAAGACCTTGGTTCAGGAAAAATCGGTACTCCAGTCCATCAGCACTCACATCCCAGCGCATGGCTGCACCAGGGACCGGGTTCAGAGTTCCCGGCTCGGCTGAAACCAGCCCTTCAAACAAGGCCATATGGATATTCAGCTCCGGGATGCCGGTGGAAATATGCGGATCCAACGTTTGGGGCTCAGGTCCATTGCCAAGCAACAAAACGCCCTCTCTGGTGGCGCGCTCAACCGCAGATTCGCGGGCACAGCCCAGCATCATCGTCAGGCACAGCCCTATCAACAGTTTGAATAATACCAGTGAGATTTTTATTGAAACCCGGATAGCTCATATCATTGCTTTGCTGTTATCGCTTTTTTTCGCGTGCGCAAGCTATACAAATCCAAACGCCTGTCTTTTACATTGGTGACGCTGCCCTCTGCGCGCAGTTCTTTCAGCAGATCCATATTCAGATCGGCAATAACCATCATTTCAGTATTGGGTGTGGCTTCGGCCACGATGGCATTGTTGGGAAAGGAAAAATCACTGGGCGAAAAAACCGCACTTTGCGCGTACTGAATATCCATGTTGGCAACTTTTGGTAAGTTGCCTACGCTGCCGGCAATCGCCACGTAGTATTCATTTTCCACCGCCCTGGCTTGGGCACACAGGCGCACGCGGTTATAGCCGTTTTGTGTGTCCGTCATGAATGGAACAAACAAAATTTCCGCACCCTGTTCGCGCAACAGTCTCGGCAATTCAGGAAACTCGACATCGTAACAGATCAGAATGCCAATTTTACCGCAGTCGGTATCAAACACCCTAACCATATCACCGCCGACCAAACCATAGCTTTTGCGCTCGCTGGGTGTGATGTGAACTTTGCGATATTCGTCGCTCGTGCCATCGCGACGGCAGAGATAAGTGACGTTGTACATTTTACCGTTTTCCACCAAAGGCATGCTGCCAGTGATGATGTTGACATTGTAACTGACTGCAAATTCGCAGAATCTGTCAAAGATCGGTTCTGTAAACTCGGCCAGTTTGCGAATGGCTTTGGGTTCATCCAATTGATTGAACCGCGCCATCAACGGAGCCATGAAGTACTCTGGGAACAGTAAGAAATCGGCATTGTACGCGCTGACGGCATCAATGAAAAACTCTGCCTGATCAAATAATGCCTCCAGTGAGGAGGTAGGGCGCATTTGCCATTGAACGAGACCCACTCTGGCTTCAGATCGTCTGGCATTTAATGAGTTTTTCCTTTTCCTCATAATACAGGTTATTCCAGCGCAACAGGGTAGCGTAACCCAGCGATTCGTTGTCGAATGTGAGATAGTTTTTCAAAACCCTTTGGACGTGAAATCCGTTGCTGAGTTGAAAGCTCAGAACCGGATCAAAAATCTCTTTGGTTTCAACCTTTTCAATATACTGTTTGGGGCTCAGGTCCTCGGCAAACTTGGTGTAGTTGGGTATGCGCCCACCTGCGATAATGGCGCGTAAATTCAAGTTTTCACACAACTCTTTGCGCGCGTCGTACAGACGACGGCCCAACCTCAGGCCTCTGAATTCGGGGTGAATGAAGATATCAACCCCGTAAAGAACATCCCCTTCGGAATCGTGAGTGCTGAAGGTGTAGTCACCGGTGATTTTACGATAGGTGTGGGCATCGCCAAATTTATCGTAATCCACTATGATGGACAGCGCCACGGCAACGACCTTGCCGTTGACTTCTATGCCTAATTGTCCATCCCGAAATAATTTGAGCAGATTGTTGAATTGGCTGCGATTCCATAAGGGCCCTCCCATCCGGGAATACGCCGCTTTCATTGCCTCCTTGACATCGGCAAAGTCGTTGGCCTTCAGGTTGCGGACTTTGATATTGAGTTCATCCATACAAACAGAATGCCACGGCCCGCTACGATGGTCAAGCGGACCGTGGCATACAATGGAAAGGATTCCTGATTCCGGAGGGGTCCGAACTCAGGGGCAAAAACGCCAGCTGCAAACTTAAGGCTTGTACACAGTCAGCAAGGTTTTGGCGATTTCGCTCGGCGTAGGGGAGACTGCAATGCCAGCGTCCAACAAAGCTGCGATCTTGGCTTCAGCTGTTCCGCTGCCACCGCTGACAATAGCTCCGGCATGGCCATCCTGCGTCCCGGAGGAGCAGTAGTGCCTGCAATAAAGGCAGCAACCGGCTTTTTAACGTATTGTTTAATGTAGGCGGCGGCTTCTTCTTCAGCGCTGCCACCGATTTCTCCGATCATGATAATGGCATCTGTCTCCGGATCTTCATTGAATAAGCGTACCGCATCGGTGTGGCTTGTCCCATTGATAGGATCGCCGCCGATACCAATACAAGTACTGGCACCGTGTCCCAGTTGGCTCAATTGAAAAACGGCTTCATAGGTCAGTGTACCACTCCGGCTCACGACCCCCACTCGTCCAGGTTTGGCAATGTAACCAGGCATGATGCCGATATTGCACACACCTGGCGTCATAATGCCAGGGCAATTCGGTCCGATCAACCGTGTTTTGGATTTGCGCAGAGCGTCCTTGACCAAGGCCATATCGCGTACCGGAATACCTTCCGTGATACAGATGACCAGGTCAATACCCCGCTTCGATCGATTCCAGAATGGAATCAGCAGCAAAGGGTGGCGGCACGAAAATGACACTGGTATTGGCACCTTCCTTTTCCACTGCTTCGCGCACGGTATTGAACACCGGAATGCTTTCATTGAATTGTTGTCCGCCCTTTCCGGGAGTAACCGCCGCAACATAATTGGTGCCGTACTCAATATTCTTGAGTGCGTGCATGCTGCCGTATTTTCCGGTGATTCCTTGCCCGACGACGCGGGTGTTTTTTCCAACAAGTACTGACATTGTATTTGACTCCGCGATTAAGAGTTAGACTTTTCCTTGACCAAGGCCACCACCTTTTGAGCGGCATCGCTCAGGTCGTCACCTGACACGATAGGCAAGCCGCTCTCTGCGAGCAGTTTTTTTGCCTTCATTGACTTGATTGCCTTCCAGTCTGACCACCAATGGAACGTTAATTTGAACATTCTTGGCCGCCCCAATAACGCCCTTGGCGATAGTTTCGCAGCTCATAATTCCGCCAAAAATATTGACCAGAATACCTTCTACCTTGGGATCGCTGAGGATGATCTTGAAAGCTTCGGTTACGGCTGCTTCACTGGCACCACCGCCAACATCAAGGAAGTTGGCGGGATTGCCTCCAAAATGCTTAATGATATCCATGGTGGCCATGGCCAGCCCGGCACCATTGACCAGACAGGCAATGTTTCCGTCCAGTGCAATGTAGCTAAGCCCGTGCTTGCTGGCTTCAACTTCCTTGGGATCTTCTTCGTCGAGGTCACGCAGGGCCACAATTTCCGGATGGCGATAGAGGGCATTGGAATCAAAGCCCACTTTTGCATCCAGCGCGAAAATCTGTTTTCTTCGGTCACTACCAGTGGGTTGATTTCGACCATGGCTGCGTCCTTTTCCCAGAACATATTGTAGAGTCCGGTAAGCAATGCATCGATTTGCTTCAGGTGAGCAGGTTCGGTGAAGCCTAACCCAAATGCCACTGTGCGCTTGTGATGTGGCATAATTCCGCTGGCTGGATCAATCAGCACCTTGGTGATTTTCTCAGGCGTTTCTTCAGCTACGGTTTCAATTTCCACACCACCTTCAGTCGAGGCAATGATCACCGGTTTGCTGCTGGCGCGATCCAAGGTGATAGCCAGATAGTATTCCTTGCGTATGGAGCACGGTTCGCTGAAGTACACGGTCTTGACCACTTTACCGTCCGGGCCGGTCTGGTGAGTCACCAAAGTGTTTCCCAGCATTTTTGCTGCGAGCTCAGCGGCCTGTTTTTTTGTCGGCGGCAATCTTAACTCCTCCTTTGAAGCCATCGGTGAAAGTACCCTTGCCGCGCCCTCCCGCATGGATCTGCGATTTGACGACAATTTCGCCGTCGGGCAACCGCGCCAACGCGGCAGCAAATTCATCTTTGGTCTTGGCTGGATAGCCCTGAGGTACAGGAATGGCGTACTCCTGAAACAGCGCTTTCGCCTGGAATTCGTGGATGTTCATCGTTTTTGATTCTTAATCTATAGTTTCAGCCTTCAGGAGTACAACCGGCACATCCGTAGTGACAACCTTATTCCACGGTTGATTCAGGTTTTTTTCGTAATCAGACAAAGGCCTGACAGGATCCATACAGGCCTCCAGGCAACTAAAGTGTCTAAAAGCAAGGAAGGTTGCATGTTCGATCTTCATTGCCATGTCAGCTGCAACGTCTTTTATCACAGTCATGTCCGAGATTTTGTCGCTGGGGTTGATTGCTGACTTTCATGTGCACTACTACAGATGCATAGTGGAAGCTGCCATCAAGTTTTCCAGACGGGTGAGCAACATCCGGTTTCGTTTGATTGAGCGCAGTATTCCTGCAATGCTCCAGCACAAAGACCGAGAACGAGTGGATGGAGTGATCTGTCAGCCTCTCACACCGTCAGAATACGAATTGTTGCGCTCTGAAGGTTCTGTTGTCGTCAATATCTCCACGCGGTTTCCTCCACGCTACTATCCCCATTGGATCGATCACGTGGTTACGGATGATTACAAGGTTGGTGTATGCGCAGCTAAACACTTCAAGGGGGTCGGCTTGCGCAATTTCGCTTTTTTTTGGCAACAATGAACTCTATTACTGTCAGGCACGCGCCGCCGGATTTCTGGAAAGTCTGCCGCGCAACAGTGAACAGTTTTGTTGTGATGAAGGCAATACGGCCTTGCTCCCCTGGCTGGAAGCATTGCCCAAACCCATCGGTTTGTTTTGTGGCAATGACAATTTACGCCTGCACAGTCACCTTGGTCGCTCAAAAAACTGGGTTATAGTGTGCCGGGAGACATTACCGTTATCGGGGTGGATGCTGACATCATAAGATCGGAGTTGAGCACATGCCTGTTGACCAGTGTATTGCCTGACGCCGAATCTGTGGCCGGCGCTGCCATAACGCAGATTTTGCAGCGTATTGAGGAGGGGGGCAATGCCCAGCAGTCATCAACGACCATACGCATTCCCCCAAAAGGACTGCATTATGGTGAATCCGCGCCCTTTTATCATTCTGCTGATCCTCTGGTCGCTAAAGCACTGCGCTGGATGGAGTCACATTTGACGGAAGAAATTGGCATTGATGACGTGGCTCTCGCGGCGGGATTATCCCGTAGATCCCTGGAATACCAATTTCAACAATCCCTGGATTGCAGTCCTTACCAGAAACTTTTGTCAATGCGTCTCGAGCGGGCCAAAGATCTCATGCTCAACACCAATAAAACCATTCAATCTGTCGCGCTGGAATGTGGATTTTCCAATCAACGCGAGTTTTGTGTACGTTTTAAGCAAAAAATGGGACTGACGCCCTCGGCCTTCCGCTCCGCCAGTTGAACTCCATTTGCAGTGCCTCGATGAGTGTGGGTTGGCGATTGGTATTGCATTTAGCCAGGGCGAATAGATCGCTGTTGACGAGGTTTAACGGGGAGTATCAGATACTCTCATTACGCAATACGTCATCAACATAGTCCTCTTCCTCTGCTGTCTGAGCACAACATTTGGCTTGGATTTGATAGTCAGTGGTGCGCGTAGTGTGGGCAATGAAGATCTTCGCTTTGTTGCTGGATCCTGCTCTGCGGACGCTATGGTTTTTCGCGGCGACATTCAACAAGTGCGCTGCGTCTGCTATTCTGGCAAACGTATTCGAGTAGATAATCCACCTTTTCTTTTTGAAGTTAGCAGCCCGTTTGCTTGTGGAGTCAGGCCGGTCATGGACGCCTGGATGCTTGTTCAATCGGGCACTTTCTGCGAGAGCCTGCATTTGATCGGTCCCGAGCGGGTTCGAGATCCTCCTGTTAAGAATTGCAGGTCATAATCCATCACGGGCCACTGTAATTGGCCTTCCATTCATGAAGAATGTGCAGCAGTGCCAATCAACGGATCCCTGCACTTGTTGCTCTGCTGCGAAGAAGGAAATTTTTGGTGGTAACCCTAATGCCGATCAGTCGGTTTGGCCGCATTTCAATGCGGATACCCATTTAGAAATCCACAATTTCCAGAGGAGTGAGGCTCCTATGATGACATTTATTAAAAAGATTTTGTTTCTGTTTATTGAAGACAACACGCCCAACGAGGAAAATTTATCGCGAACTTACCGCGAAATTTATCCGATGTGGCATTCAGAAAAATAGATCCGAGGCAGCTGACCTCAATAGCCAAAAAGTGCTACGATGCAGAATATCGTCGGCGAAAAGAGCCGAAATCCGAAGTAAGTTGAGTGTAATCGGAGACCAAGCGTTCGGGTTAGTTATTAGACTGATCTGATTACACGGGGCACAAAAAACTGCTGCGTCAATCTACTCAACAAAGAGTACAGATTGCGCAGCAGTGATGGGAAGCTTTTAAAATTCTTGCGTTACTTTGCTGTCCGGCGACGGGCTAATGCCAGCCCCAGAACAAGCATACCAAAAATGGCCGCATAGGTGGAAGGTTCCGGAATGGCTAACACTTCACGCAGTCCGGCATCTCCCGATGCTATACTGAGGCGAATATCATCCCATTGTGCCGTTTTGCCTCCGACGGTTGTGAAACTTTGACCACCGATGCCTAAAAGTGTTGATGCCTATTGCCAAAAGTTCAAGGTAGCGGAAGCGACGACCGGCGTGCCCAGGTTGGAAACCGAATTCGGC
This sequence comes from Verrucomicrobiota bacterium, assembly GCA_021208135.1. Classification (GTDB taxonomy): domain Bacteria; phylum Verrucomicrobiota; class Verrucomicrobiia; order Opitutales; family Oceanipulchritudinaceae; genus JAJOKB01. The sequence goes on along the minus strand of JAJOKB010000059.1, from coordinate 16,342 downwards.
ACGGCGGCATCCAAACCAAATGCCCACACGCTCACTGCGTCATCAGCGCTTTCGTTGATGGTCACACGAGCCAACAATAAATGCCATTGGTTGGCCGTGGCAGTTGAGCCTACGGTTGCCACTCCACCAGGACCTGCTGATCCATTGAACAGGGCAAAATTCAGATTCGCTCCGTCATTGTATAGACCGAAGCCCGGACCGCCATAGCTCGCATTTGAGATGTTGTTGGTCGAGAAGGACATTTGTGTGACGGATCCATTCGGATTGGTCATGCCAGTAGCATTGACAAAGACCGATACCCAGAATTCACCACTGACTGCTTGCCCCAGGGCAGCATGGGACGTCCGAACGTCGACAGCGTTGCTGTTTCCACTCTGCAAGCGGCCACCTGCGTGCGTGGGCAAATAGCCGGTGCCAGTGAAAGTCGGGCCTGCAGCCGTTTGGAACTGTATATTATTGGTTCCACCTACCCATACTCCTCCGGTGTTGCCGCCAATACTGGTATTGTTGTTGAGAGCATATTCAAAATACTCCTGGAAGATCACGTTCGTTGCAGAACTTGTTAGGCAGGCGCTAAGAGCCCCCAGCAATAATAGACTTTTGGGTGTTTTCATGATGAGTAGTTTTGTTTTCAGGTTCACGATAATCTATATTTATAAATTATGTGGTTCCTCTGTCAAGCGTCAGTCCAAGAGTGGCATGAATGCCCCCTTGGAATCAGAATATACCATCGTTTTCCATACTCGCACCTGTTGCCAGGAGAACTTCAATACGTCGGTGCCCGTATTGAATACCGCAACTCCTGGCAGGCGCGTGCACCTGGTTTTGGTACGGGTTCCCGGCAGACAGCAGGGGAAGGATTTATTGCGGACAATCTGAATGAGTGGCCATCATTCGTCTGGATGAATGCTGAGGCGGATGAATTGCGACTGTCCTGAAACAGGAGAGTCATCATCAAATTCAATGCTGACATGAGTGATATCGCCATCATTCATTTCCTGAATTGAAGCTGACCCCATCCAGGTATTTGAGTCCGGATAAAAGGTAGCGATGGGGAGCCAGTCCCCGGGATTCATGGTTGCAGACTGCTCGACAATGATCCTTAACTCCAGACTGGAACGACGGGTAAAGTTCACCAGTAGTGCCTCTGAGTAGCGAGGTAGCCTGAGTGCGGGTTGGCCAGGAGGTCAAGGCCCAGTGCATATTCAATGAGATTGGGGATACCTCGATTGGCGGGATCGGCGTGTGGAGCTGCGTCCGGATGATCCAGTGCGCCGAATTTGGCCAGTCTCCAATCATTGAATCCTGAGGCGAGGCGGCGTGCGGAGAAGCGTATATTATCGAACAGGATGCTTAAACCTGTGGATGCGGAACCGCCATCTGCGCTGTAGCGTAAGCGAACGCGTGCATTGATATTGTTGTTCAGTTCCTGAATATCTGCCAAGTCGATGGCCACGATGGAAAGATTGGTGTAGCTGGAGCTGTCCAAGGTTTGCAGCGGAATGTAGGTAACGCCGCCATCTTCGCTCCATTCCACAAGGTAGATGAAGGGCTGGTGTTGAAAGTGCGGTAGGCAAAGGTGAGCACAGCATTTTCATAGCCAGTCATATCGATGCGAAATTCAATAATACCGTTGTTCCAACGTTCACCACGCCTCAATTCCAGGCTGCCTCCTGCCGGGGTGCCGTTTGAGGCGTTGACGGAAGTTCCGCCGCTGGTGTTGCGCCTTAGATTGGTGCCCACTGAGGTTGCGCTTTGGACGTACAAGATTCCTGTTCCGGCATCGGCGTGAATCGATTCGCCGAACCCATTGCTATCGGAGGTTGCGGTGAAGTTGTTGAAGTTCCATTCTGCCAATACGGTCTCAGCTGAGGGCGGAACGAACAATGTGACTGTGGCAACAGTGCTGGTGACCTGACCGCCAGCATTGCTTACCACCACATCATAGTTGCCCTCATGTTGGAGCCCAAAGGCATTTATACTGAGGACAGCGGTGTTGGCGCCTGCTATGCCGTTGCCGTTGCTAATAGGATTACCGTTTCTGCGCCACTGAAATGTAAATGGAGTGGATCCGATCACTGAAACGGACAGAGTGAGTGGGCTGCCATCGCTTACCAATGCACTTTGTGGGTTTCCGACAATAGTGGGTGCGATCAACTCGTCGATGGTCAACGAAGCCGCGCGGCTGGTGATCGAACCTTCGGAGTTGGTGATGATAACATCGTATTCGGCAGCATCATTTTCTGATAGATTGCTCAACGTGAGCGTCTGAGTTTGTGCGCCGTTCACCTGGAGCCCGTCTGTTAGCGGAACACCGTTTTTACGCCACTGATAGGTGAAAACTGGCGGTGAACCCTGAGCCAGAACCGTGAATTGGATGGTTGCCGATTCAAACGACAGAATGTCCTGAGGCTGTTGGGTGATAACGGGTGCTGAGGGCTCGGTAGGTAACTCCACAATCTGAAAACCCACAATAGCTTCGCCATTGCGTTGAGGAATTGAAAGCACCAGATCCGGACCCATTCTATTGCGCCACAGCAAGACATTGCTCCCTTGGACTGCCTCTGCCTGCGAGGCAGCCTCCGATACCGACCATTGTCCGTTGAAATCATAACCCTGCTTCCAGGCCCAGCGCTCGGTTCCGTTTGCAAGAATGGGTCGGGGCGTGGTTGACGTGGAACCGCCGTAATACACATAGACATCATAAACCTCATAAGGAATGTTGCCGATCTCAATGGTGAAACCCTCATCAGCCCCCCCAGCCGGTTTTGCCGACTCCGACTTGCGCCATAATGGCGTCGCCATCAAACGGAAGAACCGGATGATTGCCGGTGAAACTCGATTGGCGACCGCTGGTAGCGAAGGACACATCGACGACTCTGCCATTGGAGTCAAACCACCCAGGACTGAGGCGCTGTTGCATATTGTTCCAGAATCCCACAGGAATCAACCCCGCGCCACGTGAAGGGTTTATTTTCAGGGCATTATTGCTGGCGTTAAAGCTGATGACGCCGCGGCCCTCGTTCGGGGGAAGCACTTCAATGCTTGCGAATGAGCTGGTGACCCTGCCGCGTGCGTCGGTTACGATGAGAACTGGATTGTACAGTCCAGCCTTCGTGTATCGGTGTGTTACGATAGGTCCGGTGGCAGAATTGCCATCCCCAAGTTGCCAATGAAATTCGATGGCATCGTCATCCGGATCAAAGCTCGTGCTGGCATCGAGAACGACCTGTGTCCCGGCCACAACGCTTGTTTCGCTGGCAATAATCTGTGCTACCGGGGAACTGTTGGCTGAGGGAGTTTGAACGGTGATGGTGCGGGTGATTTGAGCTGATTTGCCCAGCGCATCATGAACGGTCAAAGTTACGGTGTACGTGCCAGGCACATAATATGTGTGTTGCATCACCCTGCGCTCGGGAGCCTTGCGCACCACATGGCCATCACCAAAGTCCCAGGTGAAATACATCCAGTCACCGTCAGGATCCTGGGTGGCGCTGGCATTCAAGTGGACATCAAAAGGTGCTTCACCTGTTTCTGCACTGATGGAGAGCGCGGGCACCGGTGCCTGATTGCCGTCGATGGTATTATCGTGTTCGAAGTAATTGAATAACTGGATTTCGGTCAATTCCACTTCGCCGGAAATGCCACCAGACTGGTTGCGCAAGCGGAACAGGTAATGGGAATAGGCTTGATTGTTTGGCAATGAGTACAGTGTTGGAATGATGCGTCCGAGGCCTGCCCTGTCATTCACACTGGAGAGCAACGTCCAGCTGGGGTTGGTGGCTCCCTGTGCCAGCGAAAACGGTTCAGGATTGTTGGATGCATACACTTCCCAGTCCTTGGGGTCGCGGTAGGCTGTCCAGGGCAATCCGCCGGCGGTAAAGGCATACTCAGTAATGTTGACCCTGCGATTCGATCCATTGCGATCGGTGAAGCGGAACATCACCCACTCCTCGGGATTTTCGGAAACCCAGCGGGATTCATAGTTGCCATCGGCTAACATGGCGCCGCCCAGATCTGGCCTCAGTTGGCTGGAAAATGTCAGTTGCACGCCGGGCTCCAGAGCTTGATTGACTGCTAGGGTGGTGTCTCGGGGCGTAGTTCTCTGGTCGAAAGCGTAGGTCGAGTTGTTGATGTTGTTCTGCGGCAGCATTACCAGACCGGCATACCGGGGATACGGTGATCGCTTCGCCCACGGTAATTGTGGCGCCCATTGCTATCCGTGGTAGTTAGAGTAGCATTAAAAATGCGGTGAGCCACTCCAGAGGCAATTGATAGTGTGGGCCACTCTTGCCTCATTGCTTGAATTTCCGTCGCCGAAATCCCATGCGTACTGTAATGGACCACCGTCCGGACTGATGACAGTGGCTTCGAACATCACGGTGCCTCCGTCATAAATCGTAGTCGGGGAAGCCTTAAAGGATGGTTGGAATAATGAAACAGGTGAGAACAGTAAAGAATCCGGGATCGGGCGGTAGCGATCCTCGCCCGGAGGTGCCCAAGTGATGTCCGCCTTTATCCACCGAAGAGCAATATCCTCAGGATTGTAAGTCATTTCGATGCGATAAGGATGCCAACCGGCTTCAAGCGCTACCAAAGATTCGTACACCGCGCTGTGTGGACTGGTACTGCGCAACACCATCTCGTTGCCGATGTGGACGCGTGTCTCATTTTCAGTGCGCAGACGGAAAGCATGGGCACCGGTTTGTTCCACGTACAGAAACCCGTCAAATACCAAAACAAACAACTTTGGAAGATCTGTTACCCTCACGTCATAGTTGCTGATCCTACCATTGTTGAGCGGACGCAAAGTGCTGATTTCGGGCATATTGACGCCACGTGTGGGATCACCCTGATAGACCTGATAGTTTAAGCCCTGAACCAGGTTGCCAGGATTAGGAACCGAAGGAATGATAAACTCGTCACCCAAAGCCGTGATCCATTTGGATGATTGGTTGCTGCGTCCGGCAGGATCAAAAACGGTCAGGCGCACGCGGTGGTCTTTCACCTGGGTGAATGTGTGCGCAATAAGCGGTGAACTGGTCTCGACAATTGTGCCATCGTCAAAATCCCACCGATACAGAAGAGGTTCTCCTTCCGGATCAAAGGAGGCGGATGCGTCAAAAATTCACACTGAAGGGCACAAATCCTCCCAATGAATCAAAACTAAAATTGGAGACAGGTGGCAGATTCTCGATCCGGATGTTGGTGCGGGCGGCATTGCTATTGCCCGCGCTGTCTTGCACGCGCAATTCAACCGTATAGACGCCTTCGGTTGTCCAGACCGCCTGAATTGATTGACCAACCATGGTTCTGCCGTCACCCAGACTCCAGTGGTAAGTGAGGGCATCGTTTTCCGGGTCGGTGGAGGTGCTGCCATCCAGTGATACGGAGGCACCAGGCAACACAGTTGTTGCGCTGGTTGTGATTCGGGCAGTGGGCTCACGATTACCTACGAAGATTTCCCTGGTCACAATATCAGATCCTCCCATACCGTCCTGTACACTCAATGTTACCAAGTGAGTGCCTTCAGTTGTGAAGGTATGTGCTGCGGTAGCTCCAGAAGCCCCAGTGCCATCGCCGAAATCCCATGTGTAACTCAAAACTTCTCCGGTGCTGGCTACTGCGCTGGCATTGAAAGAAACCGTTAGCGGGGCCAGACCTCTGTTGGGAGTCGCTGTGAACGAAGGTTGAGTGCTGGTATTCAAGTCGGTCAGAGTGGACGACTGAATGCGGTCGGTAGCGCCATTGTAAGTCAGTACAGAATTCCCAATTGTCACCGTAGCATTCAAGCCGCTGCCCGAAACTGAGATTTCAGGTGGAGTGCCGGTGCCAGTTACCATCACGACCCATATATCAACATCAGCTGCATCGTAAGCATATCGGGTCGACTGATTTTCGGTAATAAAGCCGTTGCCATGTACAATAAACCAAGCTTTGAGGTAGGCCCCGTTCGGATCGACTGAAAGAAAATAATCGACATCGTTCGCGGAATCAGTGCCCACTGTGACTGTTTTTCCCGGCATAAACAGGTTCCAGGCGTAGGTGTTGGCTTGGTTTGACCGCAAGCGATCAAAGGTGCTGATAATGGAGAAATTGGTTGGTGAAAAGTCGGTTAATACGTGGCGAATTGCCTGACTCACTCCCAAATTACTGAACTTACTGCCACCGTTCGCTATAGCATAGCCGCCCATGGGCGCAACGCGGTGTTCAATGGCAGAGCCGGTTCCTGAAGTGGTGCGTGCCAGGCCGTTGACCAGTATTTGCGAGAATGTTGTGTCCAAGCCTGAGGTCGCTGGCCCGGGTCCATATCCCCACTTTGCGCCGTGGGACAGTATATTGATCTGGCCGGCGTCGAGCTGGTTCCAGGATCGGTCGTAGGCACCAATGTCAGTCCACAGACTGACCACCGTGTCTTGCAGGCCTTGCCAACCGCTGCGCATGACATAACCACCGCGGTTGTCGTGAATCACGCTGGGAAGAAAGCCCTGCGGATCCGCAGCAGGGATGTTTTGCGGGTATCCGATCAGAGCGTAAATGGTACCGCCTGCATGATGGTCATACTTATTGGCAGCGGGAGCTGGATTTTCGATACCCCGATAGCGATCATAAAACCAGCGATAATAGCCTTTTTCACCATCGGGTACCAAAGACAGCAAGGCACTGGTCATGCCGCCCGATGGCAACGTATCGCCGCCCACACCCCAAGTGAGGGAATTTTGTCCGGCATTGAACATGCCCGCGTACATGATGATATGATGAGGGCGGCGACTGGCAAAACTAGGCTCGACATGTGGGTCGCCAATTTGGCGCAACGCCAGCATCGCTGGAAACAGGTAATCCATTGAAAGTCCGAAGTAGTAATTACCTTCCTGAGTCCAGCCACGGTCACCAAATGAGGCCAGGTGGGTACGCAATAATTCCCGGCTGCGTTGAAAATCAAAGCGGCGCTCGTTTTCCAGACCCATTGCAATCAGGGTCATGATATGGGCGCCAGCCACCACTCCATTCCAATTGGAGTTGTTTGCCTGAAATCCGATGTTGGGATGCGAAAGCGCTTGGGCTGTGTATTGATTCAGACCATTGCTAATCTTGCTTTCTATCCAGTCTCTTTGCTCCGTGGACAGGCCATCATAGGCCCAGTTGTAGGCCATGGCAAAGCTGACCAGGGTCTGGGCTCTGCCCAATCCACTACCGGCATCCGGTGCTGCCTGTCCGGCAGGCAAGCTGATGGTATAAATTTCCTGCAGTCGATTGTAAGCCTGTTGCGCATAATCCGTGTTGCCAGTCAGTAAATACATAAAACGCTGCTTCGCGGGCCATGTAGCCTCGTTCGTAACTACTGTCACCAGCAATTTGGTTGGCGTCCACACGCGCTTTCATGGCGTTGTATGCTTCAAAATGGGTGGTGCCAGGTACCTCCACCAAGGTGCGAATCTCATCCAGTTTATCTTCGTTCAGTAGAAAGATTCGCCGTTCATCGGGTACCTCGGTCCCTGCCGTGCGCACATAGCTGCTAACGGCAAAAAAAACCTCCGGCTGGTTGGTTGGCATCCCCCGGTTGTGATTGCAAAGGATTGACAGTGTGCAACCTGGTCTCCTGCAGCCTCCGCCACCTTGACCATCCACGCGAAAACTACCGACGGAACCGCCCCAGACTACGGTCGGTTGAGTGAGTTCGCTGCGCATATCAACGGCAACAGTGGTCGCATCACCGCCGCTCAGCCGGGTCGTAAACAGTCTTGTGCTCAGCGTTGGGTCCATAATGATTAGGTAAGCTCCGCCAGTGTAAACATCGGGATCATGAGCCCATGGATTGAAAGTCGCTTCCTGTGCATTGGGCGTATAACCCTGAAAGCCCTCAATTGGCATACCGCTGGCCGCAAAGCCTACCATCAACAGATTGCCCTGCCCATCCACTGCGATTTCGCCATCCCGGATGCGCCAGCCGTTGCCGTCGTAGCTGGTACCACTCCAAAATCGCGTTACAAACTGTTGTCCGAGAATGTGTTCACCAGTATCAGGGTCATATCTCACTACCGCCGTTTTGTGCTCTGAGCGGGTGTTGAAGAAATTATGAAACATATCTCCGCCCACAATGGGTGCTGGGATCAGAAGATTGTCATTGTTGGGATCCCAACCAGCGGCGCGGCTCATGATGTGATTGCCTCCTGCGGCCTCGAAGGCTCCGTACAGATAGCCGTCTGCCCCCAAATGTACCCGGTAGCCACGGGTGTCTGCCATCAGATTGCTGAACGGGCGATCATAGGGCCCGGTGCAATCCGGTTCCAGAATGGCTGAGGGCCAATCGTAATTCAACCAGAGAACGTTGCGTTGAAATCCACCGCCCGCAGGTAGGCGATTTGCACCGGATTACATCCACTGTTAGCCTGTCGCCAGCCAATTTGATAAACGACCTCCCGTGTCTCATCGATGGCCACATCAAAGGTGCTGCGGTAGTTTTGAATGATGCGTTCGTTGCTGCCATCGTTGTCGAAAACGTGGGTATGGGTCGACCGGCGCGCTGCAACCATTCCGGCAGGGCCTACATCCAAATCGCGGAAATCCAGATCCGCACGCGCGATCCAGAGCACTGCAAGCGTGTCGGGATCGAGTTTGATAACGCCGCTATTAGTGGCAATGTAGGGGTGTCCTGAAGCATCAGTATCCAAATGAAAAACTTCATCCGCCACCTTGGCGTAGGCTAGAACCTGTTGTCCGGTGGCATTAAGTTGTAAGTACACTCCGCCCGAGGATGCGTTTCCTCCAGCCAAAAGCGTGGGTGTCCCTGCCCAAGTCAGATCCGCAGTCAATTGTGCTACCATATGGATCCTGCCGTCAGGTCCGATTCGCGTCCCGCGCACTTGGTCGCCGCTGGCTCCGCCCAGCCAGGAGCTGCTGATAATCTCGTAGGGTTGTTGTCCGCTTAGCGTTACAGTGGGTATCAATACCAGCAACCAAAGCAGGGTACGCAAAAAAACAGGGGGTGGGGTAGTCATCATATTTACACGGTTGAAGAAGGGTATTAAAAAACTGCTGCGAAGATCTACCCTTGATTGGAGTATCGATTTCGCAGCAGTCGTTGGGGGGACCTTACTCTATCTTATTTCACTCTCCGGCGACGCGCTATCGCCAGTCCAAGAACAAGTATACCAAAAATTGCCGCATAAGTAGCGGGTTCCGGAATCGCCAATACTTCGCGCAGCCCAGTATCGCCCGCTGCCACACTCAGGCGAATATCATCCCACAGAGCCGTCTTGCCACCTGTGGTTGTGAAGCTTTGGCCACCGATTCCCAAGGTATTAATGCTGCTACCAAAGTCCAGCGTGATCGAGGTGGCAACAGGAGTGCCCAGGTTGGAAACTGAATTAGGCACCGCAGCATCCAATCCAAAGGCCCATACACTGATGGCGTCGTCAGCACTCTCGTTGATGGTAACGCGTGCCACCAATAAATGCCATTCGTTGGCTGTGGCTGGTGAGCCAACCGCTGCTACTCCGCCAGCACCCGCCGATCCATTGAACAACGCAAAATTCAAGTTCGCGCCGTCATTATACAGTCCAAATCCCGGACCGCCATAGTTCGAAAATGTATTGCTGTTTGTCGAGAAGGACATCTGGGTGATGGATCCATTCACATTGGTCATGCTGTTAGCGTTGACAAAGACCGATACCCAGAACTCGCCACTGATTGCCTGACCCAATGGGGCGTGCGACATGCGCACATCAGCAGAGTTGGTGTTGCCACTTTCGAGGCGGCCACCTGCATGTGTGGGCAGATAACCAGTGCCGGTGAAGGTCGGCCCCGCCGCCGTTTGGAAACGCACATTGTTGGTTCCAGCGTTCCATACTCCTCCGGTGTTGCCGCCAATATTGTTGTTGTTGTTGAGTTCGTAATCGAAGTATTCCTCGAAAATCAGGGTCGCTCCGGAACTCGATATGCCTGCACTTAAAGTCGCCAGCAAGAATAGACATTTGGTTTTTTTTCATCATGAGCAGTGTGGTATTTGGGTTCTATAACAGAAAACAGTCACACTATGGAGGACCTAGCCACCCGGTGCCAGAGTGACTCATGCTTAAACATTTAACCAATGGGCTCGACAAGGTGACAAGTTTCGCCAAGGCTGCGGTATCGAAAGGGGCTACAGGATGGATGGCAGAGTGAATTTGAAGCAAGTGGCGGCGGCGGTTGGAGTGTCCATCGCGACGGTATCGAATGCGTTGTTGGGAAAAGGCCGGGTATCTGCGGAAATGCGGGAGCGCATATGCCGGAAGGCAACGGAAATGGGATATAGTCCGGACCCGATCATGCGGGCCTTGTGTCACTATCGGCGGCGGAGTTCGCGTGTGCGTGCTGGGCACGAAACAGTGGCCTTGTTAGTGCCTTCGGAAAGCATGATGATAAAAGACAGGACGTTAGCGAGTAAGCGTTTGATGGATGGTATGGTGACAGCGGGAGACGATTTGGGGATCAAGGTGGAACTTTTTCAACATGAAGGGACCAGTGAAAGTGCGCGGCAGTTGAGTCGGATTTTATATAATCGGGGCATCAAGGGGGTGGTACTGTCATTTCCCCGGCCTTATGAGCGGGATCACCCAAATGAGTTGCAGTGGGAAAATTTCGCGGTAGTTGCGTGTAATCCATTGTTGGCGCACGACAGGTTTCACAGTGTGGGAACGGATCATTTCCGCAATGGACGGATGCTTTACCGGAAGTTGGTGGAATTGGGGTACAGTGGGGTAGGGTTGTGTATCAGTGAAGATTTTGACATACTCTCGAGCAGAGCCTTGAAGGCCGGTGTTTGGGCCGAAATGCAAAAGCACACAGCCCCCGCAGATCAAATTCCATTTCTGGTAATGAAAACCTGGGAATTTGCTACTTTCAGAACATGGTTTGAGCAGTGGCGGCCAGAGGTAATTCTTTCACAACGCCGCGAACTGATCGACTGGATCAGAAAGATGGGGTATCGAGTGCCGCAAGACGTGGGAGTGGCGGTTCCTTCCACCAGCCAGGGGTATTACAATTCTGGCATTGATCAAAATCTCGGGCAAATGGGTGAGGAGGCCTTGCGATTGTTGTGGGAGAAGTTGATTCCGACCAGCAGTTACGGTATCCCGGACTTTCCGTTAAAGATCACCATACCAGCCAAGTGGAATGTCGGCAAAACCTTGAGGTAAAAGAGGATTTAGCGCGACTGGAAATTAGCTGACAAGCCACAGATGGGTAATCAAATCCTGTGTGCTCAGCCCAAGAAGAGTTCAACAGGTTACGCGACAGTGGAGCTGATGTGTGGTCTGTAGCGGTGTGTTTTGCTTGGATATGATGTACACCAACATAATACACCGCGTGGACACAGCGATGAGTTCATTGCGGGCACTGGAGTATCAGCGGAGATTGGCATTTGAGATGGAGTTGCCGGTGACGACTTTAATTACCTACAATGCCTTGTTTGATGACTCCGTGATGGAAGGGGTCATGGCTTTGCAAGGAGGCGAACTGGAAGAGTTCGGATTACATTTTTGGAGCTATCAGGGCGAACGTTTTCGGCAAAAGTACGGTAACCGTGAAACGGCATTGTGGTTACTGCCGCGTAACCTGCGCACCGAATTCATTGCGGAAATGATGGAAGGTTTCCGTGCGCGTTTCGGGCGCTATCTGCTTCATTGGGTTGTTACATCATGGATGCGTGGACATTGTCGTGGATCCAGCAAAGGTATCCGACGGTGAAGATTGCCATCAACAGTTGCTTTGAGGAGGGGGTCAAAATGTATTACGGCAATAACCGTAACTGGATGCTGTTCAGTGACGGAGGACCCTGGCAGCCTTATTATCCCTGCAAGACCAACGCCATGGTTCCAGCAGGGGTTGATGACGAAAGTCTGGATATCATAGCCGTACCCCATCTTAACCGCGATATGATTATGGCGCTCAGCAGTCGGGACGATATCTATGCCAGCCATCCGGGGAACCTGGTACGCGGGCGTTTGAATGACGGCAACCAATGCCCTTATCAGGAACGTTTTACCCGTGCCTGGGTGCGACAATCTGACATCAATGGGTGGAGTTATCTGAATGTATTTGTATCCAGTCCTTGGCTTACGGCGGAACACTGGGCCAACGACAACGTGGATGATACCCGTGATCTGTACCGGCAATTACTGGTTTTGCTCAAAGACCTGGCATCCTCACAACGTAATCACAACTGTACTATGGCAGGATTTGCGCAGGCATTTCCGGGGCTGCAGCGTACCAACATTATTTGTCACTGGCGCGATGAGTTGATGCAGGGCAAACGCGAGATTTTGTGGTCAGTGAATAGCCATTACCGGGCAACATTCGATCTAAATATCGGTGGTGCCATCGTCGATTTGAGACCCTTTGCAGGTCGGCTTGAACACATTCTCGGACCTGAGTCGAAAACACCATGGAATGGCAATCAACCCTATGTCATCAGCGCCGAGCATCGCGGCGGCTTTGGGAACACAGGTTTGAGTGGCGAGTTGATATTGCGGGGGCAAAAAAATTGGGTTGAGCGACCGACGACTCAAGTTGAGTAAGGTCAGCAATGCTGACGGAGTCTGGTGTGCTGAGAGTGATCCCATCCAAGTGGAGTTGCAGGCAGCATTTTTACGATCCAGACCCGGTGGCGGGGAGATGCTACAGGTTCAATAACTATAACCCGCACCCTCTCTCCAGTGGCAGGCGACCTCACAGGATTACTCTGGCAGGAAACGTTCAGTGGTGCCTGGGGAACCACTGAATATCCTGAGGATCTTACCGGGACTGAGTTGTTTGCAAGCGGCGTCGAGGAATCGCGGACAACGGTTTTGCCATTTCAGTAGTCAGAGTCGGGTGCAAACTGTGGAGCGTGTCCGGCGCGTGGGAGTCCGTTTGCCCATGGGGCATGTTGAGTTGGCGTTAGCCGCCGATGAAGCGGTGGATGGGCGGTTGGATGAAGGACACTATTTCACTCCCTATTATCGTTTTTCCATGGTTCAAAAATTATTCCCCAACGAAAGCAAAAGCCTATGTCTGCAGATAAAGTCACTCTAAAGCCACTCATGTGTCCGGCGTGTTTTGCCAAAGAAATTGAACCGGTTTTCTGCATCATGATCCCGAAAACGGGGAATGGTATTGCACTAAATGTTGTTACTTCGCTCCCGACCGAGATACAGTGATGCGATTTCATCGAGAGTTTCTTGGGCATAAATTGCGATTGCCAGCAATAACTCGCGATTGAGCCTGTAATCTGACTTATACAGACGTCAGATGTTTTTGTTCGCCCACTTTATCACCGGTTCGGAAGCCCTGTATTTTGCGTTCTCTGACAATGGCTTGGACTGGTCGCCATGCAACCGAGGCAAGCCCTTCCTGCGCAGTGTGGTGGGATCCCTCGCATTGCGGGATCCATTCGTGCGCAAGGGAGAAGATGGTTTGTTTCATTTGGTGTGGACCGACGGTTGGGTGAGTCCATACATCGGATATGCCAATTCCCCGGATCTGGTGAATTGGTCAGAACAAAAGGCCTTGCCGGTAATGCTCGATGTGGCTGATGTCAGAAACACCTGGGCACCGGAGTTCATTTATCATCCGCAGCAAAAGTTGTATTACCTTTTTTGGAGTTCCACACTGGGACCATTGGAGGGGTCGGATCCGCGCCATTATCGGCGCGATCACCGTATCTGGTGTTGTACCACGCCGGATTTTAAAACCTTTTCGCAACCAAGGCTATTCTTTGATCCCGGCTACAGCGTTATCGATGCCACTTTGGTGACGTTCAATGATGCCTTCTATATGGCGTTTAAGGACGAACGCGGAGAGAACACTGAAGGCACCGCCCACAAGGCCATGCAAATTGCGCGCACAGCAGACATTAACCAACCTCATTGGGAGGTAGTGAGCCATGCCTACATAACGCCAGCGCTGTCAGAGGGGCCAGCAATCTTCAGATCCGGGCCAAGCTGGACGCTGTTATACGACGAATTCACCCGGGAGCGTTATGCGGCCGTCACCTCGACCGATTTAGTGCATTGGCGTGCAGTTGACCAACCGGTGCAAATGCCACACAGGGCCAGGCACGGCTCTGTAATCGAAATCTCTGACGCTGAATTCAGCCGCATACCTGTCTGAGTATCAGGCTTGAGGCCATACCTGATCTTGGCTCCCCCATTTCCGTCTGTTGGATTTGCGCATTAGCTGAAGTTGTGGTAATGATTAGTGAATCTAATTGAATTCATGTGTGGAATCGATTAGTGAAACTCAACGAAAGGACAAGAATGCTAAGCTGGATATTAACCTTCCTAATCGTCGCATTGATCGCCGGATTACTAGGCTTCACTGGTATCGCTGGTGCTGCGGCTGGAATCGCACAAATCCTGTTTTTCATCTTTTTGGTTTTGCTGGTGATCTCATTATTGGCAGCAGCCCTGCGCGGCAGGCCGCCCGTTTAAGTGCTTTGAGACGCGAGTCTTCAGACAATCGTTTTGAATAGAAAGGAATCAGTTATGAGAAGAATAGTGGGAATCGGGATATTAATTGCCGGTGTAATACTGGCGTATTACGGATTTCAGGAGTCTGAATCCATCGCAGGACAGGCTGAAGAAGTTATCACAGGGTCACCTTCCGACCGCTCCATGGGAATGATCATTGGCGGCGTGGTGTTGGCAGCAGCCGGTTTGGGACTGACAGCGTATCCAGGTCGCAAGGGAGCTGCGTAGGCTCCGAAAGCAGTTGACCCTGGCATTCGGCATGGTTTTGCTCAAGCCATGCTGAACATCGCTTTATTCGGTCCTCCCGGCGCTGGAAAAGGTACTTTGTCGGAGTATTTGCTCCAGCACTACAATTTGTTCTATATTTCAACCGGCGATTTGTTGCGCCGGGAGTTAGCCAAAAATTCGAGACTTGGCCAGCTGGCGCGGGACATCATAGCCTCGGGTGGATTGGTATCGGACGAAATCATCGTACAAATCATAGAGAATACGATCACCGAGCATCCCGATGCCGATGGTTTTCTGTTTGATGGCTTTCCGCGCACGTACATTCAGTCCTACATTCTGGATGGACTGATGATCAAAATGAACAGCGCCTTGCACTGTCTGGTCAATATGGAAGTGCCGGCGGAAGTCTCTGTTCAGCGCTTGTTGTTGCGCGGTCAAACCTCTGGTCGCAGTGACGACAACGAGATCGTAATTCGCAATAGGCTGCGCGAATATAGTGACAAGACTTTGCCAGTGCTGGGATATTATCGAGACCGTGGTATTGTCCGCGATATCAATGGCAATCAACCCATTGAATCCGTCCGCGAGGAGGTGGTGGCGATCATCGAGGCCGAATTGAGTAAGCGCCTGTTTAATATCGTTCTGTTCGGTTATCCCGGCTCAGGGAGAGGTTCTCAGGGACGTCGGCTGGCTGAGGAATTTGGTTTGGAATATGTGTCCACCGGAGACATGCTGGAACAGGAAATCGCCAGCGCCTCTACTTTGGGCACCAAAATCCGTAACCTTTATGAAAGCGGTGGTTTGGTAACGGATGATATAGTGGTGCCCTTGATCGAAAAAAAGTTAGCGCAATCTACAACTGCCAAAGGGTTTATTTTTAAAGGCTTTCCGCGCACATTGGTGCAGTCGTATATTCTCGACGGCCTTTTGCGCAAATACGGATCATCGGTGAATTTGATTCTCGATATCGAAGTCCCCGTTTTAGAGTTGGTTCATCGGTTAGACGCCCGCAGCAAAACCGAGCGGTGCATGCCCTACGACAGCAGCACTGCCAAAATCGTCAAACGGCTCCAGGAGCACGAACAAAAGACTGTACCAGTCATAGAAAAATACCAACAGCAACACGGGGTCAGCAAGATTGACGGCCGCGGCAGCTTTGATGAGGTCTTCGCCAAGCTGGCAGAACAAGTACGCACCGCCCGCAAGCGCATGCGCTAATGCGGAGCGCGGACTTCAATCCACTGTGGTGCGCAACTGTCCTAAAACTTCTTCAACTGCCGCTGCGTCGAGGGCATGCTCTATGGCTGATGTGAGTTGTTCAGCCGAGGCTCGTTCTATGATTTGCAATTGCTGCGGATCCAATGCGCCAAAGCGCTTGGTGAGGATAAACGTCAATGTATTGCGGTTCGCTAATAGGGTGCCTTTTCGTGCGCCCCGCTGTTCCCCCAATCTGGATACCTTGCTGCTCACCGATTTCGATGCCTTGCTGTTTACCAATCTGAATGCCTTGCTGAATGCCGTCGTGTCTGAGTTTTTGTGCCAGGTTCATAATGTCACTCCTCGTTTTCTGGTCTTCAATAGTGTTTAGTTTGTTTTCAACTTCCCTGATGTCAACAGTCTCCAGG
>JAJOKB010000041.1 GCA_021208135.1 Verrucomicrobiota bacterium | reverse complement strand
GGCCTCATTGAAGCTGGCCATCCCCCGGCGCTTCCGGCAGGGGCACATGCCTTTCCTCGCCCTAACCGGCGAGGCCTCATTGAAGCTATTTGCCGAAGCCCTAACGCCTGCGTTGCTTGCGTCGATTCGACTTTGAGCTTGATGTGAGCCATGATGGTATTAACTTAAAATCTACTAAGGACCATTGAGCAGAGGGATGAACTCCTCGTTCGTTTAGGACGTTATGCTCAGGGGTCCTTTCTCTTTATAAAAAGGGTTTTGAGCTTCTGCTTGCCCGCAGAGGCAGTTACCAAAGCGTGGTACTCGCCTACCGCGCCGAAACTCCGGGAAATTAAATATCCATGCGGCATACGGCAGGTCCGATGGTATCGGGTCTATCCGGCAACTCACCAGCCAAGCGTATGGTACGAGCATCCTCTGGGATCTGGCGGGCAACCTTTCATTGGCGACACCATGGCTCGCATTGATATGCAGCAAATCGTCTGGAGTCACTACCTTGCGGGAGTGCTCGGCAATTCCGGTCGCCTGTGCCATCCGTGGCGTCACCCAACCGAGGGTAATTTCACCCTTGCTTCCAGGGGTTTGCACAGCACGTGCAAAGGCTTTGCTCAACGTCTCTCCGGATCCGATCCAGCTGGCCTTACCGCCACTCACATGGATCTGATCGCCAAATGCGCCAGTCAGGTGTTAGACCATATCCGTGTCCAGATTGCGCACACTGCGTTCCAGGCTGTCGTTCTTTCCTCGCCCTAACTGGCGTGGCCGTAATGGGTGTGGTGGACGGAAGTCCATCCTCCTGGAGGCCTTTTCTATCCTTGGCTTACCTGGTGAGGCAGGATTATGGGCGTTACGGGAACAGGGTATCTGGCAAACTTGAGGCTGGCAGGATAGCGGGTGAGTGTGGGTGGAGGGTGCCATTTTTCCACTGGCTGTGGCGGTAGAGAGTGGCGAAGGTGAAGGGCGGAGTGTTACTCCCCTGCCCCAGGATGCGTTCAGCGCCGCGGCGAACGTTATCAATCATCCATGCGGGAAGGGTTAAGTGGTAAGGATTGCGGATGATTTCGCCCTGGTGGTGGGCTGTGGCGGCAACCAGCCGGGAGAGATGTTCGGTGGAGGCCTCCACCATGAGATTGGGATCATCCATTGCGCCCCAGAATTCGGTTTCCAGCACATGACAGGAAAAGTCGTTTGGCATGAGTGAAAGCGCATCCATGAGCAAGCGGTGAGTTGTCAGGTGGGTGGAATTCCAATCTTTTGCGTGCGGGAACAGGATCAAGTCGGGCTGATAGTGCTTAAAAATGTCGCAGATGGATTCCACGGTATGGTCTGGCTTGGGCAGGTCAGGTTGAGCGGGCGGTGAACTCAATAAATCCCAGCCGAGAAATTGGCAAGCCGAGGACAATTCGTGATGGCGCTGCAATTGGCGCTGTGGATTGCTGCCGTGGGTGACGGGGACGTTGGCTACGCGCCATCCGCACTGCAGTTGCAAGCGCAGAGGCAGCAAGCCGATGATGCATTCATCGTCAGGGTGTGGGGCGAAGATAAGGACGCGACGGGCAGCAGTATCGGACTGGGGAATCACTGGAGGCGGATATCCGTGTACTGGCCCTACATTGGCACCCAAGGAAAGTGCGTCGGCGAATTTTTGAACAAACTCTTGGTAACCGGACATAAGCAACTGACATCAGAGCAGCTATAGACACGCACCTTGGCAACGGCAAAAGCAGGTTATGCCTGGTGACTCCGGCACTATTTTTACATACCGAAAAGACGGAACCAGCATAGCATGATTGACATTAGCGATTGCCTAGGGTCTCATCTGTGAGCAATTTTTTTACAAGCTCCATGCAGTGCCCTAAATGCAACACCAAAGATACCCGTGTAATCGACTCCCGCATAGCGAAAAGCGGCCTCGCGATTCGTCGTCGTCGCCAATGTGCGGAGTGCGACCACCGCTTTACGACCACAGAAGAAATCGTTCGCGAGGATCTGTTTGTCATTAAGTCGGACGGACGGAGGGAAGAATTTGATCGCAGTAAGATAGTCAATGGCATTCGCCGTGCGTGTGAAAAGCGACCTATCGAGCACGATCAAATCGAAATTATTGTTTCAGACATATTGGTGGCTATAGAGAATGAATTCGACAGTGAGTTGCCGACGCGTGTGATCGGCGAGCACGTGATGAATCGCCTGAAAAAGATCGATAAAATAGCCTATGTTCGCTTTGCGAGCGTGTACAAGGACTTCCATGATCTGGAAGATCTGTCGCGTGAAATCAGCGAGTTAAAAATGGAAAGTGATGTCTGACAACGCATTCAGTTTGGCGAAATTTTATTGTTTGCGCTATCTACTGGGTGATTCTGCATTGGCTGAGGCGGATATGGTGCCTGGGGTCATGGAAGCCATCCAGGACCACTTGACTGCCCGCGGCATCCAGGAATCTTTGAGTGCCTTTGTGGAAGCGCTGGTGGAAGTGAGCGGGATTGAATCAACGGGGGCAGCGCAACAACGCGGACTGCGTTTGCTGGATGCGGGATCCATACCGGGACAACCGCTTTTCGTGCGCCCTTGTTGTTAAAGGCGCTGCGGGAACTGAGCCATTATCAGCAGGCGCTGTTAATCATTTACGGACTCAAGGCACATGGGCCGAAGGAGCGCGGCGAGCTGATAGCCTATATCGACGCGGTGTGTGCAGATTGGGCTTTGCCAACAGACAAATTCAATATTCTATATTTGGAGGTATGAGTACACTTTTCGAAAAAAATCATCGCCAGGGAGATACCGGCAAAAATTGAGTTCGAGGATGAGCGCTGTATTGCCATCCACGATATTCAGCCGCAAGCACCGGTACATTTGTTGATTATTCCGAAAAAACCGATTGCCCGCCTGGCGCAAGCCGAAATGGCGGACGTATCGATACTTGGTCATTTGCTGATTACAGCCAGTCAACTGGCGCAATCGCTATCACTGGACTCAGGTTTTCGTGTTGTCATCAATAATGGTCCTGACGGCGGTGAAACCGTACCACACCTGCATGTTCACCTTTTGGCAGGAAGACCCCTCGACTGGCCCCCAGGCTGATAATTTGTCATGCTAACAACTTTTCCCATACTCTCAGCGCAGGAAGCATCCGCTCTTGAAAATCTCATTTTTGACGGCGACACTTACAAGATACGGCTGGCGATGTTGGCGGCAGGCAAAAACATTGCCGCCGGTATCCTGGATGATTTTCAGGAAATCCAGCCGCTGCCAGCGCAGTTTAACATTCTTGTTTTGCTCGGCAAAGGTCACAATGGCGGCGACGCCCTTATTGCCGCTCACGAATTAGTAGCGGACCGCCCAGGCAGCAGGATCACCATCGTTGCCGCCTTTGAAGAAAAGGCGTGGAAACCATTGGTGAAGGAAGCCTACGAGCGCCTGGTAGCCATTCAATCCGAGGAGCAGGAACTCAGCTTGTTGCACTGGCAAGGACCTGCCAGCGCTGAATCACTGATTGGAGAGGCGTTTGATATCGTCATTGATGGCTTGTTAGGACAGGGCGCAAGAAACCCTTTACCCACGACGCTGAGCGAGCTTTTGGCATGGGTGAACGCATTACAACCGGCACCACTGTTAAGGGCTGCGGTCGACCTTCCAAGCGGACTGGACGAGCGCAAAACGAAAACAGCGTTCAAGGCGGATTTTACTTACATCACCGGCATCCCCAAAACCAGATTGTTCCATGGTCCCAATAATCCATGGACCGGAAGAATCCGGATGATCGATCTGGGATTATTGAGCGACCGAAGACTGGACAAAAAAGAACCATCGCTTGGTCAATGCCAATGTCTTTAAGCAATTGCGGGGCTTGCGAAGCCATATGGCCTACAAGTCTTCAATTGGTCACTTGTTGTTGATCGGTGGTTCGGCGGGCATGCCAGGTGCCATCCTCATGGCTGCCAAAGCCGCAGTACAGTCCGGCATCGGTCTGACAACGGTCGCTCTGCCAGCTGATATCCAACCCTTTGTAGCACCGCAATTGCCCGAGGCCATTTGGGAGGGTATCCCTTGCGCATTAGAAGGTTCTTTTGACATCGACCTGATGCGCCGCGTTCACCTCAATGTAGATACTTTCCAAGCCATAGTCGCAGGACCTGGCATGGTGCGCGATAAACAAAATCTGTTCATCATTTGCAGAATCATTCGGGAAGTCCCGCTTCCCCTCATTCTTGATGCCAGCGCTTTGTCCTCGGATTGCCTGAATGCATTCATCAGCAGACCCAAATCATTCCCCAAAGTCATTATCACTCCTCATATGGGGGAATACTTGCGCGTCAGGGGCGGAAAGGCCGAAGTTTACGATCCCGAAGACTTTTTGGAATTTTGCCACAAGTTTAATATCATCACCCTGCTAAAGGGATCCATTACCCGCATTTCCGACGGACAACAACTGATCGAGGCTCCCGTGGCCGGCCCAGTCCTGGCCAGAGGAGGCGCTGGTGATATCCTCGCCGGCATGATTGGATCCCTGGTTGCCATGGATCCGGAAAACCCTCTCAACGCACTCCTCAAGGCCGTCACTTGGCACGGCGCAGCCGCCGATGTCATGGCCCGCGAATTCGGCCAAACCGCTGTTAGATCCACGCAACTACTCGATTTCCTACATTCTTCCTTGCGCAATTAACGCTCGTAAGCATAGGTTTGGCGAATGAATTTATCTCATCGTCAAGCAGTCATGATTTTGTGCGGATTACGCGATTTTGGACCGATAACCATCAACCGTCTGTTGCAGCGTTTTGGAGGAGATGCGCGGGCGGTGTTGGCGGCGAATGAAGCGGAACTGCGCCCATATTGTCAGGAGCGCCAGCTTAAATCGCTGATGCAGTGGGACCAGAGCTTGAGAATTGAGCAAGCGGAGGAGCGATTGGTGGAGCTTGGGGCGCGGTTTATATTGCGGGAAGATCCGGATTATCCACCGGAACTGGCCTATCTGGTGGATGCGCCTCCGGGCATTTATGTGAGTGGAGGATTGCTGTTGAGATCACCAGCGGTGGCGCTCATTGGCACACGTCAACCCACTGCCTATGGCATAAAAATGACGCGTCATTTTGTGGCTGGTCTGGTAAAAGCGGGGGTACAGATCATCAGTGGATTGGCGCGTGGCATAGATACGGTGGCGCATGAAGAGGCATTGCGCCTGGGGGGAGAGACTCATGCAGTATTGGGCGGAGGATTGGATGTGATTTATCCGCGTGAGAACCGGGCGTTGTATCAAACAATAGCCAATAGAGGCGCATTGTGGAGCGAATTTCCGTGTGGCCGTCCCGTGGATAAACAGAGCTTTCCGCAGAGAAACCGTATTGTCGCTGGCATGAGTCAGGCAGTATTGGTGATTGAATCTGGTGAGCAGGGCGGAAGCATGATTACCGCACGCTTTTGCCAACGAGCAAAACCGCACGGTGTGTGCGCTGCCTGGGAAGAGTAGATTCGACGGCTCCACGGGTTGCCACAAATTGATCCGTGAAGGGGCGATATTGGTGCAAGACGTTGATCAGCTACTGGAAGAATTGCAGGTGGAAAACTTACTCTTGCCGGGCAATATAACAGAGCAACAGGAGGCTGCGCTGGAGCTGGATACCGAGAGCGAGCAAATCGGCCAATTCCTGTGTGAAGAAGGGCCGTTATTTCTGGATCAATTGGTTGAGCGATTGGCGGTGCCGGTTTATCAGGTTGCGGCTACACTGATGCGCCTGGAGATCCAGCGACTGGTGCGCAAAAGTGTTGATGGCCGTTATGAGTGGTTAGCCTAGCTCAGCAACTCTTGAAAATAAATCAGGGAAGCCCTGGAGCAAGTGCAGCGTGAGGTATAGACTGCTTGGCGTGCCAGGCACGCACAATTTCTCTGGCAACGGGAGCGGCAGTCGACCCGCCGCCAATGGCCCCTTCCCGATCGGTGACATCCTCCACCAGTACGGCAATGGCAACCTGGGGATTGTCGACAGGGACAAAGCCAACATACCATGCCAACGTAGAAGGACGACCATCCTTGCGAACTTGAGCGGTACCGGTTTTGCCAGCCACGACTAGATTGGGCAAGCTGGCCAACCGACCGGTGCCGCGGATGCCGGATTCACGCATGCCATTCAGTACCAACTGCAAATGCTCCTGGGAAACAGGAATGGACTGTCCACCGTGATCAACAGCCTGCCCGCCAAGATAACGTAAAGTGGGACGAGTAATGGTTTCACCGCGTGCCAAAGAAGCAGTGAACGCTGCCATTTGCAAAGGAGTGAGGAGTAAAAATCCCTGACCGATGGAAGTATTCGCGGTGTCGCCATCGAACCAACCCTCGCCCCCAAAGCGTCTGCGTTTCCAAGCTGGATCAGGCACAAGCATACGTCGGCTCTCGCCGGGTAATTCAATGCCGGTAGGGCTATCCAGTCCAAACATCCGAGCGGTGTTTGCGATACGCTGAATGCCCATCGCCACACCACGTTCGTAAAAGAACACGTTGCAACTGTCGCGCAGGGCTTCGACCAAGTCTTGATGACCGTGACCATTGCGGTTGTGACAACGAAAGATGCGATTGCCCACCATGTGAAAGCCACGGCAATTGATGACAGTATCGGTTTCGATAAAGCCATACTGCAGACCAGCAATGGCTGTTACTAATTTGAAGGTTGAACCTGGGGGATAGAGACCCTGCATGGCACGATTCAACCAACCGCCCTCCTCGCGGATGCGCTGATCGACAGTGTGACTAATAAAAGGAGTTAACTCGTTGAGATTGTAGTCAGGCTTGCTGCTGATAGCGAGCACCTCGCCTGTATATACATCCAAGGCAACAAAAGCGCCGACCTTTCCTGCCATGGCGCGTTCACCGGCTAATTGCAGATCGATATCGATACTGATACGTTTATCTTCGCCCTTGGCCGGAGGCTGCCAACTAAACCTTTGTTGCTGAAAACCGCCCGGATCGACGGACCAAATTTCGGTACCTGGTCTTCCTTGTAATAGTTCGTCAAAGGCACGTTCAAGACCTGAACGGCCAATTTTGGCCTCAAAACGAAATGTGGTTAAATCCTCACCCGGCAAACCGAAATCGGGAAAATCGTTGCTGGTGGTAACAAAACCCAAGGCATGCGCAGCCGCGTTATCAAAAGGATAAAAGCGCGTGCTGTCAGTAATGACCTGCACTGGCGAATCCACAGGCAGTTGCTCGACGAGCAAAGCGTATTCGTGAGGAGCCAAATCGGCAATCAAAGTGAACGGCAGCAACAAACTCTGGCTGAAGTGGCGTTCAATACGCCGTGAATCCACTGAATCCTCACGGCCCAGCAAAGCATTGATGTTGTCCAGATATCTTTGAACCACATTGGAGCGTGCCTGCACATTTAAAATTTGGCGATCGATTGAAGTTCCTTGTTCGCGTGCAAGCCTAAGAACCTCAACGTATTCACGCCTAAATTCCGGGCGCAACTCGTTCAGGTAAACAACAGCCGAAAATACAGCCCTATTTCCAATCAATAACCGCCCTTCCCGATCATAGACCAACCCCCTGGGACCAGGCATAAGAATACGCCGGAAATTTTGTCTTTCGGCAGCCTCCAAATAATGCTCGTTTTTCCAAATCTGACGATAACCCAGAGCACCCGAGAGGGCCAACATGGCTAAAACAACCACCCCGTAGAGCAACCCGATGCGGGGATTCCACTGACGAGAGGAGTTTTCCTTTTCCATGAATGATCAAAATCCCTTTATGCGGAACAGACTGGTGACGCTTTGGTGGTGATTGATCCGCAGTATGGCCTCCCCTAGCAAAGGAGCAATACTGAGCACGGTAATAGGCAGACCCCGGCAATCCACGGGATTGGAATTGGTGGTTATCAATTCGTCGAGAAATCCCGTCTGCAGGCGCTGATAGCCTTGCTCATTCAAAACGGCATGACTGACTGCGGCCC
This sequence comes from Verrucomicrobiota bacterium, assembly GCA_021208135.1. Taxonomy (GTDB): domain Bacteria; phylum Verrucomicrobiota; class Verrucomicrobiia; order Opitutales; family Oceanipulchritudinaceae; genus JAJOKB01. The sequence continues at coordinate 1,709 of JAJOKB010000041.1, read as the reverse complement.
GCACCTTTGCTGCGCCCTGCTCGCGCATGATATGCGCAGCGGCCATCAACGTACCTGCAGATTCAGTCAAATCATCCACAATCAGTACAGATTTGCCCCGCACATCGCCCACAATGCTGATGGCCTCAACGTTGGATGCATCCATGCGCCTCTTGGCGACAAAACCGAAATTGGTTTGCAGGACATCGGCATAGGCAGAGGCCATTTTGATACCCCCTACATCGGGAGATATGACAATTAAGTCCTCATCCTTGAAGCGCTTGAGATAGTCAAAAAAGACTGTTGACGCGTAAAGGTGATCGACGGGGATATCGAAAAAGCTTGAATTTGCGGAGCGTGCAAATCCATGGTGAGTACACGATGCGCGCCTGCGGTGACGAGGAGATTGGCTACCAGCTTTGCTGTAATTGGCACACGCGGTTGATCCTTGCGGTCCTGACGGGCATAGCCGTAAAAGGGTAAGACAGCAGTGATACGATTGGCTGATGCGCGTTTGGCAGCATCAATCATGATCAACAATTCCATCAAGTTATCATTGGCTGGTGGGCATGTCGGCTGAATGATAAAAACATCCTTACCGCGCACGTTTTCATCGATTTTGACAAACACCTCGTTATCCGGGAACCGCTTCAGGGTCACGTGGGCCTGCTCAACACCCATAAATTCGCAGATAGCCTGCCCCAGCGCCCGGTTTGCGCTGCCGACGAGGATTTTCATTTCACCAATTTGCATAAAAAATCAATCTTTGACTTGGTTGCTTTCGTCAACAACGGATAGTTGTTTGGACAATGCCTTCAATTGCTCCCGCATCTCCGGCAGATAGGAGATAAGGGCCTGCAGCCTGCGTTGAGTATGAAAATCACGCGCAGGAGTACCGCCAACAACTGATTTGGGCGGAAGCGATTTTGAGACTCCGGCTTGACCTGCGATCTGTGAACCGCTGCCGATTTCAATGTGTCCGCCAATGCCAGCTTGCCCGGCAAACACAACAAAGTCACCCACGGTAACACTGCCAGCAATTCCAGTTTGGGCACACAAAATGCAATGTTTGCCGATACGTACATTGTGGCCAACCTGAACCAGGTTATCAATGCGTGTTCCGGTACCAATTCTGGTTTCGGCGAATCTGGCACGATCGATGGTGCTGTTGGCACCGACTTCGACATCATCTTCGAGGACGACGCGCCCGATTTGCGGAATCTTTTTATGACCGGAGGGACCTGATTCAAAACCAAAGCCTTCAGCGCCCAAAAACGACTCCGGCGTGCAGGACGCAACTACGGCCTAATTCGGTATAGGATTCGAGGGTAACGCGATGATACAGTCTGCAATCGGCACCGATCGAACAGTGGGCACCCACAAAAACGTGAGAAATGAGGGCAGCGCGATCACCGATCGTAACGTTGGGACCGACCACACAAAAGGGACCGATATGAACGTTGTTACCAATTTTGGCTGAAGCATCAATGACAGCGGAAGGATGGATACCTGGCTCTGGCGCAGGGAATAACTCGCGTTCCACCAAGGAGCAAAACCGCGCCAGCGCGACGGACGGATTGTCAACAGCAATAAAAACCTGCCCCTCTGCGGGTTGCTGTTGGGTATCTTTGGGAACTAAGACGAAACTGGCCTTGGTCTGTTGCAAGTCTTTCAAGTACTTGCTTCCGACCATAAAAGAAAGCTCGCCGGAGCGAGCTTCTTTTAAAGGG
>JAJOKB010000055.1 GCA_021208135.1 Verrucomicrobiota bacterium | reverse complement strand
TTGATGCTACCATTGGTGGAGCCTTAGCGGTAGACGACGACATCATCGTTTCCGGCAATCTTTTGACCACCGCCGCGATGACCGCGAGCAACGTGAGTGTAACCGGTACCAGCAGCCTCGGTGGCAACGTGACGACCACAACTGGCAACCAAAGCTACACTGGCGACATGGTACTCACCAGCAATGTTGCGCTCACCGGAGCTGACTTGGAGTCCGCTGACATCAATGCCGGTGGCAACACCTTGACTTTGAGCGGAAGCAGCAGCGTCGATACCGGAGCGATCAGCAATGGCAATTTGGTCACTTTGACCGCTGCCAACATCGAAGACATCGACGTCATTGATGCTACCATTGGTGGAGCCTTAGCGGTAGACGACGACATCATCGTTTCCGGCAATCTTTTGACCACCGCCGCGATGACCGCGAGCAACGTGAGTGTAACCGGTACCAGCAGCCTCGGTGGCAATGTGACCACCTCTGCTGACCAAAGCTACACTGGCGACATGGTACTCACCAGCAACGTGGCGCTCACCGGAGCTGCCTTGGAGTCCGCTGACATCAATGCCGGTGGCAACACCTTGACCTTGAGTGGAAGCAGCAGCGTCGATACCGGAGCGATCAGCAATGGTAATCTGGTCACTTTGACCGCAGCCAATATCGAAGACATCGACGTCATTGATGCTACCATTGGTGGAACCCTGGTGGTAGCCGACGACATCAGTGTTTCCGGCAATCTTTTGACCACCGCCGCAATGACCGCGAGCAACGTCAGTGTGACCGGTACCAGCAGCCTTGGGGGTAACATCACCACCAGTGGTGCGCAAAATTACCAGAATTCAGTGGAATTGAGTGCAGATGTTGTTATGACCAGCACTAATTCGGCGGTAACATTCAATGGCAGTTTGGACAGCGCGAATACTCAAGCGAGAAGTTTGACAGTTAATGCCGGAACCGGCTCGGTAACCTTTACTGGTGCAGTGGGCAGTGCCCAGGCCTTAAATGCCGTTGCTGTCAACAGCAGTGGTGTGACCCGATTTAACAGTTCGGTTCAAGCTGGAAGTCTGATTACCGATGCGGGAGGCAGCACTGAATTGAATGGCAACGTCACAACCAGCGGATTCCAAAACTACGGAGATGCTGTTGTCATTACGAATTCAGTGCTATTGACCGCAGGAAACAGTGACATCACTTTCGCAGGGACTGTGAACAGCAATACGGGAGGTTTAACGCCCGCGAGCGCACAAAACCAAAGCACCGGTGTTTCTGGAACCATTACTGTGGCTTCTGACACAAACGACCTCACAGTCAATGCGGGCAATGGCAATGTAACATTTGTGGGCGCTGTCGGCAACAGCTCCAGGCCCGGTTCGCTCTCTGTCGCTAGCAGTGGTCAAACGCGCTTCAACAGCACAGTTGAAGTTGGTTCCTTAACCACAAGCGGCAATGGAATAACCCTGTTAAACGGAAACATAACCAGTGATGGTAATCAGGTGTATGGGGATGCTATTTTGCTTGATAATGACATCGAATTGGTAACCGCAGGAGGATTGGTTTCCTTTGCTTCTGATGTGAACAGCGTTACAGGGGAAAATAACTCCCTAAACGTTAATAGCGGTACAGGCGACATAGTCTTCTCGGGTTCAGTAGGAACCACTCAGCCATTGAATGTTGTCAGTCTAACAAACACTGGCTTAACCCGGTTCAATGCTTCAGTGGATGCCGCGAGCCTTACCATTAGTGAAGGTGGCACTATCGAATTGAACGGTAATATAACAACAGCGGGAGCACAGACTTACAATACTGCTGTCATTCTGGACAACGCTGTTGCCATGACCACGACAGATAGTTCCGTTACCTTCAATGCCACGGTTAACAGTGCGGCTGGAGAAGGAAACGTACTGACTATCAACACCGGTATCGGTGATGTTGTCATCGGTGCAGACGTTGGCACTGCAGTGAACTCAAATCTGGGTGCTGTGTCCGTTGCTGCTGGATCCATTTCCCAACAGGAGGGTACCACAATTACTGCCAGTGGTGATATCGTGTTGACTGCTCAATCTGGAATTATCCTGGCGAGTGCCACTTCGAACAGCGGTGACATAACAGTCACTTATGGACAATCGACTGTCGGTGACGGGCATCGGTTAACCTTGCAGAATTCAACTCTGTCTGCAGGAGGTACGGTTGCTTTGGGTGCCAACAGGACTGCAACCGAATTTGTAGAGGGTTTGGCAGTGGCTACCATTCTCAGTATTGGCAGTGAAAGCATCACGCTGTCAGCTGGAGATGCGATAGAATTTGGTCGTTATGAACGAGTTGTTATCGCACCGGAAAATGGGAATCCAAGTCAGTTGTCGTTGACCGCTCCGGTCATGGATCTGAGCGACATCACAGTCGGTGGAGATCTGGTGGTTCGCGGATCAGACAGCGCAAATCCGGATGCCGCCGCCGCAACGATTCTTTGGCGCCCAGCTTTGAATGACGATACGCCTACTTCCATTGTTGCTACTGGTGCGATTTCAGGTAACGCAGTCTTCACTGCTGAATCATTGGCTGCTATTCAAGCCAGTGTAGGATTGGAAACGTCTCCAGGAAATCAACCGATCTTCTCGGTGGCCGCCCTTGACGGTCTAGGCAATTTTCACCGGTGTTAACGTTGCGCTTGTGCCATTAAATATTACTCAGTCAGAAGATTTCTTCAACCGATGAATAGTGGCGATTTTTCAGCGATCAGCATTAGTCCGCTCGCCTCAACACTACCGTTCTTCTCCGAAAATCTGGAAAATCTGGAGTTAGAGGAAGTTGAAGTTGAAGTTGACGAAGCGTTGCGCGAGCAGTTGTTGAATTTGCGAATTTATGCGCGGGATAACTTCCTGGTGGAGCAATTGGCACGTCACTTGTTGGGTACGACCATCTTTGAGCAGTTGATTACTGATGAAGCTGCACCAGTGAGTGAGTTTCAGGTGGCTGTAGGACGTATTTCGACCCAGGCGGCGCAAGCTGCAGTAAGCCGCGCCGTTGAAGTAATTGGTTCTGATAACAGTGGGTTGCAACGCATCAGTGAGGTTGTTTCCAGCGCCTTTGATGAGTACAGTGCCAATACGAGCGACGTAACTGCACATGGGTTTGCTGCCTACCTGCACAGTGGTGCAACATCAAGCGCACGCGCCGCAGCTGCGGAAATGGATACACTGCTGGAGCTGTTTGATTTGATCGCAGTCATTGGGGTGACCCCAACTGAGTTGGAAATCTCACGTCGTTCAGTGATCAGCAGACTCCGTATTGGCACGTTGCGTGGACGTGAATTGTTTGACTTCTATGATGCCTATGCGGCTCAGGCAGCCATGCGTCCTCATGCTGAATAACCCACTTGGGGGAAAAGATCATGATTGATATCGCACAATTACTTCAACCGATCGCTGGTGCCTCCCGTTCGGGTGTCGATCCCCAGGCCGACAGTAGGTTTGAAGTCATTCGTGCGACCATAGAGAAGGGAAGCAGTGCCTCAGAAACCGAACTGCGCAAACTCAAGATCCAGATCCCGGATTTGTTAAATGATGGTCGCAGTTTGGATCTGTTGGTATATCTAGCCACTGTTTTGGTGGTGACGGATGGATGGCAAGGTGTCCGCGACGGCCTGGTGCTTTTGGCTGGTTCAATATCCGAGTATTGGGATGACATGCATCCTTTGCCGGATATGGAGGAACCTGAGGATGAGCGTTATTGGGTGCGTTGCAATATGCTGGCCCAACTCGGTGAGCCGCCCAATAAACCTGGAGACCCCCTGAGTTACCTGACCAAGGTATTACAGGCACCACTTGCCATTTCCGGACGCAGTAGCCCCGGTTTTTGGGCGGTGTGGGAGTTGGATCACGGTGGTACCAACGTTGAGGCAGCAACCGCAGTCAAGGAACAGCTTGGCAGATTGAGTGATGGTGATCGCCAAACCTTGCGTCAGTGGATAGCAGATTCTATAACTGCTGTGCAAAAAATTGAGGCTGTTGTGGCTGAAAAAGCGGGAATTGAGTACTCTGCATCACTGGATGAGCACCTACTCACTGCTCTGCAAGCGATTGGCAAAGTAATGGATACTGTTGGGGGTGGCCTTTTGGGTGCCGAAGAAGCGCCGGTTCGTGGTGCAACTCAGTTTGATGCCGGAGTTCCCATCAAGCCTGCGCCACAACCAGCAGCTCCGGCGGGCACGATCCAAAATTCCGACGATGTACGACGCGCGCTGACAAAGGTCATTGAATATTACCGGAAGACCGAGCCCAGCAGCCCAGTGCCTTATCTATTGCAGCGGGCACTGAAATTGGTGGATGCCGACTTCATGGACATCATCAAAAATTTGAACAACGACGCGGAACATCAATTCCGGACAACCTTGGACATCATCGAAAATTCATAAAGGATTATTATGAGCAAAGACAGTGGCGCAAAGTTTATAGGACGCAATCGTGCACCCCGGGTGCAAATTGACTACGACTGTGAGGTTTTGAGTGAAAAGAAACGAGAGCTGCCATTTGTGATGGGCGTAATGGCAGATCTCTCAGGCAAAACCTGCCGAGCCACTGCCATCGGTAACGGAACGCAAGTTTGCTGAGATTGATGCGGGTAATTTTGACGAGGTGCTGAAGGCCAATCGGCCCAGGGTCGCTTTTCAAGTGGATAACACTCTGACCGGAGAGGGTAAGCTGAGTGTGGAGCTTAATTTTGAAAGTTTGGAGGACTTTTCTCCAAGTGCCATAGCACGCAAGGTCGAACCTCTGAGAAAACTTTTGGAGGCGCGCATGCAATTGGCAAATCTGGCTTCTTACATGGACGGCAAAGACGATGCCGAACAGGTGTTACAAGGCTTATTGAGTAACAAGGAATTGTTGAAGTCATTAATGAACGCCCCTGTGGCTCAAGATGATAAAGAGGATTAATCGCTAACCCCAACCATTGGAACTATATGTCCGTAAAAAAGGCCGTTTCCGCAGCTCAAGTTGCCGAAGTAAAGGAGCTTTCCGAGTTTGAAAATCTACTGAGTGGTTCTTTTGCCGTTCAAGACGGATCCGATAAAGCCACTGCAGTCAAAAGCGCTGTCAAAAACTCTGGCAGAGCAAGCTCTGTCCAATGAAACATTGGTATCAGAAGACGCTCTGCAGTCGATCGAGTCGCTCATCGCAGCCATCGATAAAAAACTGTCGGAACAAGTGAATACAATCCTGCATCATTCTGAATTTCAGAATCTTGAGGGAACCTGGCGTGGCTTGCACCATTTGGTCAGCAGGACTGAAACAGATGAAAAGCTGAAGCTTCGGGTGTTTAACGTGTCGAAACAGGAGTTGGGCAAAACCTTTAAAAAAATTCCCTGGATCGCGCTGGGATCAGAGCCCGCTGTTTCGCAAGATTTATGGCGCGGAATACGATACCCCGGGAGGGGAGCCCTTCAGTTGTCTAATTGGTGATTACGCCTTCGATCATTCTGCTCCTGACATTGAAATCCTGAAGGGAATGGCAAAGTTGGCCAGTGCGTCTCACGCGCCCTTCATTACTTCGCCATCGCCAAACCTCTTCAATTTGTCTGAATGGACGGAGTTAAATAATCCAGCGCAATTGAAGCCGCTGTTCCAAGGTCCGTTGCATGCTTCCTGGCGTTCGCTGCGCGAGTCGGAAGATGCCAAGTATCTTGGTATGGCCATGCCCAGGTTCCTTGCTCGTGTACCATATGGTCCCAATACCTGCCCGGTGGATGATTTTCATTTTGAAGAGGATGTGGATGGCGCTGATCACAGCAAATATTGCTGGGCCAATTCGGCTTACGCCATGGCCAGCAATATTACCCGGTCATTCAAGTATTTTGGTATGTGTACCAGCATTCGCGGCGCTGAAAGTGGCGGTGCAGTGGATGGGTTGCCAGTGCACACCTTCCCAACGGCTGATGGCAAAAGCGAAATGAAATGTCCGACGGAGGTTTCCATTGGGGACCGCCGCGAAAAGGAACTTTCTGATTTGGGAATGCTGCCCTTGCAGCACTGGAAAAATACTGACTATGCGGTGTTTGTGGGCGGTCAATCCCTGCAAGAGCCAGCGATCTACGCCGATGATGTGGACTCGGCCAACGCGCAACTGGCGGCAAGGTTACCATACTTGTTCGCAGTCTGCCGCTTTGCCCACTATTTAAAGATGATTGCACGCGAAAAGGTTGGTTCATTCATGGGACGTGAGGATATGCAATCATTCCTCAATTCCTGGATTTCGCAGTATGTGACAACCGATCCCAATGCCAGCCAGGAGACCAAGGCCAAGTATCCTCTGGCCTCGGCTGAAGTGGTGGTCGAAGAGGTTCCTGGCAACCCTGGCTACTACACATCACGCTTCGCGCTGCGCCCGCACTACCAATTGGAAGGTCTCTCCGCCTCTCTCAGTTTGGTTACCCAACTTCCTTCCGTTCGCAAGGGCGGATAATTCACAACCCGAACAATAATCAGCCATGGCAACCGATATATTCGTTAAGATCAAAGACTGTCCCGGTGAATCCACCGACGACAAGCACAAGGACTGGATAGAAGTCCTTTCGTATCAGACCGGCGTCAAGCAACCCGCAGCTGGCAGCCGCAGCACCAGCGGCGGTCCAAGCAGTGGTCGCTGCGACCACAGTGATTTCGTGATCACTAAACAATTGGACAAGGCTTCGCCAAAATTGGCTTTGTTTTGTTCCAACGGCAAAAACATCGGCGATGTGGAGATTTCTCTGTGCCATGCTTCTTCTGACAAGCATGAGTACATGTTTTATACCCTCAAGGATGTGATCGTTACCTCTGTCAGTACGACGGGTGGTGGGGATGGTAAACCGGTGGAAACAGTGTCCTTCAACTATGGCGAAATAGTCTGGAAATACACTGAGTTCGATCACAAGAACAACTCCAAGAAGGGTGCCCTGGAAACCAGGTGGAGCACTGTTGCCAACAAAGGTGGCTAACCTATATCCAGCTTTCGGCTCAGAAAAGAAGAGACGGTCAACCCGTCTCTTCTTTTGCGCTTTCTATTCAGGTAGCCAATACCTGCCACTGGAGTCTTTATGCCTGAGTTAAGCGCGGTCGATCGGTTGCAGCCCTGTTTGCTGGATCGTCTGTTTGACGACGATCCAAGGCATTCAAGCAGTATTGTGCAAGGCAAGGCCATTTCCTTGCAGCGCTACAAAGAGGGAATAAAGCGCGATATTGAATGGTTGCTCAATTCCCGCAGTCGTTTGGATAATGCCGATGCGCTTGGTTGGGATGAGGTCAGGAAATCAGTGCTGAATTTTGGCATCAGGGATTTTACCGGGCTAAACTCGGAAAACTTAAGTGTCATTGAAATGGAACGGGCCATTCAGCGGGCGCTCGAGGTGTTTGAACCGCGTTTTATACCCGGAACATTGGAAGTCCGGCATCTGCCATTGCCAAAGAACGAGCGCAATCGGGAAAGCCAGGCAATCAACGCGCTGCACTTTGAAATTTCCGCCAGGATATGGGCTGAGCCGATGCCGCAGGATTTTGTCATTCGCACGGATGTGGCTCTGGAAGACGGTTTAGTAACGATTGAATAGGTACTGTTGTATGGATGATTCATTCCTCAGTTATTACAATGATGAGTTGAAGTTCATCCGCGAGATGGTCCGGAGAGTTTTGCGCGGGAGTTTCCAAAAATTGCCGGTCGACTGTCATTGGATGCCATGGGGCAGGATATGTGTGCAGACCCGTTTGTGGAGCGTATGCTCGAAGGTTTTGCCTTCTTGTCAGCCCGGGTGCGGCAAAAGCAGGATTCCGAGTTCCCTCGCTGGACACAGGCATTTTTTGAGAGTGTATATCCCAATTATCCGAATCCAGTTCCCTCGATGGGGGTGGTGCGGATTGCCCCCAAGTTATCCGAGGCAGATCTGGCCGGAGGCTTTACCATACCAAAAGGGACCCCGCTGCGCTCGCGACAGTCCGCAGGCGAGAAGACTCCTTGCATTTTCAAGACAGGTTTTGATGTACGCTTGTTTCCATTGGCTTTGACGTCTGCGGATTATGCCGATCGCACTCTCGCGCATATGGGAATCTCCAGTGCCCACTTGCAAGGAGTCAGCGCAGGCGTGTGTTTAAAGTTCACCACGACTGCAGGCCCTGCCGATGGGCGCTTGCCAATTTCGCAGTTGGATCTTGATGATTTGGATATTCATGTCTCTGGCAGCGGGGATATCCCGGTGCGCATTCTGGAATACCTGACTGCCAATTGTGTGCGTATTCTGGTGCGTCCCCTGGGAGCAGGGGAGCAGGAAACACTGGAGTTGAGCAGCGCCGGATTGTCTTTACCTGGACTTGATTCAGAGGAAAATTTACTGCCGGTCGATGCCCGTGTGTTTGAACCCTACCGCCTGTTGCGCGAGTATTTTGCGTGCAGCAAACGATTCAACTTCTTTCGGACTCCTGGTTTACGTTCCATTCTTAAAAACCTTTCCGGCAGTGGCTTTGAGTTGCTGTTTTTGCAGGATCGTCCCGATCCCTACATCCAGAGGCATTTGGATAAAGACAACTTTTCTTTGTTTTGTGTCCCGGTCATCAACTTATTTTCCAAGCGCCTGGATCGGGTGCAGCTCTCGCACGGAAAGCACGAGTATGCCGTGGTACCCGATAAGTCGAAACCTTATGATTATGAGGTGTATGCACTGGAAACTGTAACTGGTATTGGTCGTACCAGCAGGGATGAACGCAAATTCTATCCCTTTTACCGCGTGACTGACAAGCTGGGTACGGCAGATGCCTTTTATGTCTTGCGCCGCGAAAATCGCAAATTAACCGACAAAGAGGAAATCGGTGGCCCCAAGTCTTCCTATCTTGGTTCGCAGGTCTGGCTGTCTGTAGTAGATCGCCAGCACAAGCACCTTGAAAGCCAATTGCGGCAATTGGCAATCAGCGCACTGTGTACGAACAGGCATTTACCTCTCGGTATGATTCGCAACGATGGAACTGAAAGCGATTTCATTGCCGAATTTGATTTGGTTGACTCCATCAGCTTTGTGGGATCACCCACCATGCCGCGTCCAGCCCAGGATGAGGGTGGTTTGCTGTGGCGAATGATCACCCACCTGCATCCCAATTTTCATTCAATTCTCGACAGTGACACCAAGGCGTCCGGGCAGGCGTTACGCGATGTTTTGCGCTGTTTGCTGAAATTGGCGATAATGATCTATGCAAGCAGGTGGATGCATTGGACGCCCTTGAGTGCAGACCCGTTACCCGACGGTTTTTTACCGAGGGCCCGGTTTCATTCGTGCGCGGTTATGAGGTCAGCTTAATTTTTTGACGAACAGATTTTTTGGCGACAGCGGATTGTATATTCTGGGTATGCTGATTGCCGAATTCCTGCGTCGATATGTGACAATCAACGCGTTTGTTGAAACTGTTTTAATTTCCAGGCAGAGAGGAGTGATCAAGCGATGGGAACCGAAGACCGGCACCAAGACAACGCTTTGAGACAAGCCATCTGCTCCGAGGCGCATCGTTTCGATTTTTATCGATGATGGCTTTGCTCGAAGCCAGGGAGGGCGTGCCACTGGGCACCAGTAGTTCGCCCAAGCGGGAACGTTTTCGTATCGCGCAAGAGATTTCACTAAACTTTCCACCATCGGCTGTGGCACACGCATCTTATGCCACAGAGGTCGACCGGATTTCGGTGGTAATCCGCTGTTTGGGCTTGATGGGGCCATCCGGCGCACTTCCCGGCGTATGGAGCGAAACCATCGCCCGGCGAGTGCGTTCGCATCGCGACAAAACCCTCTACGCATTCATCAATCTATTTCAGCACAGATTTTTGACATTGTTCTATCGGGCCTGGGCACTCAATCGACGTACGGTCGATGAATCCTGGGGCGAAAATAGTCGGCATAGACGTTATCAAGGGGCAACCGTCGGCTTATCTAAGACAGAATTGGTCAAGCGTCAGCCCGGTTGCTGGAGCCTGACGCATTGATGTATTATGCCGCCATTTTTTGGTGGTTATACCGCCAATAGCAGCTCGCTCAGCGCTTTCATTGAGGACTATTTTGAGGTTCCAGTCAGCGTGCAGCAATTTGTGGGCAACTGGTTATCCATACCTTCGGAGGAACGCGCCAGGCCTGGAACCGCTGTCCATGCCACCACGTTGGGGCGCAACTGCGTTATTGGAGACCGGGTGTGGAATGCGCATCTGAAATTCCGTATTCATCTTGGTCCGATTGGCCACGAAGACTATCTGCGATTTTTGCCCAATCATGACAGTTTCTACAAATTGCAGGATGCGGTCAGGCAGTATGCGGGTGACCACTTGGATTGCGAGTTAAAGGTAACACTCAAGGCCGCTGAGGTTCCGTGCGCGCAACTGGGCAAGCGTAGTTTTTTTAGGCTGGAACAGTTGGATGGGCAAACGGGCCAACCCTGCCGATGCCGATGACTATGCCGTCGATTTAAATCACTACAAGAGGGAGAACTATGGCAGCCATTAAGAGAACGGTTTTGTTTGGTAAGTTAAACCAGCACTGTTACCACACGGTAGAAGGTGCCACGGTGTTTTGCAAAATGCGTGGCAACCCTTATGTGGAACTTGTGCATTGGGTACAGCAGTTGGTGCAGAACGATGAAAGTGATTGGGCTGCTATTCTGACGCACTTCAGTGTAGATCGAGCCCGGTTAGCAGCACAAATGACCCGAGCACTGGATGACTTGCCACGGGGTGCCACCAGCATTTCCGACTTTTCACCTCACCTCGAAGAGGCAGTAAAGCAAGGGTGGATGTTCAGCAGTTTGCTGTTTGGCTTGAGTAGAGTGAGATCAGGTACCCTGTTGTATGCTATCCTGGAGACCCCCTCGTTACGATCTGTCCTGCTTGGTATTTCTGCGGAATTTGCCAAGATCAAGCCAAAGGATTTGGCCACTGATTTTGCCACCATCGTCAGTGGCAGTGCCGAGGATCAGGCCAGCGAAGGTCATGCGGCTGATGCTGGTGGTGTTCCCGGTGAAGACAGTCAGGCGATGGCCCCGGCGGAGATGGGCAAAGGCGAAGCTTTGCAAAAGTTCACTACCGACCTGACCAAACAGGCTCGTGATGGCAAATTAGAGCCAATCCTTGGGCGAGATGAAGAGATTCGGCAGATCATGGATATTTTGCTGCGCAAACGGCAAAATAATCCAATTCTGACCGGTGAGGCAGGCGTGGGAAAAACAGCCGTAGTGGAAGGTTTTGCACAACGCATTGCCAAAGGGGATGTGCCTCCAGCGCTAAAGGATGTGCGTTTGCTGGTTCTGGATTTAGGTCTTTTGCAGGCAGGAGCCAGTATGAAGGGTGAATTTGAAAATCGCCTGCGCCAGGTGATTCAAGAGGTGCAGTCTTCTGAAACTCCCATTATTCTCTTTATTGATGAAGCGCATACGCTGATTGGTGCGGGTGGGGCCGAAGGACAGAACGATGCTGCCAATTTGCTCAAACCGGCATTAGCGCGTGGAACATTGCGCACAGTGGCTGCCACAACATGGGCGGAGTACAAAAAATACTTTGAAAAAGACCCCGCACTGACACGCAGGTTCCAAGTGGTAAAAGTGGAGGAACCTGATACGGCCAAGGCCACCATCATGATTCGCGGGCAGGTGGCGCGACTCGAACAACACCACAAAGTGTCGATTTTGGACGAGGCTGTAGTTGCTGCGGTTGTGTTATCACACAAATATATCCCTGCGCGACAGTTGCCGGATAAAGCGGTTTCCTTGATTGATACCGCCTGTGCCAGGGTTGCCATTACCCAACATTCGACGCCTGCGGAAATCGAGGATACCTCCAGAAGGATTGACTATCTGGAGACTGAACTGCGCATACTGCAACGGGAAGAGGCCATTGGTGCGGATCATGCGGTGCGTAAAGAGGAGATCTTAAAACAGTTGCAGGACGAAACTGCCCGCAAAGAAGTTCTGGAGCAACGCTGGCAACAGGAACTTGAATGGGTGCATCGCATCTCCGCACTGAAAGAAAAATTAACCAGCGCAAGTGCTGATGCAGTTCCACTCTCAGCCGATGAACGCACCGCAACTTTCGAGGCATTGCGCTCTGCCGAAACCGAGCTTGAGCAACTGCAAGAAGAACGTCCGTTGATCCATGCAGAGGTTGATGAGAATACGGTTGCCTCTGTAGTCGCCGATTGGACCGGGATTCCGGTGGGTCGAATGGTTAAAAGACGAAATCAAGGCAGTGCTGCAATTGGTTCAGCACCTGGAAAAGCGGGTACTTGGACAAACTCACGCATTGGAGGCAATAGCCAAACGGGTACAGACATCCAGAGCCAAGCTGGACAATCCGCAGAAACCAATCGGGGTTTTTCTGCTCGCAGGCACATCTGGTGTGGGTAAAACCGAAACGGCCCTGGCCTTGGCCGAAACGCTTTATGGTGGTGAAAGTAACTTGATCACTATCAACATGAGTGAGTTTCAGGAAGCGCACACAGTTTCCACGCTCAAGGGTGCCCCTCCGGGATATGTTGGATACGGCGAGGGTGGGGTATTGACTGAAGCTGTGCGTCGGCGTCCTTACAGTGTGGTGTTATTAGACGAAGTGGAGAAAGCTCACCCCGATGTTCACGAAATATTCTTTCAGGTATTTGATAAGGGCGTGATGGAAGATGGCGAGGGTCGCACCATCGATTTTAAGAATACGATCATCATATTGACCACCAACGCCGGTACCGAAATGATTGAGCGGATCTGTCGTGACAGCGCTGTTTTGCCTGAAGTGGATGCCATCAGTTCGGCCTTGCGTCAGCCGTTAATGGAGGTATTTCCCGCAGCCTTATTGGGCAGAATGATTACCGTTCCTTACTATCCGCTTAAAGCGGAGGTACTGCGCCAGATTATTGTGTTGCAACTCAACCGCGTGGTTCGGCGCGTCAAAGAGAACCATAAAGCGACCTTAAATTACGATCAGGCAGCAGTCGATTTGATCCTTTCCCGATGCACTGAGGTGGAGAGTGGCGGTCGAATGATTGATGCCATATTGACACACACACTGCTGCCAGCGCTGAGCCATCATTTCCTCAACGCCATGATGGAGGGACGTGAGATTCGCCACATCTCGATTTCAGCTGCCGGATCTGAATTTCAATACCAGTTCGAGAGCGCATAACTGATATGGCAAAATTCACGCAGAGTCATCGCATTGCCGCAGTGGGAACCCCACTGGCGGATGATCATTTGCTCCTTAGGAGCATGCGTGGCACCGAGAATATCAGCGCACCGTTCCGGTATGTTGTGGAAATGCTGAGTGAAGATACTTCGGTGCCTTTGCTCGATTTAATGGGCGAAGGTTTGTCTATCAGGCTTAATCACAAAGACGGCGGCGGTGTCCGCTATTTCAATGGCATAGTAGCGGATATCAGGCAGTTGGAACCGCTGTCCGGTTTGCATCGTTACGAGGCGGTAATCGTTCCATGGTTGTGGTTTTTAGATCAAGCCTGCGACTGCCGTATCTTTCAGCAAATGACTGTACCGGCAATTTTGGCTGATGTGTTTAAATCGCACGGGTTTGAAGACTTTGAAGAGCGTTTGTCGGAGACGTATCCAGAGTTGGAATACTGCGTTCAGTACGGCGAGTCCGATCTGGCGTTTGTCAGCCGCTTAATGGAAGAGGTCGGCATCTATTACTTTTTCGTGCATGAAAATGGCAAGCACACCCTGGTTTTGGCGGATTCACGGGCTGCCCACGACCCATGCCCCGGATTTCCTGAATTGCGCTACATCGGTCCGGGCAGCAATACGCAGGGTCCTGTGGATGTCCTGAGTTGGGAACTCCGCATGCAGGCAAAATCAGGTCAGGTTATTGTGCGTGATTTTAATTTCGCCGAACCATCCAAACTTCTGCAACCCGATGCCAATGATGAGAAAAATCACAATCTGGCGGCCTTCACGCGCTACGAGTACACGGGTGATTTTAGTCAGGATGGCGGCCATGCTCCCTCTGGAGCCAGACAACTGGATAATCCTGCGAAAGTGCGCCTGCGCGCTGTGCAAGCCGACTTTCTGAGCGCATTTGCTCGTTCTGAATGTCGAGGCATCTATACTGGTCACACGTTCAAGCTAACGGAACATTTTCGCCAAGATCAGAATCAGGAATATTTTATCACAGCCACTGAGCATTGCATTGAGCTTGATGATTACGTGTCGGGTCGCGGGACATCTGTGCCCGTTTATACAGTCAGTTTTGTGGCAATACCAGGCACGGTTGATTATTGCCCTCCGCGTGTCACAGCGCGCCCTGCCATCAACGGTCCGCAGACTGCGATTGTAGTCGGCAGGCAGGGCGAGGAAATTCACACCGATGAGTTTGGTCGCATCAAGGTTCAATTTCACTGGGATCGCGATGGCAAGCGGGACGAGAACAGCAGTTGCTGGGTGCGTGTTGCACAAAATTGGGCCGGTAAAAAATGGGGCGCATTTTTTCTGCCACGGATCGGACAGGAGGTCATCGTTGAATTTCTCGAGGGGGATCCCGACCGCCCGATTGTTACTGGAGCAGTTTACAATGGTGAGCATCCTACACCTTACAAATTACCTGCGCATAAAACCCGATCCACTCTCAAAAGCAATAGTTCCAAAGACAAGGAGGGGCACAACGAACTGCGCTTTGAAGATAAGGCTAATAAGGAGCAGATCTACATTCACGCCGAACGGGACATGGATGTGCGCATCAAGCGCAACATGCGCGAGACCAATTTCGGCGACCGGCACATCCAGGTAGGGAGCGAAGAGTTCGGACAGGAAAGCGGTGACCTACGCGTCACCATTCACAACGACGAGAACCATCACATCGGTAATGATCATTACTTAATGGTCGATAACGACGCGCATCATGTCGTCAAAGGTGAGGTTAGCGCGCATTACGCCAAATCACACAAGACCGTTGTCGCCGATGATTCGGTGTTGAATGCCGACCGGCTCATCGTCGAAACCAGTAGTAGCATCAGTCAGAAAACGGATAAATTTCTGGTTCAGGGATCAAGTGGAGTGCACATCAAGGGGCAGGGAATTCAATTGGAAGCTGCCAGTATTTCCCTGAAGTGCGGCGGAAACTTTATCAACATCGGCCCCGGCGGCGTTAGCATCAAGGGTTCCATGGTGCGCATTAACTCCGGGGGCAGCGCGCAAGGTGCCGAAAAAACCCTTAAGCTTCCTGAAATATCGGTCTTCGAGCCGCTGGACGCTCTGCTTGCCGAAGATAGCGAGCCAGGTGCCAATGTCAGCGGTATCGCTGCTGGTATCGTGCGCGCCGGAGGTTTGGTCATGCCTCGTAAGGCACCCGAACTGGAACTTGCGGAGTTCGTAGTCGAGGACTTGCCTGATTTATTTGAGTTTGTTCAGGGTGGCTCAGAGGCTTCTTCAACGAGCGGTCTGACCGATGGAACCAATGAATCTGAATCCGGAAGTTGCAGGCGAACCTACCTGCTAACGGATAATGAAAAACGCACCGATTTGAATACTGGACGCATGGCGGTCCTTTCTCCCAACAAGAAGGGCGCTCATGAACTATTATCAATCGATGATCTGGGCAAAAAAGCATGTGCTTGTCCGGGTGCCCAGTTTGGTATTGTCAGCACGGGAGCGCGTTTTCCGATTACCCAACCGCTCAAAGTTCCTTTCTCACATGTGCTGGCAACCTACGATAAAGAAAAATCCATTCGCTCATTGGAAAACATTCGCGCCATCCTGTCGTTTAAGCCACTCGAAGAGGAAGTTTGCGTATGGTGTCCAATCACCGGTGATGAGCTGAAGCGAACACAATTGTTCATCTACGACGGTACGGTCAGGCATAGCCTTGAATTCGACACCAAGAAATTCTTCACCGAAAATGCCTGCTTTCGCAAACTGGGAGTTTTTATTGAACTGCTGGACAAAATCAGCGGCAAGGCAGTGCTTAAGGATAAGACGGTGGATGAGGTGTTGGTCGATGGTTTCAGCAAGGATTTAGGGTTGCTTTATTTTGAAATCAAAGGGCCAAAAATAAAGTTTAAGTTTGAAGGTCAGTGGAAGGAGCGAACTGCGGGAATGCCCAAGGAAAACGAAGTGTACTACGGTATGAAATTTTCCATGGAGGCAGCACCTTTTGTCGAAGCCTCTTGTAAGGTTGATTTGATTCACCTGATTTTAATGTTTCCACCCTTGGCACCGGCCCAAGTGCCATACAATACTTTGAAGAGTGCGCTCAGCTCATCATCGAATAAAAGCGCGATCAAATTTGAGGGTCCGCCTTTCTATTTTCAGGCTACCCTTGCTTTAGGCGGGGAGGGAACGATTGAACGGGCTGAGTCGTGGTCTGGATCTTTGGAATTGTCATTGACCGGAACTGCAGCAATTGGAGCAGAAATTCAAATGGGTATCGTTGAAGCCTCCGGGAGCGTCAGCAACGATGTCACGGGCACATTGGGGATGAAGGGCGATGGTGAAGGAGTTAAACTGAACTATGACTTTCTGAAGCTTGGAAAACTGGAAGGTGAGATGAAAATTTCCATCGATACCGGTTGGTTCGGCAAGTGGGGCAAGAAGCACAAAGTAGCCTTCTCAGAAGGCATGGAAAAGGGGTTGGTTTACGGAGAATTTCAAGTTATCTGATCATGGACGGCTATATCTTACTTTTAACTTCAAAAGGTGCCGAACTTACCGTCAGGTGTGGTGACTACAGGATTTATGCTGACTACGGTGTACAGCACCAGTCCAACCAATTGCTCAATCCCTGGATATGTCAGCCGGAGCAAATAGTGCGACTCGAGTTCAGTCGGGATGAACCTACCGATTGGGGATCTGTCACTGTGGCGTTTCAGATCGAGTTTAGGGAGGGTGAAACCCGCCAAGTCATCTACAACATAAACAACACTATCAAGACCTTGATTGCCTCACAAATGGTGGCAGTTGCGCACTTGGATGAATTCAAATGCAGCCTGGATTTTCCACTTGAGGCAGATGCCCGTTTTCAGGTGCAACCACCATGGTTTGCTGATAGCAGCAGTGGGGAGTCCGTTGTATTTGAGGCCTTTATGAATCTTTACCGGCCTTCATCGGTCGCGACTAGATGCCTTAAAGAATCTTGCAACCGAAAAAATCGCCTTCACGGCAGCCGTCACGCATCAGGAAGTGGATTCTTTTCGTGTACGCGTACACGCCATGTTGGAAAACCTGTTGGCCAAGGAATCCCTTTGGAACGAGCTGAAGCATCCGGAATTACAACTTCAGCTATTTTGGATCAAGCCATGGGAGATTTGTCGTGTACGGGATTTGTCAAACGAACCTCCGATGCGCACTGAACCTACAGCAGATGAAGACTTTTTTGAGGGTATTGATGTTGTCATGGCGCACACGCGCAACGGATGGACCTGGATTTATTGAAGCCTATGAAAATCACCGCATTCATCATTGCCATTCTGTTTATTGTGGTTGGCTACAAGGGGATTTCTGTTGCGTTAAAGGAGTATCTTCAAGGTTTGGATTACCACTTTCTGGTAAAGTGATTGAGTATAGTTTTGAGCCTAACAGTCCGGGCTTTGACCAAAGTTTTCGCAGACTGAACATACTTTACGAGTACACCGTGGACGGCACGGTTTTCCAGAGCCGCAGTGTGCGTGCCGATCCCAGCCAAATTTGCCGTTCCACCCGATGTCTTGGCCTTGGTTGGATTCGATCAGCAGACAGGCACCATCCCTGTCCAATATTTACAATCCGAGCCATCGGTCAGTCGAATTTATCACTTGGAAACCGCTTCAACCTACGTGGCTGGCTTGGTGGCTCTGTTAGTTCTGATGGCGGGTTTGGCCATTATCTACTGGGTCTTTATTGCCCCAAATTTCGTTCACAATTTAAATCAGGGAGGACTTTGACCCATGCCGTTAGCTGCCAGAGTGGGTGATTTTCATGTCTGTCCGATGGTGACTCCCGGATTGCCACCAGTGCCGCATGTGGGCGGGCCGATATTGCCTCCTGGCAAGCCAACGGTTATTGTCGGAGGTTCACCGGCAGCCACGGTGGGGGACAAAGCCAGTTGTGTGGGGCCTGTCGATGCGATAGCGGCTGGATCGCCATCGGTGTTGATTTGTAATAAACCGGCTGCACGGATGGGAGATCCGACAATTCATGGGGGCAAGATAGCCAAAGGTTGCGCTACGGTCATTATTGGGGGTGCTGTGACTGCTGCTGTACCGCCACCAAAGCCCGGTCTCTTTGCCAACATTGTTGCAGCAGCCAAAAAAGCGGTGCAAGGCGCGAAAGCCATGGCTCTGAAAAAAGGTGCGGACGACCGGAGCGACTATTGTCAGTTATGACCAACAGGATGCTTATGCTACACATTGAACAACTGCAGTTGACTGATTTGGATGAGTTTGCCTCCTTGCATTGGCAGTTGTTTGAGCGCTTTCGGGGCCATCAGGTTATGGCTGTGCTCGATGGCTGCGGGATTCCCGGACTACCTGAATTGCTAGACGAGAGCGGTCTCATTCATACCTGTTTGTTTGACGAACCTCTGCTTGAGGAACTGGCCCGCGCTGCGCCCTATGCGGTGGTTCTGGAACCTTATCACCCTTTAACGCAAAGATTGTTAGTTTCCGATTGGGCACTTACCAGCGGTATTTTCCTGCTATCCACTCAATCGCATCAGCAGCTCTTCAAGAACCTGCGCGTGTTGTTTGAGCAGCAAGCAGTCGATGATCAAATCCGTCTTGTTTCGGTTTTTCGATCCTGAAGTATTTCAGCGATGTGCCATGCGAGAGGGTGCCCTGGAAGTTGCGCCGTTACTCGCGACCGGTGATCGGGTCATCAGCTATGCTTCCGGTCAACAGCAATGGTTATGTTTCAGAGCTTCAAGCTCCGGAGAGAAAGGAATTTAAATGGAGACTCATCATTACGTATTCATAGTCATATTACTGACCGTGCTGGTTGCCGCTTGTTTGCTAACGATTGTTCTATTACTCAAGCGGCTGCGTTCTGCAGTCACCGAGGGGGAACTGGCACAAACTGATTTATCCGCTGTACGCACCCGGTGTGAGCAAATCTCCTCAGAGCTGGTCTCTGCGCGTCGCAAGGCCGGAGAAAGTGACAGTGAGTTGGGTCGCCGGTTAAAAGAAATCGGTTTTCTCAAAGAACAACTGGCTCATTCAGTGCAGAGGATCGAAAACCTTGAGTCGGCACCTGATGCCAGTGAACAATTGCGCTCCGACCTGGTTGCTTGCCAGCAAAATGGCTGATACCGAACGCGAGGCAGGCAAATTGCGCACCGACGCCAAACTACTGCAACAAAAGCTGCTCAATGCAGAGGCACAAGCTGAGGATGCTGTCGCCCGATTACAAAGGCTTGAAGTTGAGCGTGACCAGAAAACAGAGGAACTGAGTGGTCAGAAGGTGCGTACGCAGGATCTGGAATTCAACTCCGCGATACGGTTGCCGAAAATATTGAAACCAAAGCCCGTGTGGCAAAATTCGAGGCATTGGAGGCCCGCCTGCGCTCCAGTATTGAGGATGCTGACAAGATTAGGATGGATTTGGAGCGCAACTATCATGAGTTGCATGTCGCCCACCAGGATTTGGCAATACGCTCAGAGCAACTACAACTGGACCTCGATAAAGCGCGCACTGAACTGGAACTCTATAAACAGCAGAGCGGCAATGACAATGAGGCCATGGCCACTTTGATCTCGGAAACAGCCGAGCTAAAATCCGCGTTACAGCGCAAGGAAAGCGCCCTGAAAGATTTGGAAGCTGCCTACAAAAGTGCATCAGCTGAAACCAGTTATGAGGCACACCGTCACATGCAGTGGACATTGAACCACTTTGATCCCGATGCCATAACCCTGAAATTTCAAAATGAAGGCGCAGCAGTCTATCTGGTGGGCGTCGAGACCAACGAACCTGCGCTTACCTATAACCTTGAGACCGGACATTCCCTGCCGCGCGATTTTGAGGCGCGTGTACGCCTGAAGTTCCGCAAAGGCACGCCTGCTAACCAGGCAAAATTCCCTGAATCCTTCGATTTGACAGTGTTGTATGCACTGCACGTTTTTCCGATAAAATTCCGTATCCATCCTCAGGCCGGCCAGAAAATTGAAAGGATTCATTGAGTATGGGTAAGTGGCAGTATCAGTTTTTACTTTTGCTGGGATGGCTGCTCCTGCTAACGGCATGCGATCCGCCGGAAGTGGAATTTGTAGTGGAACAGGACGTGGCGGATGCAGCTGTACAAGTTGATTTTGTTCGTGTTCCTCGGGACCAACTGCAGCAATGGCAGGACCTGAGCCCGGATGATTATTTCAGCCCAGGCAACAGAATGAGACAAGCAGCGGTTGCCAGCGGGGCAGTTTATTCGCTGTTTAGCAGTGTTCCCGGCAAAGCCTTTGTTCCGGTCATTCAGCGCAATGATTCTGTTTGGCAGCGCTTCGGTTTTGATAACCGGACTATTGATCAACAATTTGACATAGTAGTGTTTGCAGACTTACCGGGAGATTTTTCGGGAACCCATCTTGACCCCAGAAGGCGTTTGTTACCTTTGCATCGCAGAGGGTGGGCTGGAAGTTTGCGCACGATGCAAAAGCTGGTGGTCCGGGTCAGTGGTAGTGGGGTAGTTTTTGAACCAGAGCCTGTTTACGGAGCAGCGCCATCCGGTGGTCACCAAAGTAGCCTGGTCGATCCTGAGCCCGATGATGTCCTGCACGAGTTGTCTGAATTGGACCGGCATCCGCGCCGTCTGACTGCGGTTGCACCAAGCTTTAGCGCGGAATTGATGCGCTTACGGCTACATGGAATCGTGCGTGCCAGCATTTTGATCGATCCGCAGGGCAATGTGCGGGTGCTTGAAGTCCTCGATGCTACGCATGCATTCGCGGTTCCGGCGGTCATCGAAGCTCTGCACAGATGGCGGTTTGAGCCACCGCTTAAAGATGGCAAGCCCGTGTATGCCAAAACCATTCAACCGATTCAATATGACTTTCGTTAGTTACACAAAGGATTTCCAATGACCGAATCTCTGTTCGCCATACCCTCCACCCTGGATGAGGGCTTTCAAGCGATTTCACTGGATGGATCCGAGGATTCATCTTTCCGACTCGCACTCATCGTGCGCAAGCAACCGGATCCTGCCGAAGGCCCCTTTTGTCGGTTGCGACAATTAGCTGAGGCCAATGTGTACCTCGGTTGCTTGATGGATCGCTCACAACGGGTAGTGCAATGGCTTGAATTGTGGGTGCGCGATTACGACAACATTGCCGATTCGCTCCACGAAAACGCATTTGATATCATCAACAACGCTGTTTTGGATGCACGGTGGCAGCGTCAACGCGATCTGTTGGCGAAATCGGGCGCAGTGACCGTACTGTCAACTGCATTGGACGAGCAGATGGACTGTCCTCTGTATATAGACCTGTACAACAAGGTCGCGATATTTCCCAAAGACGAGCAAAGTCAAATGCACTGGACTTTGTGCAAGGAGGACAACCTGCTGAAGCGCCTCGGTCTGGCCGCCTTTACCAGCACCGTACATCGCTACCTGTATCTTGAAGCTCATGGTGCGGATTCCATCTTCCTGCCGATTACACCCAATGCTCCGACCCATAGCAAAACCAAGTCTGCCGACACAGTCATTTCCGCGCGCAGCACCTTGGTGCCTTTTAGCCGCTACGGTGGCTCGATCATCGTCAGGGCCATTGCACCGCTCAGTGTGGAAGGCTACTTGAATGTGCTTAATGGCAAGTCCTGGTCAGGTATGGGATCAGGCCGCAAACCACTGCTGCCATCGGGACTTTACCGCGAAATTGCGGATGATTTATCGCTCGGTTACTCAGCGGGTCGGTTATTGCCCTCACGGTCTGGATCGCGGACTTGGAAACTGGAAAACCTGTACCTGAAAGTGCGCTTGTTTTACGAGATTGTGCAGTTGGTAAAGCGCTGTGTTGAACAAGATCGCAAACCGTTCTTTTCCCTGGAGACCTCCAGTTTCGCTGTCCATCTGGCAGGACAATCGGCATCCGCTCCTTTTCTGTGGGATGCCGAGGTGGCGATCAATCAGGTGAGCGACGCGCTCGATTTTTCAGTGGAAAAGCAATCGGATCTGGATTCGAGGGAAACCACCTACTTCCGCACCTTTCAACCGTTGCCTTCATCCATCTACCGTCCCGAGGCACTGGCTCAGCACAAATCCCTGCTGGCGGAAGTGACCTTACTGGATTTGCAAAGAGACCGGGATTCAGGGCTTTACCAAATTGAAGGTTCCATGCGTTCGCCTGACTTGCAGCTCATGAATTTAGCCAGTAAGAGCCTGTACTTTATCCATTATCCGGTACGCGGGAAGCGGCTGAAATTGGTTGCCGAAATGACTGGAATGGATCCTCAACTTCCTGACAAAATCCGTTTTCAAACTGGCAAAATCCGACTGAACTCTGAACAGGAAATGGCGATGAAGGCGATGCGCGGTGTAGAGCAGGCCGGGACGTATTGTGAGGTTTTGCCAGTGTTGGGCACCCCTTGTGATCTGTATTCATTGGGTATCATCGGTATGGAAATCCTATTTCATGGCACCGGAACCTCGTTAGCTTGATCAAGGATAATGTGCGTACCTTGGCGCTGCGCTGCAATGATCTGGAGCAGGATTCGTTGCCAAAGAAAATCGCCCATGTTTTGCAAACAGATGAGAGCCTGGCGCGTATTCTAATGCCAGCCGGCCTGGGATTGTCCCCTGACGCAAAGCCTCGGATCGGTATTCCGCCCGAAGATTTACTATGGGAGAACCTGTTGGCGATCGTTGTTAAGTGTCTGTCCGGACTCTTGACCGACGGGGCGTACTGCCAATCGCTATCCAATGAGAGCAACTTCCGCATGGCGCAGATATTCGATGACCCATTGAAGGAGCTGAGCAACCATGCCGCAACTCTGCGCGCACTGTGCATCGGCGATGTACATAGCTCTCACATGATTCGCAATGTCATCGATACCGCGCTTTCCCGAAAATTCAACCCATCCGAAGCATGAACAAAGACCGCATTCATCGCCTATTCATAGTCCTGCTAGGCATACTGTGCTTGTTTTTAACCGCCTGTGATCCACCCGAGGTAGTCATTCAAATCGACCCCGATCTGCAGAGTTCAACCCTGCAAATTGACTTCATCAAGGTGAACCGCGTGCAATTGAACACCTGGTTGGAGAAAAACATCGACGAGTTTTTTTCGCCCGAAGATTTGTTTCGCCGTGATGCTGCGCAAAGGGGGGAAGTTTACTCGGTGTACTTTAATGTGCCCGGCAAAGAGTTTGAGCATACTATTCCCAATACTCACTCCATTTGGCGCAACTTCAACTTCCAGTCGAATCGCTCAGAACAGGATTTTGATATCCTGATTCTGGTAGATATGCCGGTCGCCCATGATACCAATCCTGAAGTTAGGCAACGAGTAGTTCCCCTCTATGCACGCGCTTGGCCCAGTACCTTTTTGCAGCGCTGGATTTTGCAGCAACGCGGCATAGACAAACTCGAAATCACCATCACCCGCACGGGTGTTCGCCTCAATCCATCACCGGTAAGCGGCACCTGAAAATTTGTGCAATAGATGAACGTATCCGCCTTTATTTCCAATTTTGAACGATTGCACGGTTCGGGCCGTGCTTTCAGCTATAAAGGTTTGGATGCCTCGGGGAATCAGGTGGTACTGAAATGTCAGTCCGCGCCTGATGATGCGATGGACCTGTTCATCTATGCTGATTCAGACGGTTCTACCGGTGCTGATGCTGACGCGAACACATTTAAGGTCGCGATACAAAGGGAAGCAGACATCAGCGCAAAGTTGTTCCCCGGCGTCGCGGGAGTCTGGCATGATACCGATGAAGGGGGATGCTATATCCGTCCTTGGCTCAAGCACAACCTGGGGCATGTTGTGGACTTCAAGCAGAGATTGCAGCCAGCGCAGCTTAAAAATTGGATGCTCAGCATCCTGGATGCGTTGCAACGCTTGCAGGCAGAAACGGGTACTGGGCATGGCAATCTCTCGCTGAACAATGTGTTATTGCCCGCCTTGGATGCGTCCAAGGTGTATCTGGTGGATTTTGCCGTTGCTGACGAAGCGAATGCGGCGAGGGATAAACGTGCCCTGGGTTGGATGTTGTATCAACTGTTGACCAATGAACGCAGGGATCACGACGAGGGTTTTCCGGTGCTGCCTTCAGATTTAAATCTGGGTTTTCTGGGTTCCAGTGCACAGTTTTGGCGCAACTTTTGTAATACCTTGCTGGCCGGAGGCGTGCGCACCGGATCCGTGGACTGGGATGCACTGAAGGAGAGGGTAGCCAGGCATGCCGGATCGGGTGGCAAATCCAGGCTGTCATTCTCGGTACTGGCTGCGTTACTAGCGCTCTGCGTTGGCATTGGAGTCTGGTGGCATTGGCAGGATGATTCCGACACGGTGGTGGTGGACCGCGCGCAAATCGAGGCACAGTGGCTTGAGCTGGTGGATAACTTTTTTTGACTGGGGCGAATCTTTTATTCTTTCCATGAGAGCGTTCGAGCAGCAGTACCGCGACAGTCAGTTCGTGGAGCGGTTTATTGAATTCGAGCAAGCGGCCTTGCCGCAAAGTGTAATCCGTAGACTGACCGGGGCAGGGGCGAGTTTGGATCGAGAGCGGGCTCAAGGCATTTTAGTGCTGACCTTACCTGAACGCGACCAGGCGGACATAGTGCGCGCGCACCGGGTACTTCAGAATACGCGGCGGGCAATCGAAGAATGGCCGGTGTACAATTCACTGCAAACGTCCCGACGCGGTTTTGAAGAGATCGGTTTTGAGTTTGGTGCCAATGAGTTGGCGCGCTTGCTGAACGATGTTTCTTTTGATGACAACACCCTTACCGTTGCTCGTCTGTACCAACTGCAGCAGGCGGCCAATCAAGTCGCTGATCTGCAATCGGTTTATATGAATTTTGCCGCCAGTATGCAGCAATTGCGAGCTGAGCAGCACAGTGTCTTGCTGGCGAAACTGGCAGATTTATATCCGCAGTTGCTGGCAGCTGATGCGGATAATCCCATTGTCGCCTTAAAGAATTATGCTGACGAAGCGAATCAATGGGTTCAGTTCTGGCGAACGCAGGAGCCGAATCTGGTTTTATCATCATTCTCTGTCGCCGAAGTTGCCTGGTTGGAGCGCAACGCTGGTGCTTTACCTCAAGCTGTTGCGGAGTGGATGGATCTTGTGCGCGACCACATCGCAATACCTGCCGGCTATTTCGCTGCAATGCGCGTTGAATTGTCGGGGTTGATTGATGAATTGGAATCGTTGACCCGACAAATCAATGATTTGCTCGAACCGGGTATGCCGTTGGTCACTTTTCACGGCGAGGCAACCACCGTTTTTTTCATTATGGAGCAATGGTCTGGACATCGAACGCATTGAGGCCAACCGCGGGCAATTTGAGCGCTTGTTTGCTGCGGCCAGAGACCAAATTCTCACCATCAGAACAGAAGCTCTTGCCAAGCTGGCGGAGGTGAATCCCGACATTGAAGAGTTACTGCTGGCTATGCAAAATCAGGTCGTGCTGTTCAGCGAACGAGTACAGCCATTTTGGGATGCGCATCACCAGTCCACATTGGCACCTCTCCGACCGGATGCCTTCCGGAATGCACGCGACTTTCTTCAATTTCAAAGAGAGTGGCGGGATGGCCTGGCTCGCTTGCGGGCTTTTGATCAATCGTATCTCACGGTTCTGCAAACAGAAATTCCTGGCCTTCCTGTCGGCGGCCTCGATGCCGCAACGTGGGAAGAGGTTGCCTCGATTCTACATCGATTTGTTGACGACATGTTGAATGTATGGGTTGAAGACTCTGCGATTGGGGTTATTAAAGGCACTGTTACCGCAGATAGTTTAACTGCGCAGTTGAACGCCTATCGTTCGCAGTTGATCTCCTTTAATCAGCAATTGCTGGACTGGTTTCAGGGCTTGCAAAAGTACCAAAGGGATTTGACTGCCTGGCGCTTGAGTGACCTGGAACCGCAGCTCATCGCTGCTGAACTGCAACGCATCCCAGAGTCCTACCAATCTCCGGTACGCTCGGCTTCGGGCAGTATTTTGGTCGCGGTCGATCAACATCGCCTTCTGGTTCAAGGTGCATCCGATAGAGAGCGATTGCAGTTGTTTTTAGATGCCCCTGGTTCCACTGCCGCTGCGCTATTTGGCACTGACGTCTGTTTCGGAAAATCATCGTCTTGAGAGCGCTACTGTGGCGCAACTTAAGGATAGCGTACTCGATGTCGGACAAAACGTGCCAAGACAACTGCTTTCTGACTGGCAGGAGACCCTCAGGTCGCTTTGGCTGCGCGGATTCTCAGTGGATAGTTTGTCGCCAGCAGAACGCGCTCACTTTGCCAGCCTGAGCGAAGTGTTTGCAGTTGAGGAACAACACCTCAATCCACGACAGCGCCTGGCAATAGAAATCTACCGGGCTCTGAACGAATTGGATTCCAGGGCAGATACCTTTGCTGCGCAACCCCAAGCCTTGGCACCGCTGCGCGATCGCATCACCCGCACGTCACCAGACATAGCCGACGAGGCTCCGGCACGCTTGATTCATACGCTCAGCAACATTGATCTCAACCGACAACAAAAAACCTTCGCCGAGAGCAGCTTTGTTGAAAAAGGATGGGAAATTGCCCTGCATACACAAGATCGGCTGGTGCTTCGCTGGAATTCACTCGAACTTGAATTCAAGGAGTTTGAATCCGATGGCCGGGTCTTTTTCGTGGCTGTGAACGAACTCAGTATTGAGGTTTTTAATGCGTGGATGAACAGTCAACAATTGTGGACAACACTGGAAACATCCTTGCCTGCCGATTGGCGTGATTTCCTCAACAGTCGTTATGATCCGATGATGGATTTTCGCACCGGTTTCCGTATCTGGCGTCCAGCACGCAATGGTCTGGCACTCGGTGGCATTGAGATCACCAATGCCTGGTTTGAATTGGATCCTTTCCTGCATGACGATTACCGTGCGGTCGAACAGCGTTTGTTTCCCAATGCGGTGATTTCCGGTCAATTGCCGATGGTGCATCTGAGTCCGGAATTGGCGCGCGTTGTCGCGGAAGCCATGGGTATGCGCCTGATGCATCCGGAAGAATGGCGATTGGTTGCCGAAGCTGTGGATGAGAATGATATGCATACCTGGACGAGCTCTCAAGACCAGGCCTTCAGTGCTGCCATGCGCAGGGAACTGCGTACTGGATCCTTTTATCAGGAAAACAACCTGCAACCTGCAGATCCGGTGAATGCCACACTTTCGCAGTGGCTGTCGCCAGTGCATTCAGGTAGTGGCGAGCTACGCCACCTGGCGGGTAACGTCGCTGAAGTGTTGTATGATGCTGACACCAGAACCTATTTCGTGGCTGGAGGATCCGCACTTATGACGCCAGCGGCAGGTTGGAGTGAACCCATTCCGGTACCTGCCAATAGAATCAGAACTTCCTATTCCGATCTGGGACTCCGGTTGGCCATCGACGGCGTCGAACCACCCGCCTGGATACGTTTCCAAACCCTCCTGACTGCTGCCTGGAACAACCTTTAAAACTATGAAAACAAAAGAAGAATGGCTGGATACAATGGAGCTGCGTCTGCGAAGGGCATACCTCGATGTGGCTGATATGGATGAAGCTGAAGCCATGCATTTTCTTGAGCAGGAAATGCGCTCGCATCTGGATGATGTACAGGGAGAGGCTTTGCGTCGCGATTATATGCTCAGCCTGCGCGAACGCTTTCCACTGATGCTGAGTGAAAAGGGTTTATTGTCTGCCGGTGACCTTGCGACCGCGATACCCTCCACCCCAAAAGAACAGCTCGACAATGCCCTTGAAGTATTAAAGCAGCAATGGCCTGCATTGGACGAAGCAGAACGTCAGGCTTTCCTTGAGTCGATTGATACCTCCGCTACTGCACGCGGACCAGCTGGCGAAAGGCAGTCCGAAACTCTCTCGTCACCGTCCGATGAAATGGCCCGTTTTCTGAAGTTGGCGGAAACATCGGTTATCAGCGACGAGCGGCTGCAGGAAGTGTTTCTGATCCTACTCAAAACTCTTTGCCAGATAGACGCTCTTGGCACTCAGTTCTATAAACAACTCGGCCTGAACCGCGAGATCAGCCAGGAAGATATTCGCAAGTTATTGGGTGGATATGTATCTGGTGACGCCGTCTCCATGGATGCCATCAATAAGGCCTTGAATGAAACCAGATTGAAGGTGGGCCCTCACTATCAGTGCCATTGCCAGCCTTTCCAGCGCGTTTGCCCAGAGTCACCTGGCACGATTCCAGCCGATGATGATTGAACAAATTGCGGGTAAAGGAGGGCTTCTTGGGGGTAAGGAAGCCAAGTGTTGGAAGCAATACGTTACAATGTCCTCTGATCTACATCCCAATGCAGTCGAAAAGGCGATCAACGAGATCCTTTCCAAGCAATTTGCGCAAACTGAAACAATCCTGAGACAACCATGAAGAAACTTATCCATTGGAATGAAGGGCTGTTTTTGCAGCCGCAGCATTTTCAGATTTTTCAGCGTCAGGTAATGACTGCCATCAATCTTGAGCGCAACATTCAGCACGCATTCGCGTTTGGTGTGCTGGAATTGCGCATATGCGATGACAGTCTCGCCAATAAAAGAGTTCGATTCGACAAACTCAGTGCCGTCATGCCATCCGGTAGTTATGTCGAATTAGGCGAAAACCTAACCTTGGACGTGATAGATATCCGCGAACGTTTTTCCAAAAAGAACGAATCCTTTGTCATCTATCTGGGCATTCCTGTTTATCAACCTGAGCGGGCCAATACGGTGCCCGCCCGCAGTACTCAGGAAGCCGCTAAAAAAATTTCTGTACCACGTCACGGAAACAGACGTTCCCGACGAAAACAGTGGCCTCAGTTCCAAAGCAGTTGAATTCCTCGCTATCAACGGCCGCATTTTGATGGAAGGGGATAATTTTGACGGGTTTGAAGTCATACCGCTGGTTCGGATCATGCAAGGCGTGGGTGAGAATTTGGGACAACCCCGACTGGCACCAGAGTTTTGTGGTCCAAGCCTGACATTGAAGGCCTATGCAGCCCTGCATCGCGTTGTCGGTCAACTTCAGGAGCAAGTCTCCGCCAGCCGCAAAGACATTTTTCGCAAGTTCAAATCCCGGGGCTTTAACCGGGAACAGGTGCAGAGCAGCCACCTGGATTTAATGCTGCGATCGAGGACTCTGATGTCCTACGACGCCATTTTGACGGAGATGGTCAATAGTGGCATAGTTCACCCCCAGGATGTCTTTGTCGCGCTTAAGTGTTTGTATGGTGAGCTGCTTTGTCTGAATCCTGATTTTGGCAGTGAGGGACCGGATGTGGATCCATATACCGCGCTGGAAGATTATGATCACAACAATCCGTTTCTTGCCATCCGTATGTTGGCTAAAAAGATCAAGGAAGTGCTGGGCGACGTAGTGATCCCGGACTACCTCGAGGTACAGTTTCAGCGTATGGATGATCACTATGCGGTCACGTTTGAGGATCGCCACTTCACCCAATCCAATCACTTCTTTATTGGAATCGAGTCGAAGGCGATGTTGCCGCAGGATCTCATTCGCCTGGTGGAAGATATCGACGTCTTCAAATTCGTTCCGGGCTCGATGCGCAAAAAGGTGCTGCGCGGTGTACGTCTCAAGGAGGAAACTCACGTTCCTCACATTTTGCCACGCAAATCTTATTTGTATTATTTCCGCGTGATACCCGGCGGACAGGGAACAGCCTGGAACAAAATCGAAAAAGAGAAGCAGGCCATTATCGAGTGGAATGATTTTGCCACATCCGATTTCAAAATCCGCTGCTTCATGACTTCAATAGATTGAGGACCACACCATGAACTTGCTGCAACTTTGCGAACCGGTCTTTTTGTACATTTGTCGGATAAACAGGATTTACCGCAATGGCGGTACTGTCCCTATGGCAACGATTCAGGCGGATATTGCCGATCTGCGCGAGGGCATTCAAGCCGCCCTTATCCAGGAAGACCGAAGCCTCAATGATGCCTTTGAACAGATCGAGCTGTCGCTGATTTATTTTATCGATTCCATGCTGGTATCCGCAGGGGTTGAGGAGTGGAACAGCAATCGCATCGCGGTGAAGGATTTCAACCGCAGGGCAGGGGATAATGAATTCTTTGACTTTTTGGCAGAGGCTGAGGCGATCGAGCCGGCCAGGGAGAGGCTGATGAAAAGCTGGCTTTCTACTATTGTTGTATCGGCCTTGGATATACCGGCATGTACGACGATAACCTCGACAAGTTGTACGAGATCATGAAACGACTTGAACCCAGGGTGCGGCCTTACATGGATCGCGATGTGTTGTCGCGGATCACTCCGGATGCCTACAAACACAACCTTGAAATCATTGTCAGCCCGGACACCGCACCCAGATACGTTGGGGTGTTGCTTTTGGCGGCGGGAACCATTGCAGCCATCCTTATTACGGTGGTTTATCTTTACTTTGACGCATTCAGCGGGCTGTCCGCTGCGCTATCGAGGATTTTATCATGAGCCAGTTGCTTAATCTCTTGAAACGACCGCTTCAATACCTTGCCGCAATGCTCGGCTTGTTCGGTATTCCCGTGGCCGCGGGATCCTTCGTCGGGGGCGGAACCGGTGGTATGGTAGTCATGGGGGTCACCTTTGTCTCGCTGTTGCTGTTCAGCCTGCTGTTTTATCTGGTACATCGTTGGTATCGAAAAATGAAGGGCAACGCCCTCAGCAACATGATGCGCAGTGATGCTGCGAATTCCCGCGTTGAGGGTATCGACAGCCTGCGCGGCAATTTTGAACAGGGCGTCGAGAAGATGCGCAAGGCAGGCAAAAATGTGTACGATCTCCCCTGGTTTCTATTGGCTGGACAAACCGGGGCGGGCAAAACCGAGGCCATTCGCAGGGGCCATTCCAAGCAGGACTTTCCTTCCGGACTGAATGACTACATGCAAGGAGTGGGTGGGACACTCAACATGAATTGGTGGTTTACCAATAAGGCCATCATCCTGGATACCGCCGGACGCATCTTCGAGGAGAAGATCAAGGCTGGTGAGACCACTGAGTGGACTGAGTTTCTCAAAATGCTGAAAAAGGTGCGGCGCAATATGCCCATCAATGGCTTTATTCTGGTGATTCCGGCTGACTCGCTGCTTACCGATTCCATCACACAAATTGAAAACAAAGCCTCCCACATTGCAGAGCAATTAACCAGGGTTCAGGATACTCTGGGGGTGAGGTTTCCAGTATTTGTGCTCATCAGTAAAGCGGACTTCATTCCGGGTTTCCGCGAGTTTGTCCAAAATATCAAAGAGCCGCGCAACCAGCAACAAATGTTGGGCTGGTCCAATCCGCGCTCACTGGACGAACCTTTTGTGCCCGAGCAGGTGGACTCCTACCTGGATGGCGTTATTGAAGGACTGAAAAAACGCCGGTTGAACTACATGCTCGATCCTCGCCCAAACGGCAAAAAGCGCCTGGACGATTTGGATGCGTTGTTCTCTTTTCCCACTTATCTCAAAGAGTCCGTGCCCAATCTCCGGCGCTATCTGGAGATCGTTTTCAAACTCAATCCCTGGTCGCAAAAACCACTTTTCATCAGAGGCATTTACTTCACCTCCTCTCTGCAGCAAGGCGAAGCGCTGGATGATGCCATTGCCAGTGTGATCGGCAAAAATATGCAGCAGATGAAGCTATCCGGCTTTAAGAAAGAAACCCCTCTCTTTTTGCGCGATACCTTTTTTGAGAAAGTGTATCGCGAATTTGGCCTGGTCACTTCAGCAACCAAGGTGAAAGCCGCCATCCGCCGAAGGACGGCTTTGTTTGCCTGTTTCAGTGTGGTTGCAGTCAGCGGGATTCTCGCGGCTGCATGGTTGGGTGCTAATTCCTTTCGCGACAGGGTGGGGGATGAATATGCCCATTGGCGCTTTGCCGCTTCTCAATTTGAGCAACGGCCCGGCAGCGGGACTTTGTTTTGGAGTCAACCCATCGTGTTTGATACTGGTGTGCGCGATATTTTCGAATCGAATAAAAATCTTCAGGTGCAAATCGCGGGCATGGGCGAAAGCGGCACTCTACCCCAGTATTTATTGACTCTGGGAAACTACGCGAAGCAACCGTTGACCGTTCCAGGCGTTTTTCAACCTCTGAGGTTTTTTGATCAGGTGTTCACTGGTGACCGTTTGGATCGCGAACAAGCTTTTCGCCGGGTCTTTGAGGCTGCTGTCATCATTCCCGTTCTGGAAAATTCGCGGGAAAAGCTGCGCGCAGCAAACGTGTCCACTTGGAACGAGGACGCAGTTAACGGTTTGTTGGCGCAGTTGCGGATGCAAATTTTGCTCAATCAGCGCGAGCGGGGTCCTGGTTATTTGGCTAATTTCTCCAGAGAGTTTAGCGCTCTGTTCCGTTACCTGGTGAATGATGAACCCGGCCCGGAAATACTAGAGATTTTGAATCGTTTTTACGGTGATGAATTTCGCGCGGCCACCGGTTGGCCCAATCCAGCATTTTCCAGCGCCTACGCTTCGGCATTGACACTGGAGGATCCCGCCCTCGCTGGCGCGGCCCGAGGCTTGGAGGTCTGGCTGCAGTCCATGGATTCCATTCGCAGGGAACAAGGCGTTGAAGTCACCAGTCTGATGCGAGTTCTGGAGCAAGCCGAGGCTTTGTCGGCGGCGGAACAAACATTTTTGGCAAACAGTTCTGGATCGTTCGACCATAATGCCGTGGCAGCCCTGGATAACCAATGGGGTGCTTTACAGCGGGAGGTAGCTCCCTACCGCCAGGATGCGCTGACCGCGTTTTCTTTGCGGGCAAGATATCAGAGTCGGATTCTGGCTGCTCGCTCCTCGCTGGATGCTTTGGTCAGTCAGTTTACCGGAGAGCTGAATCTGCTTGGCGGGGGCAATGACTCATTGACGCTGGAAGTTACCGGGCGCGTGGAACGCAAGCGCACAGAATTGGGCCAGGAATTGGACCGCATGGTCAACCCATCAGTGATTGCGCGCTTCGAAACTGCCGATACCACAGTATTCGCTTCCACTGGTGGCATACAGCAGCGCCTGGCGCTCTATCAGAGCCTGTCAACCAACCTCACCGAATTAAATGGGATGAGGTTTACCGATCTGGCTGGTGCGGCATCCGTGTTGCAACGCATGGCACAATTGCATGCGGAGACGGTGAACTCCTTGAACATGTATCAGGGCTTTGCCAGCCAGCAGGTGCAGCAATTAGCCGGGTTTTCCAGTCAGACCAGGGAAAATCAGCGGTTGACGGTTGCGCGGTCTTTTGAACAGGCCATGCGCAATGAAATTCGCATGCTGCTTGGCTTCCCTGTGCTGGCGGATCACGGCAGAATATTGAGCCCTGCTCAAATTGAAAACCTAGTGAATCAGGGCACTGTGCTAGCAAACCTCAACAGCCGGTTCATCGCTTTACTGCCACAACCCGCGACCTCCAGCCTTAATGCTATGGGAGCGGATCTGCAAAAGGTAATCCAGTTTGCCAATACACACTTGAGAATAGAAGTGGTGCAGCGCCCTGTTACCGTTGTTCAACCAGGATTGAACGAGGTCCTGCAATTTTTGCGGCAAAAGGAGGGCGGCACCCGTGATGAAGTATTGCGCTCATCGGTGTTTTGGCGTGCGCGATTGGTGCGTTTGGCCGAGGGTTCACCGACGCGTATGGGCAGGACGGATCAACCGCTCGGCACGATTGCCCTGACTGCCAATACATTCCGGTTGGATTTCATGTCCGTTATCGACGGCACTCCGGGAGATTCAGGCAGGATTCTCCATGAAGGTGAGTGGATTCCTCTCAGGTTGATTTTGCAAGACCCTCATAATGCGCTCAAACTGGAAGGTAATCGATACGCCTTGCCACTGCAGGTAAATCATCCACGTTTCGGCTCTTCCCAGAGCATTATTTACCTCGACTTCCCCGGTAATCTGCCCTCCAGAGATGACTGGTTGCGCTTGAGTGATATTCCGGCCATCGCCCAATAAAGCGCAATGCCTGGCTTT
This sequence comes from Verrucomicrobiota bacterium, assembly GCA_021208135.1. Classification (GTDB taxonomy): domain Bacteria; phylum Verrucomicrobiota; class Verrucomicrobiia; order Opitutales; family Oceanipulchritudinaceae; genus JAJOKB01. The sequence continues at coordinate 19,608 of JAJOKB010000055.1, read as the reverse complement.
GTTCTAAGTTTATTTGGCAAACATCCCGCCTGGTCGGATCATATGTTTGCGGCAACCGACGTCGCCATTGGCAAACGCTTGAAGCAATCGTTCTATGACCTGTCGGTTGTGCCCACAGTGCAAAGCTCCGCCTATGATCCTGAGTTTGATCAGCACTTTTATGTGATCCTTGAACACGGTCACGTTCACATCATAGCAGCGACCAAATCAACGGACAGCGTGGGGCGCAGCAGGTTTCCGTTATTTGCAGCTCTTTCGATTGAGCGTGAAGATGCTGGTTTATTGTCATTTGATGCTTTGCAGTTAGGCATCGAATGGTTGCGCGTTGGTGTCTGAAACCAGTGCTGCAAGGAGATATCACCGATGACGTTGATGAGTGGCAAGGGAGGGTAAACAACACCATTCAGGAACTGTCGCAACAATCTCCTATCGCCGGCATTCGCAAGGATGAGTCTGCAGTGGCTGCCTCTGACTGGATGTCTGCAGTCAATATCCTGATGCACAAGGAACCGGGATTCAGTTATCAGGAGGCCAGCCCATTGACCAGACCCGCGCTGATGGAGGCATGCCGACTCCAGTTCAAAAACCCCAAGGCGGTACTTTGGATCGGCCATACAGCTAACCCAGCCAGTGGTTGCTTCCTGATCTCGAATATCAGTGGTGGTTTCGCATTTGACCGTTGGTTGGCCGGAAGTCTGCAACAGTTGACAGCCAGCGACCTCCCTATCAGTGGTCAATTGCGCAAGGCAGCGCGACAATACACAGATGATCCGATCAGTCTGTCCCCGTCGGAATGGCCTGTTTTTGGCCTCCGGGACGCTTCCAGTCTTCAGTTGCTGAAGCAGTGGTTGCGGCGCTACAAAGTTCCGGTTTGTGTTGTCTTGGCGATTCTTTTTCTTTCGGTGGCTACAGGCTTGTTGTTTGCCTATGCTCTGCCTGAACGCGATAATGCAGTCAACGTTGCGGCCCAGGTACATGGGTTTGCCGCTGATCCACAACAGTTGGCTGATTGGCAAAGGTACACCAGGCAATACGTTGACTGGATATTGCCCTTAAAAACCAGCGTACAGCTTCAATCCGGGCAGCAACTTCCACATCCAGTCGACGATTTACTCAGCACCGAACTCAACCCATTTTCCGTCCTGGGTGAAACGTCGGTCAGAATGGATTTGGTGGAAAATCCATCCAATCGCGTTTTTCTTCCTGCCAATCAACAGGCTTTGAGCAGGATTTACGGTAATCAGGATAATTTATCCCACGCCATGACTCAGCTTTTAAGCCGAATGGCTGTAGCCGATTCCGTTGTTACAGTGGGTTCGGATCCTATGATTCCAATCGTTTTTACCTCATGGAAAACTGAAGACTTTGCCACAATTCCAGAACCGGGTGTTGGCTTCGACCAAAACTTTTTGCAGTGGTTGGAACTCCATGAGGCGCTGAAGGTCGTCCTGCAGGCGCAGACCTATGTGCGCGATTCCATTCTGGTGCCACTCTCCGGAGTTTCCAGCGCTGCAGCGGAATGGTTGCAGCACGAAATAGGCGGGCGCTTGGCAAATGTCCCCAACCCTCAGGCAGCTATGGCCGTTTTTGATGACCTTGAGGGGTATTTAAAATCATCGGATTGGAATAATCTGAATAGGCTGACCCCCGAATTTGATCCGGCATTTGTTGAGTGGAAATCACAGCAGGCAGGCAATCTCGCGCTAGACAGTTTTATGGCTTTGCTCAGCGACTTCATGTTGGTCGAGTTTGAGGAGGTACAGCCTCTGTTGACGCGTTTGCCGCAACGGGTTGCGACCTTTGATGCCCGACTCAGTGCGGCTCAACGTGATTTTCCTACTTTGCAGTGGCAAAATGATGAGGAACGATTCACCGTTAATCAAGCGCTGGCTGAGGTCAAACGTTACGGCGAACAACTGCCACTCACCAGGCAACAGATGCGGCAGTTGCACCTCTCTCTGGAAGAGGGCCTTCGGGTGCTGGACGGGGTGGAAGCCCGTTTTGAACGCCAATTCCTATCCTTGGAAGATCCCGTCAACTGGCTAAACGCCATTCGCCTGGAGTTTGCCGGCATTGAATCGGAGCAGTACCGCACCGCAGCCATTGCTTTTGCTGAACGTTTGGTGCGTCACCATGCCAATGATGAGTCAGCGGAACTGACTTCACAATTCGGGCGCTTTATCGCCGATGCCAGGACGGTGCTGACCTTCTTTAGGCCACTGACTTCTCACGAATACGGTCACTCTAACCCGGATGTGCAAAATTACTTTTCACAGCCGGGTGCAGCGCAACGATTCAGGGCTGAGTTTGTCCGCAAGGTGGCAAGTTTTGATTTGAGCCTGGAGCCAGCGGATCTGAAATCCCAACTCGCCAACTACATCAGGACTTGCTCAGGGATCTGAATTCTTACCTGGAAAACGTTACCAGTGTTGGCCGTAGTTACTTGTTCATGAACGCCACGGTTTCGAGTGAAACCTTGCGAGGACAAATCTCGGCCATCGCTGATCACCGGTTGCACGATGAGGCCATTCTTCCTTCTGGAACTATGCTCGGTGTTTTGCATTCGGATTCCACAAATCCCACCCTCAGCGATCCAGCAGATGCCTATTGGGCTTTGGCGGCGGCTATGGACAAAGATAGTCAACACCTGGGCGAACTCATGGCTGCTGTTACTGTCTATTTGAATACATTACCTGCGCCCTCCATTGCTTCCGGCTTTGATCTTTGTTCGCGCAGCTTTTGACACTTTGCGCAAAGCACTGCAGCATCGGCATGATTTCGATCAGTGGATAGCAATTTTTGGCAATCCACGTGTATTGGCACCGGATTCCCTCATTCCATTTTCGGTTCAACAATCCCAAAGGCAAATTCAATTGTTCGAGCAGTACATGGCTTTGCGCTCTGATCAGATTCCGGATGCTTTTACCATTCGTTCCAAAGCAGAGCAGGCAGATTCTCAAGAGATGAGAAGTTTTCTGACCGGGCTTTCCGATCTGCGTACCAATACTACCGATTTGAGTCTGGAAGTGAATCTTGCCAAAAGGGCTGCTGAACTTCCGCACATTGTGTCAATGACGCCAGGTGCCTCACCAGAAACGGTAAGTGTATTGTTTACCTCATTGCACCAACCTGTTGCTTTTCAAATCATTGGCTTGGGCACGCGAAGGATTATGGTGCAAGTTGAGCCTTTCACTTACCCAATCTTTCTGCGCCTGTTGGCCAGGGATCCCACCGAATTTGAGGTTTTTTATTACGAGGTGGATAAATTGCAACCTCTGCCTTTTAGCCCGTCAATGGAGCCCAGAGTTATTCCGCGGCCCCGATGGCAGTTTGTCGGCGAAGCATCACTGGCATTGCCAGCATTCGATTCGCCAGATTCCATGCCCTTGTTTGTGATGGTTCCAAAGATGGCTCGTCTTGTGGCGGAATCGCTCGGTATGCGCTTGCCTCACACCGATGAACTCCCCGCCATTTTCGCTAACTCCACTCCCACAACTGCTGCCGTCTCCTTCTCCAGTGAGGAAAGGCGGTTGCTCATGTCGCACAGTCGGCAGTTTTCAGTTTACAAAGACAAAATTCAGTCTCCCAGCGATTTGGGAGGTCTCGATTTCGTGCGCAATCGTCCATCGTCAGGCATAATCGGATTACACGGTGGCGCAGCCGAATTGGCGTGGGACGGCAACCAATTTTACGCCGCCGGTGGTTCCTGGTTATGGTACCAACACAATACCGCGCAACAACCTGTCCGCATTACCTCGGAATTAGATCCATACATCGATTTGAGTTTTCGACTGGTTACCGAAGCTCCGCCACCGGGATTTCAGGAAGCATTACCTATCTTTATGCAGACTGTCTTTCAAAATTCAGGCCGCTGAATACTGTAGCAAGAAGCGGATTCTGGTGAAAGACAGCGATCAGTGATGGATCTAAGACGGGGTTCGCAGCAAGCGCATGCTATTGAGGCACACAATGACGGTGGAACCCTCGTGAGCGAGCACACCAACGGCTATCGGGATGATGCCGGCAATCGCGGCCAGCACCATTATGACAACCGTGCCCAAGGAAATTGCTATATTTTGGCGAATGATGGCTTTTGCACGGCAACTGAGTTGGTAGGCATCGAGAAACCGTTCGATGCGGTCGTTCATCAGTACCACATCACTTTGTTCGAGGGCGGCGTCACTGCCCCTGGCACCCATGGCAACGCCGATATCTGCTGCTGCCAGGCAGGGAGCATCGTTAATCCCATCGCCCAGCATAGCAACCAATCGATCGGATTGTCTTAATTGCGCGACTGCATCCACCTTGCCTTCCGGACTCAAACCCGACTTTACCTCATCGATCTCAATAGCTTTAGCCACCAATGCTGCAGCGCCTGCCCGGTCGCCGGTGAGCATGACGGTATGGACTCCTTTGTTGCGCAGTGCAGAGACCACTTGCCTGGATTCCGGTCGCACTCTGTCGGCGAGTAAAATTCTGCCCACGCAGTCCGGTGTTACCAACCAGACCTCAGACAAACCGTCGGCTGGTTCCTGTAATTGATCAGCCCATTGTTTCAGCGGACCCGTTTCCAGAAGATCCCGCCGACCCAAGAGCAATTTTTTGCCATTGATTTCGGCTTTGACACCCTGGCCAGTGAGATTGCGGAACCCATCCACAGGTAACAACTTGTATCCTTTGTTTTCGCCATAACTGACTATGGCGCGTGCAATCGGATGGCTTGCCTTCAGTTCCAGATTATAGGCTAGTTGCCCGACAGCGTGCTCTTGTCCGGGCGGAAAACTTTCAATACTTTCAACGCGCAGGTCTCCGCTGGTTAAAGTGCCGGTTTTATCGAACGCCACAACTTTGATCCCGGCAAGTTGTTCAATGGCAGCACCACCCCGAAATAAAATCCCGTGTTTGGCACCCCAGGCAATGGCAGCCAGAATAGCCGACGGAATGGATAGCACCAGGGCGCAGGGACTGGCGACGACGAGCAGGGTCATGGCGCGATAAAACGCATCTTGTTGCGACAGATCAAACAACTGCCACCATACCAAAAACATGAGAGCGGTAGCGCCCAACACGCCCCACGTATACCCAGGGCCAAACCGATCGGTCAAACGCTGACTGGGGGCGCGGCTGTGCCTGGCATCCTGAATCAGGCGGATAATCTTTTGCAGGGAGCTTTCGCTGGCAGGTCGCAGGCACTTTAGGTCCAGGGATCCCCAAATATTGCGAGTGCCACTGTAAACTTTATCACCCGCTGCCTTGGGTACTGGATGCGCCTCACCGGTGAGCGAGGATTCATCGGCGGTACTTTCTCCGGTCATGACTTCAGCATCAACTGCAAAGGTGTCCCCCGGTCTAACCCTCAACCACATGCCTTTAGTCACCTTTTCCACTGGAACCTCGGACTCTATACCAGACTGCGGATCGATGGCAGTCGCCGTTTTGGGAGCAATTTTGAATAAGGCATCGATCTCACGTTTTGTGCGGTGGAGCGCGAAATGCTCAAGGGCACCAGCAGTAGAGAATAAAAACAAAAGCAAAGCGCCCTCGGCATACGCACCGATCAAACTGGCACCGATGGCAACCGCCAGCATTAGGAAGTGGATGTCCAATTGTTTTTTTAAGCAGCTTGGGGAGTGCATCTTTGGCCGCATCCCAACCACCGGCAATCATTGCGCCAATATAACCCACCATCGCCCAGGGCTCAGCCATCCAACCGGTTTGCTCCATGATAAACGCCGTCAGGCTCAGTGCCCCGGAAGTGCCAGCCAAGGCAGCCAACTCGCGCCAATCCTCCTCGTGTTCAGCAGTCGATTCGATACCAGCTATTTCCGCAGCAGTCGGCCAAGGCAGTGTTCGCCAACTCCAGACGTCGGGTCACTTCCTTCTACAAGCCATGAGACTTTTCCAATGATGCTTGTCCGCTTCCCGTCGGTAGCGCAGGTCACTCAAATCACTGGCCGAGTCAGCCGTCTGCAATACCTCACCCAGCAGATTGCGCAATTCCTGCTCACTGACCTTACCCAAGGTGGCCAACTCGATTTCTGTATGCTGGTCATCCCAGGCAACCGCTTGTAAAGTTTGCTCCTTGCGCAGCAATTGTGCCAGTCGCACTGTCCACGAGTCAGTTGACGAAGATGGGTCTGATGGAGGCTTGGCCATGAAGGAAAATTGAAGGGTCAAAGCCTTTCTGGCAACCGTTTCCTCTTGCGCGAAGCCTGTTGGGGCTATTAGTGTTTCCTTTTTCGCCTAAACCAGAAATTAGTTTGTTTGATATGAAAACACCTATTCGCGTTGCAGTCACCGGTGCCGCCGGCCAAATTGGATATGCTTTGCTTTTCCGCATAGCATCCGGAGCCATGTTTGGCCCTGACCAACCCGTGGCACTTAACCTCATCGAGATCGAACCAGCCTTGCCTGCACTCAAGGGCGTGGCCATGGAACTGGAAGACTGTGCCTTCCCATTGCTGGTGGATGTCGTGCAAACGTCGGACGTCAATGTGGGTTTCAAGGATGTTAACTGGGCCTTACTCGTCGGTTCAGTGCCTCGCAAAGCAGGAATGGAACGCGCTGACTTGCTGGGCATCAACGGCAAAATCTTTACCACTCAGGGCAAGGCCATTGAAAAGAATGCCGCCCCGGACGTCCGCATTCTGGTTGTTGGCAATCCATGTAACACCAACTGCCTGATCGCCATGAACAATGCGCCCGGCATTCCACGCAACCGTTGGTTCGCCATGACGCGCCTGGATGAGAACCGCGCCAAGTCGCAGTTGGCCAACAAAGCCGGTGTTTTGGTGCGCAGCATCACCAATATGGCCATTTGGGGTAACCACTCGCCAACTATGTTTGCCGACTTTTACAATGCCCGCATCGATGGCAAGCCAGCCACAGAGGTCATCACCGACACCGATTGGCTGCAAACACAGTTCCTGCCAATCGTAGGCAAGCGCGGTGCCGCCATTATTGAAGCCCGCGGTGCTTCGTCCGCTGCGTCTGCTGCCAATGGGGTAGTTGACACCGTTCGCTCCCTGGTAACGCCCACACCAGCCGGGGATTGGACCAGCGTGTGCGTTTGTTCCGACGGCAGTTATGGTATTCCCGAGGGCCTGATCTGTGGGTTCCCCATTCGCACTGAAGATGGCAAGACCTGGAGCGTCGTTCAGGGCTTGCCGGTCAATGATTTTGCCCGTGGAAAGATTGACATTTCCGTGAAAGAGTTGTCTGATGAAAAAGACATGGTTAAGTCTTTGGGTCTGATTTAATTGCAAACTTTCCATCCATCTCCCTCCCATAATACTGACCCTGCAGGTCGAGCAACGCTCCTTGCAGGGTCTTTTTTGATCTTATGAAAATTGGACTGGCTCAGCTTAACACGACTGTCGGCGATCTGGCTGGCAACCTCGCCAAGGCCGTAAAGGTCTACGACGCATTGGTGGCCGCCGGTGCGGATCTGGTACTTTTTCCTGAATTGGCCATTACCGGCTATCCTCCACGTGATTTGTTATTCAAATCGAAGTTCGTCGCCGATAATTTGGCGGCCTTAAATCAGTTTGCTCAGCGCACCGGTTCGGTACCTGCGGTGATTGGCTTTGTGGATCGCAATCGCAGTGAACGCGGGCGCAGGTTCTTGAATGCGGCCGCATGGTGTGAACACGGCGAGGTGCAGCAGGTTTTTCACAAAAGCTTACTGCCCACCTATGACGTATTTGATGAAGATCGTTATTTTGAAACGGCAAGTACGACTGGATGGCGGGTGTTTAAGGGGGTGCGTTGGGGCGTCACTATTTGTGAGGATATCTGGAGCGGTCCCATCGTGGAAACCAGCCGCCATTACTCGCATGATCCCGTTAAACAATTGGCTGAGGCAAAGGTGGATGTATTGCTGAATTTGTCAGCCAGTCCATGGCATTATGGCAAGGATTCAACCCGATTTGAGGTGGTTCGGCAAGCTGCTGAACGCGTGGGGTGTCCAGTGGTTTACGCCAATGCGGTAGGGGGCAACGACGAGCTGATCTTTGATGGCCACAGTATGGTGGTCAGTAGCGATGGCTCCCTGTTGGCCGGCCTGGCTCCTTTCGCTGAAGACTCACAAGTGGTGGATCTCAACAGCGACGAGATTCGGATACACCCTAAATTTCGTCAGGAAGAGTTAGCTGATATTTTCGACGCTCTGGTGCTGGGATTGCGCGACTACGCGTTAAAAAGTGGTTTTAAACGAGCACTCATTGGGCTCAGCGGGGGCATTGACTCTGCATTGACCGCAGTGCTGGCGGCCCACGCGCTCGGTCGGGAAAATGTCATTGGCGTCAGTTTGCCTTCAGCGATTTCCAGTGACCACAGCAAAACAGATGCCTCTGATCTGGCACGCAACCTGGGCATTGTTTTCCACACTTTGCCGATTGCAGAAGTTGTCACCAGTGCTGAAACCGCGCTTCAGCCTATTATTGGTGATCGCCCGCGCGACGTCACTGAAGAAAACATTCAGGCCCGGTCGCGCGGTTTGTTGTTGATGGCTCTGTCAAACAAGCTGGGTGCCTTGCTGTTGACTACCGGCAATAAGAGTGAAATCGCGGTGGGTTACTGCACGCTCTATGGCGATATGTGCGGTGGTTTGGCAGTCATTTCGGATCTGCCCAAAGTCAAGGTGTTCGCATTGTGTGAATGGATCAACCGCGAACAGGAAATCATCCCATGGAACACGATTCGCAAACCACCCTCTGCGGAGCTGCGCCCTGACCAGAAAGATGAGGATTCCTTGCCGCCTTACCCCGTATTGGATGCCATTCTCAAACTGTACGTGGAAGAAGGTAAGTCGGCTGCGGAAATTATTGGGCAGGGTTTTGCGGAAGCGGTGGTGCGCGATGTCATCCGCAAAGTCGATTTAAACGAGTACAAGCGAAAGCAGGCAGCACCAGGCTTGAAAGTAACTCCGCTTGCCTTTGGCGTCGGTCGCCGTATTCCTATTGTGCAAAAGTATGTTAGCTGAAAATCAATCACAGTCAGACAAACTGATGCAGCGTGCCAAGGCGCTGATCCCCGGCGGCGTAAACTCTCCTGTACGTGCCTTCAGGTCGGTGGGTGGTACACCCTTCTTTACCCGTTCCGCACAGGGGGCACGGCTCACGACTGCCGATGGCGATTCCCTGATAGACTTTGTGTGTACCTGGGGTCCGGCTTTGCATGGACACAATCACCCGGTCATCCGGTCCGCGATCGCAGATGCTTTGCAACACGGCACCAGTTTTGGCACTCCCAATCCATATGAGGTCGAAATGGCAGAGGCCATTGCCCGCTTTGTGCCTTCGATTCAAAAGGTGCGCATGTGCAACAGCGGTACCGAGGCTACCATGTCCTGCATCCGCCTGGCACGCGGATTCACCGGCCGCAGTAAAATCGTCAAATTTGCCGGTTGCTATCACGGCCATGTGGACTCGCTGCTGGTAAAGGCAGGCTCCGGGGCATTGACGCATGGTCATCCGGACAGCGCGGGTATCCCGCCAGCGATTGCCGCCGAGACCCTTGTTTTGCCGTACAATGACATCGGCGCGCTTGAGCAATGTTTTGCTGCGCATGGCGAGACTATCGCAGGTGTGATTGTCGAATCTTACCCCGCAAATTGCGGTCTTATTTTGCCTCTTCCAGGTTACTTGCAGCGGTTGCGTCAAATATGCAGTGGACATGGAGCCCTCCTGATCTTCGACGAAGTAATGACTGGTTTTCGACTGGCCCGGGGTGGGGTGCAGGAACTGGAACATTTAAAACCTGACTTGACTGCACTGGGTAAAGTTATTGGCGGCGGTCTCCCGGTGGGCGCTTTCGGTGGGCGGGCGGATGTAATGGACTATCTGGCTCCCGAAGGCCCTGTATATCAAGCCGGTACACTTTCGGGCAATCCATTGGCTTTATCAGCAGGTCTCGCGGCCTTGCAATTAATCGAATCCCACGATCCCTACGGCCGTTTGCAGAAAATGGGCCAAGCCGTGGCCGCTGCGCTCAGAGAGGCAGCCAATGAAAAGGGTATTGCCCTGCAGGTGCCACAAACCGGATCCATGTTTGCTTTCTTTTTCAGTTCAAGTCCAGTGACCAACTACGATCGGGCTTTGGCCAGTGACGCCAGCCTGTTCCGCAAAGTGTTCCATTTTGCGCTCAAGCGCGGTGTCTATTTGCCACCTTCTGCCTACGAAACTTGTTTTATCAGCACTGCCCACGATCAACCAACCATTGATCAGGCCTGTGAGGTACTCTCAGACGCTATCCGCTCACTTTAACGCAACTCCAACCATTGACCGCTTATGCCAGCAACCAAAACCATCGCTATTCTGAACGGACCCAATCTCAACCGCCTGGGAAAACGCGAGCCTGAGGTGTACGGCTCTGCCACTTTGGATGACCTCGAAGACCAGCTTCAGGCTGAGGCTGTTCCCTTGGGGGTCAATTTGGTGTTTTACCAAAGCAACCATGAGGGTGCTCTTATAGATAAGATCGCTGCGTTGGCTGATGCCGGCATCCATGGTATCATCATCAATCCAGGTGGACTCACTCACACCAGCGTGGTGTTGCGGGATGCCTTGGCCGGAACTGGACTTCCGGTCATTGAGGTGCACCTTTCTAACGTACACAAGCGGGAAGAGTTCCGTCATCATTCCTTCATTTCAGGTATTGCGGTTGGAGTCATTGCTGGTTTGGGATTTTCAGGGTATTCAGCAGCCTTGCATTATTTGGTGGACGAAATTTAACCATGGCGACCGTGTCCCAACTCATCGACAGTGCGAATTTGCCTCTGGGCAACGGAGTGCAAGTGGTGCAATCCGATCCAGCGGGTCTGTTCGCTTTGGACAAACCCGAGGGGGTGCGCAGCCATCCCAATGCTAACGGTATGGATCCCAAAGCGCTGTTGACTTGCAGCTACGATCTCGAACAGGAGACGTATTTTGTACCTGTCGCCGGTGGTGGAACCGCACCCCTGTATCTGCTCAATCGCCTGGATAGTCCCACGTCTGGATTGTTGTTGTTGGCCAGCGATCCTGTTCTTGCGGAGTCCGTGCGCAGCGCATTTTCCACGCGTGCAGTCAGCAAACAATACTGTGCGCTAGTCCGGGGTCGCCCTTCGCGCCCGATTGATACCTGGCTTGATAAGCTGCGCAAGCATCGAAAGGACAGCAACGTGCGCGCCACAGCCAGTCGCAGTGAAGGCGTCACCGCCAGCACCCGCGTTCGCCTGGGGTGGACTAAAGGGATGAATCCCACAGTATCCATGCTCTACTTGCATCCACTGACCGGACGCACCCACCAACTGCGTGTGCAATGCTCCTTGCGGCACTTTCCCATTCTCGGCGATGCCACTTACGGCGACTTTAATTTAAATAGGCGCATGGGCCTGCAGCGGCTATACCTGCATTCCGCCAAAATCGAGTTTAATCTGCAATGGCGGGAGGGTAAACTGAGTTTTGCCGCAGAAAGTCCTTTGCCTGCTGATTTCCGCAAGTTAGCCGCTTCTTTGTAATCTTCGATTGCGAGACCTCATTTTATCCACTTTCAATCTATCGTGCAAAGCATCTCTGTATCCTTGATCTTACTGGCTGCTGGCAGCGGAACCCGTATGGCCGGTGTGGTGCCCGACAAATTGTTGGCGCCGCTGTTGGGAATACCTGTTTTTGCCCGGTCTGTCATCAACTGCACCGCGAATCAATTGTTTGATTCTGTGGTTGTTGTGTTCCGCAATAAAGAACAACAGAAGGCGTTGGCAGCGTTGTGGGATGCCTATGCTCCCGAGGATTTACCTGTGACTTGGGTTAAGGGTGGCCGGTCAAGAGCCGATTCCGTGCGCAATGCGCTGAACAAGCTGCCGGAAGACTCCGAAGTGGTGCTGGTTCACGACGCCGCCCGCCCTTTGGTAGCCAACGAAGCTGTTCGTGCCGTGATTGTTTCCGCCCATCGCCATGGAGCCGCCGTGCTCGCTCACAGAGCTACAGATACCATAAAGCGCGTCCCCTCGGCCAGTTCCAGCAAGCCGCAGTTTTTGGAGGATTTAGACCGATCCAAGCTCTGGGCCATGGAAACGCCTCAAGGGTTTCATGTATCCAGACTTTTGGCCGGATATGCGTCCGCGCGCACGAAACTGACCGATGACGCTGCCGCCGTCTCATTCCTTGGCTATAAGGTGTACATGGTCGAAAACTTTGCTCCCAATCCTAAAATCACTCAACCGCAGGACTTGGCCTGGGCTGAGTTTCTCCTTGCATACAATGAGTAACCCTGGAACAGAAACGTCACTCCCGCCACCGTTTCGAGTCGGTTTGGGATACGATATTCACCGATTTGCCCCAGGTCGCAGACTGGTACTGGGGGGCGTTGAAATTGCGCACGCAGATGGACTCGACGGCCATTCCGACGCCGATGTCGTTCTACACGCCCTCGCGGATGCTATTCTGGGGGCTCTTGGTTTGCCTGATATCGGCCACTACTTCCCACCTTCAGATCCACAGTGGCACAATTTGAATTCCATGGAGATTGTGCGCAAGGCAGTGGGCGAAGCTAACGCACGCAATTGGGCAATTGGCAATGTCGATATTGCCGTCATTGCCGAGAAACCTAAATTGGCCCCGCACATTCCTGCCATGCGCAAGCTGCTCGCAACTTCACTCCGCACCTCTCCCGATCGCATCGGCATAAAAGCCACCACAAACGAAAAACTGGGCGATTTAGGCAAAGGTCTCGGCATTGCCGCACACGCTGTTGTTTTGCTGTGGCACTGCGCATCTTAACCAAAAAAAGCGGTCACCACCTCTGGTGACCGCTCTACTTGCTAAACCTACTACTACCCTAAAAATTATTTTTTGCTAAAGCGGCGGCGAGCCACCACTCCCAAAAATGCCAAGGCACCGAAAATCGCTGCATAGGTTGACGGCTCCGGAATAGCGGAGAAGGAGACGTCGTCAATTGCCATAATCGAGCTGGAACCAGAGGCTACGCCTGAAAGGTCGCGCCAGAAAGCAAACTGGATATAAAGACTGGAATTGTTTTCCCAAGAGATTCCAGCGACGGTAGCTGATAACTGCGTAATGGAATCTTGGATTTGAGCGGTAGTCATTGCGACATTACCACCAGTAGTCGGTGTTATGTAACGAAGATCTTCGTCACCTGCTGCACCACCAGTTCCGCGGATAGTCGTCCAGTTCTCATTGTCGAAACTATAGCGCACATCCAGGGCAGCAGTCGATGATGCAAAGAACTGGGCCGCCTCGTAGCCAAGGGAAAATGAAGTCAAAGCTCCACCAGTCGTGTTAGTCAACTGCAAGGTGAGGAAACTGTTCGCTGGAGTTCCTCCAGTGCGGAAGCCCAATCTGGTATTACCATCCCATACGCGATCGCCTCCAGCTTGTGTGCCCGAAACTAATATTTGCAGTGCCTTGGTATAATTAGTGGCATCTGCACCACCAAGATTGTTTGAGGCCTGAGATCCAGCCCAGCCAGGACGATATTGGCTGGTCGCTACATTATTCTGATTGCTGATACTCCAACCGGGAAGGGTCGAATTATTGGTCCAAGAACCAAGGGTTTCACCGGCATTCCAGCTGAGTGAACTGAAGTTCTGGGTATAGGTCTGGCCAAGAGTGGATATAGTTACCTGGCCGGAAACAGCGGATGCTGCGAGCAGCATAGTGGCTGCGAGAGGAGTGAGGAGTTTGTTGTGCATAAGAGAGAATGTGAGATATGATTTATTTGAGCAGAAACTGCGGTTAGAAACTAAAATCATTCAAGCATATACCCCTCACATTCACCAAGCCGCCGCTCTTTAAATCGTTGAATTCTTGTTGTCATCTGGCGTTTATTTTTCTGAGGTAAGAATCGGCTCGATTTTTATAGGTATCATGATAGCTGATGGATTAAATGCGTGTTTCTTATTTTGTTTTGATGGTGGCAGCCATAGGTGCTGTTGGGGCTTCGAGGTTAATGTCTCAAGTGAATCCGCCGCTCTTTGGGGCCTGGGATTTTTCTGAATCCTCGCTTGTTGTGGGTGTGGGCGAGCGCTGGCGCTTTGAATTGGGTGATGCCAACAATGCTTTGGCTGTGGCGAACGGCCGATTGGAGTATGCGGCGGGAGCGGAAGGTTTGCGTTCCATTGGTTGGGTTGCGCCCAGTACAGCCTTCGACAACTACAGCACTGACTGGGCAGCGGAAGTCAGTGTGGCCAACCATACCCGTCCGCAATCCGGTTTCACTTATGGGGGCATGGAGACTTATGTCTTGAGTGATCTTGGAGGGTCGGTGCATTCCAGTGCATATTACGGAGTCTATTTGCGCTCGGACGCATCCGGGCTGGCAGTGGTGGCGGACTGGGGACGCTGGAATTTATCAACTAATCAATTTGACCGCTATTTTCATGCCATGCCAATTCCCAATGAGGTTGGGGTGCGTTTGCGTATGCTGTGGCGGGCGGCTTCCAAGCAATTGACGGTAGCTTATTCAGTGAATGGCGAAGGCTTTATTCCGTTGAAGACCTATGATTTGTTGGGCGCTCAAGCTCCGCTGAGTCATCCGGTATCAAATGGCATGGGCATCATGTTGACCGGTGTCAATCGAGGTGGAGCGGCACCAGTGGCGGCTGGTGAAATTGTTTTTGACGATATGTTTGTGTATGCACCTGCGGCTCAAGTACCGTCATTGTATGGCAAATATGATTTTACCGGTCCGATTTTAGAGGCTGGCATCGACCGGCGCTGGCGTTTCCTGATCACTGACCCCGGCAACAGTCTGGTACAGCGCAATAATCGCCTTGAATATGAATCCAGCCAGACCGGCTCTGGATTTCTGGGTTGGATTACACCGAGCACATCGGAGCGGAACTACAGGCGCGATTGGACTGCGGAAGTGACGGTTACCAATGATACCCAGCTACAGTCAGGATTTACCTATGCCGGTATGGACACTTATGTGCTGCAAGAAGTCAATGGGATCGTTGGCAACAGCGCCTACTACGGTATTTATCTGCGTTCAAATTCCAGCGGGCGCGCCATTGTGAGCGAGTGGGGGATTTGGGACAGCAATGCCAACACCTTTATCCGCAGCACATCAGCAGCCAATCCTGTTGGTGCGGGGCCGATACGTTTGCGATTGAGCTGGCTAGCTGAGAGCGAGACGCTTGAGGTTTCTTACAGCACGGATGGCGGTCATACATTC
This sequence comes from Verrucomicrobiota bacterium, assembly GCA_021208135.1. GTDB lineage: Bacteria > Verrucomicrobiota > Verrucomicrobiia > Opitutales > Oceanipulchritudinaceae > JAJOKB01. The sequence continues at coordinate 4,431 of JAJOKB010000055.1, read as the reverse complement.
AATCCAGCCGGACAGTTCGCATTGGCAGGAGCGCAACAACCGCCCCAGTCACCTTGGATGGAAGGCATGGCCATTCAATTATCCGGTGTCAGCAATGGTCTGTCGGTACCAGTCACAGCGGGACAAATTACATTTGATGCGATGGAGGTCAGTGGGCCACCGGTGATTCCCGCTTTGTTCGGCAGCTATAACTTTGACGATAACGATCTGATTATCGCTCCAGACCGCCGTTGGCGTTTCGATGCCGGTAATGACAACAACACGTTGACCAACCGCAATGGTCGTCTCGAGTATGAATCGACAGGCCGCGGGTTGCGCTGGCTGGGTTGGGCGTCTCCTTCGAGCGCTCAAAATAATTACAGCTATGATTGGGCAGCTGAGGTGACCATCACCAATGATGTCAATCCCGCAGACGGTTTTGTGGCAGCTGGACTTGAAGCGTATGTGCTGAATGATGCCAGCGGCCCTTTAACCAACAACGCCTACTACGGGATTTACATCAGCAATTTCGGCGGTCAGCGCAGTTTTGTTTCCGAGTGGGGTACTTTTAATCCAGATATCAACAATTTTGAGCGCAAAACGGAGTGGGTATCAGCACCTGCCGAGGGTCCTGTGCGGGTGCGCATGACCTGGCGTGCGGATGAGAAAACCATGTCGCTGTATTTTTCCGTCAACAATGGCTTTGAATATCAGCATTTGCGCACGTTCAGACTGGATCGGGAACACGCACCTTTCGGCAGTCCCTGGAACCGAGGTTTCGGCATTCAATTGATTGGCAACAATCAGTCGGGTGGAGTAGTGACGGCTGGGCAAATCACCCACGACAATGTGGTTGTATATCCACCCTCGCCACGCAATGTTGCCGGATTCTTTGGGCGTGCAGCCAATGTGGAAGGCATTCAGGTTCCGGGACGGTATGAGGTCCTCTTCACCAACAATCAGGCGCAGTGGACCGTTACCGGGTCTCAATTGAATTTCACTGCCGATGCGACATCTCCGTCGATCAATAACGCCAATCAAGCGGAGCAAATTATTTTTTGGTCGAACACGGGTGAAAGCAATACCAGCGCACAGCGCAACTGGACTGCCGAGGGCGATTTTTCCATTGAGCGGTTACCTGTGAGCGTGAATGCGGCCTCATTTTTAGGTTTAGAAGTGACACCGGCGGAAAGCCCGGGCGTTTTATTACGGTCTATATATTGTACATTCCACAGGAGGAGGGCGCATCATCACCATCCGTGGCATTCGCAATAGCATGGGCGGTTTTAATCGCCAGGTATTAGGTTCCACCGGGGCCTTGAACCCGGAGTTTATTCCTGTGAACGTGCGCCTGCGCATCAGTTACGACGCCGTTGGCAAACGTTTGACCAGCTCATTCAGTTTTTGATGGCGGTATCTCATGGCAGGACTATTCCACCTTTGGTGTTCAGGGGGCATTGGGTGCCAATGCGCCTGATGTCATATCCACCACCTGGCCAGTGCAACCTGACCAAGGTTTTGGATTGCGGCTGTACGGTTCGCTTTATGGCGACGGTAACAATCCCGGTCCGCAGTTCCTACATGGCCATGCGACTGTGCGCAACCTGGTGGTCGCAGCGGCTCCGCGCACTTTCTCAAACTGGCAGCAGCAGTATTTCAGTGCGGCCGAACGTGCCAATCCGGAACTCGTTGCCCGATCTGCTGATTTTCGTGGCAGCGGTCTGACCAACTTCATGGCTTACGTGCAAGGCCTGGATCCAAAGGCCTCTTTTGCGCCGGAGGCGTTGCCCGTTTCCTACTTCATTGATTCCGGGGACGCAAGTGGCAAGCTTGTATGGAGCTTTAACCGTGCGCACAATCCCTATCTTCATCTAACTGTGCAAAGCTCCAACGACCTGCAATCCTGGCAAACTTTCCAACCGAATATCACGGTGGATGCCCTGAGTGACCAGATCGACCAGATCACCATTGTGGACAGTCAGGAGATCGGTGCTGATCAGCGGCGGTTTTTGCGGTTTAATTTCCGCGATTTCTCCGGAGAACTGCCAGAATAGTCTGCCCATTATCCGGTGGAGTTTTCCAGTGTGCTGACTACTTGTGACGTCCGTGCCTAAGGATGTCGAAGGCAACATACAAACCCAGCACGCTGGACAACAGATAACCGAGGATACCTATTGCCGGATAACCCCATAAGAAGGGTGGTGTTCCGGTATTGATGACAAACGAACTGCCGACAAAAACGCAACCGACAATTACCGATAGCGCCAGACGACTAAAAGCGGCGTCCAGGCCATCGCCCATTTTTCCGAGTCCACGGTGTTCAATGTTGACGCGGAGGTCCTCATCTTCAATGCGGTGCAGCAGACGGCGCAAATCGTTGGGAAGCTCGGAAATTTGCTTCAGGCTGGTATGTGCGGTTGAAAAAGTGTTGCGCAGTACACTGACTGGATTCCAGCGCTGCCAGTTCAGTTCGCGGATGTAGGGTTTGCCGACAGTGATCAAATCGAATTCAGGATCCAGACGGCGGGCGGACTTTTCGATGGAAATCACGGCCTTGGCGAGCAAGGTATAATCGCGGGCAACATTGATACCACAGGAACCGAATACGAAAACCATTTCTAATATCAAACGCCCCATATCCTCCATTTTGGTGAGGGAATCCTGATATTTGAAGAGTACCGAGGTTATGCGCTTTTCCAGTTCTATGCGATCGATGCGCTTGGTGCTGCGCGACATGTTCATCGCAATGGTGGCCACCTTCTCTGGATCCCTCTCTGCACAGGCCGAAAACAGGTCAGTTATGTGGTGGCGCATTTGCTTGGTCAATTGACCGGACAATCCCCAATCGACAAAACACAACCTGCCGTCATCCGCCACCATGATGTTACCTGGATGGGGATCGGCATGGAAAAAGCCGGTCATGACAATTTGCGCAAAGAATGAATTGCCGCCGATTTTGGCCAAGCGTGCAGCATTTGCCGGTTCCAATTGCGCTCGTCTGACTGAGGTTCCATTGATCCATTCGGTAACGAGGAGTCGCGATGTGGTATATGCCTCAATAACTTCCGGTGCGAACACGTGCTCTGGATCCTGATTGAGTGAGTTGAACAATGAGGCATTGCGTGCCTCACGCGAAAAATCCAGCTCATGTGTCATCGCTTGCCTCAATTCATCCACCACTGTAGGCAGATCAAATGCCTTGAGGGCAGTGATGTTGGCATGAATCTGCGCCGCAAACCAACCCAGAATATCCAGGTCGGTCATAATGGGTTTACGAATGTCAGGACGCTGGATTTTAATGGCGACCTCTCGACCATCGGAGCGCAGGCGGGCACGATGAATCTGCCCAATGGATCCCGATGCCACCGGAGTCGTATCAAATTCGACGAACTCGTCCTCCAACGGTCCGCCTAATTCCTTTTCCAATGCCACCCTAATGAGCGTAAACTCGACAGGCTTCACCTGCTCCTGTAATTGCTCAAACTCTTCGATCAGCTCGCGCGGCAACACATCGGGCCTGGTGCTGAGTATTTGGGCAACCTTGACAAAGGTCGGTCCGAGTTCCTCAACGGCCATGCGCAAGCGCTGCCAGAGTGTGAAGTTGCCCTTCACTGAGGGCACTATTCTGGTCAACCAGGCCGCAGGGGTGTCGAGCTTTTCAAGAAGCTCATCAAATCGGTATTTGAGTAAAATACCGACAATTTCTTTGGCCCTAACGGCATCGCGGAAAAGATGCAGCGGGTCGAGCGCCACGACAGGATTTTTTAGCAGCGACGGCTTTTTCGAGGGCGTTCAAGCGTTCGACCAGAGCGGGCAGCTCGGTGACCGCTGCGGTTTCGAGCGTCGAGAGGCGTTTTTCCACGGCAGCGAGTTCGGCCTTGGTAGCCACGTGAGCCTTGCCGAGCATCGAATCAAACCAGTCACCCATGTCTTTCTTCGCCTGCTCGTACTCCTTTTTGCTTTCTTCTGCGATGTTGCCAGCGGCCTCGCGTGCTTCTTCCGCGGTCAGCTTTCCTTTGGCGACCAAGTCTTTTAAGGCAGCTTCCGCTTTCTCAAGCGCGTGTGGGCCTTTGGCCACAAGCTGGCGCAAAACGACTGGGCGCAGGCCACGGCCAGCGTCTCGGGGGCGCAGTCGCTGGGTGACGTGGCGTTTGGCAAGGCCGCCAAGGCGCTGCGCCGCGACATCCACACCGTGCTCAAGCAGGTGGACTACGACTACCAGCGCATGCAGTACAACACCGTGGTGTCGGGCTGCATGAAGATGCTCAACGCCCTGGAAGATTTCAAGGCGATGGACGACGACGGCGCAGAAGTCGCGCTGATCGAAGGTTTCGGCATTCTGTTGCGCTGCCTGTACCCGGCCACGCCGCACATCACCCACGCGCTGTGGACCGAGCTCGGTTACGCCAGCACCCTGGGCGACCTGCTGGACGCCGCCTGGCCACATGTGGA
>JAJOKB010000012.1 GCA_021208135.1 Verrucomicrobiota bacterium | reverse complement strand
CTGGAGACTGTTGACATCAGGGAAGTTGAAAACAAACTAAACACTATTGAAGACCAGAAAACGAGGAGTGACATTATGAACCTGGCACAAAAACTCAGACACGACGGCATTCAGCAAGGCATTCAGCGCGGCATCGAAATCGGTGAGCAAAGGGGTATCCAGATTGGAGAGCAGCGAGGGATTCAAATCGGTGAGCAGCGCGGTGAACGACGTGGCGAGCGACAAGGCACCCTTTTAGCGAACCGCAATACATTGACTTTTATCCTCACCAAGCGCTTTGGCGCATTGGATCCGCAGCAAATACAAACTATTGAGCAGGCCACGGCTGAACAACTCACATCAGCCATAGAGAGTGCCCTCGACGCAGCAGCAGTTGACGAGGTTTTAGGACAGTTGCGCACTACGGTGGACTGAAGTCCACCCTCCCGGAGCGCAGATTTCAACCCGCGATTTGCACCGGTAGCAAACCCCCGTTCGTGGATTAAAGTCCACGCTGGCAGCAATAGGGCGGAAGATCATATTTGTAGCAGCACAAAGAAAGATTATGTAAAGGTCTAATGCAGACCTTCGATTTTTACAGTTTGATTCCAGATTTGATATTTATATCTTGATCCCTATCGGAAATGGTGATTAGGCTGCGGTTAGTCATGAAATTAAAGCGAAGCATAAAAAATTCCTGCACTGGTGTTGTTGGCGGTGCTAACGGTTGCACCGGTATTGTGGCATGGTGCTGGAAAAGTTGCGTTTGTTGAGCGCATGGAGAAGGAGCATTCACTCCTTGTGGAGAAGCAACACACGCAAAATTGATCTATTGAACGAGGAGTTATTGGGGGCAGAAGATCTGAAAAAGTGAACAAAGAGCTTCGCGATTGTCAGCTGCGCTAGCAGTCAAGGAGATAGTGCGGCCGCACGCGAAATATCCGGTATTACTTCGAGAAGAGCGTGATGAAGTGAAGCATACTTGGGTAGCGAATCAATTACTGTTGACCATGAGGAGCGGTGCGGAACGCGTGGGCTTGGAACTGGCTTTAGCCAATGAAGCGGATCTGGAATTGAGGTGGCTGAATGCGACAACAGCGGTAGTGAGCTGGGGTTCGGCGAGTGCGCAAACTTTTTTTCGCGATGCAATCGCACCTGGAAGAGAAGCTGATTGAGTTGGCCCACGTTGAGGCTGACAGCATCTGGGTGACCACAACGTTGCCTGAGGATCCCTTGTTTTTGCAGCAAAACTATTTTGCTCAAATTGATGCGGCGGAAGGATGGGAGCAGCGCGCCAGTGCTGCTGGAATCATAATAGGACTTTTGGATACAGGGATCCAATTGGATCACCCCGACCTAATATCGGCGATAGCAATTAATACGGCGGAAGTGCCAACACGGGTCGGGATGATGACGGCAACGGAAAAGTTGACGACATATGGGGTTGGGATTTCGTCCAAGATAATAATGTACCCAATGATCTCAATGGTCATGGCACCCACATGGCCGGTGTAATTGCTGCCGCATGGAATGATGAGGGGATAGCTGGGACGGCCAATGGGGCTAAAATAGTACCCATACGTTTCATGGATGCTGACGGCTTCGGAGCGTCGAGCGATTTGATTGAGTCCATTGATTATGCCATGGTACGCGGTGTAAACATAATCAATGCCAGCTTTGGTGGTACAATCGTACCTGCGGCCGTGCGCAACCGCTTCGAACAGGTGCAACAAAACGGCATTTGGGTCGTGGCTGCGGCTGGCAACGAAGGTAGCAACAACGATACACATCCAATCTATCCTGCCAGCTTAGGTCTGACCAATATTATCAGCGTGGGTGCGGTGCGTGCCAATGATAGCGTGGCGGGTTTTTCGAATTTTGGAGCCGAGTCGGTAGATCTTTTTGCTCCCGGGGAAGGCATTTTGACAACATCCAGGGGCTCGGGCTATGCGCCCTCGACCGGTACATCGATAGCAGCCGCTATGACCAGTGGGGCCTTGGCTTTGTTGGTAGCACAATTTCCAGAAGCAACAATGGATGAAATCCGACAGCGACTTGTTGACAGATCGAGGTACGCGTCGGGATTGGAAAACAAAGCGAGATCCGCTGGTATTTTACACTTGGGGCATACATTGTCATCGGGACCGAAACGCCCACCGCAAGTACTTTCGGTACAACAGGACTTCATACTGGAAGCAGACGAATCCATTACTCTTGCAGTGGATTACATCGCATTCGAAAAGCCTGCATTTCAGTGGTATTTGAACGATGCGGAAATTACCGGAGCGACGGGATCGAGTTTAAGTTTGGTAGCTACAGATAAGCTCAGCGAAGGGGTGTACAGCGTAGAAATTCGCACTGCCAGCGGAATGGAACGGCGGATCGTGGCAGACCTGCGATTATCAATCCGGCAACCAGTGATTGTCAGCCAACCCGAAACGGTATCCGTAGCACCTGGACGATCTTTCACTTTGCACGTGATCGCTGAAGGCAGTTCCCAATTGAATTTCCAGTGGTATAAGGACGGTACCATCATTGAGGGAGCCAACAGTGCGATTTTGACGCAAACCGCAAACAACGGACAGTTGACTACGGTCTATACTGTGGAAGTAAGCTCCCGTTTTGGCAGCGTAGTAAGCGAGCCCATCACAGTGAGCTTTGATTTACCTGCGGACCAACAATGGCGCTCCGCTGGCCAATTTCAAGTGGACAAGATCAATTCCTCCTTTGAGCGCGCCGGAGATTATTATTGGAACTTAGGACAACGGGTAAAAACAAAGGACTTTATCCATTGGCAAGTCATGTATGCCGGATTGGCTAGAAATCCCACATACGCAAACGGACTCTACTGGTCGATGAACAGCGCACATCAGCTGCTGCGATCGGAAAATGGCATAGACTGGGAAATGCTTGCTCACGTTCAGTTTAACCGCTCTTCGCGACTGGCTGTGGGCAATGGTGTTTTGCTCGCCTACGCGGGGCTCAATGATCAGTCATTGCCGCAGATGCACATAGTTTCACTTTCAACTATGGAGTTAACCACAGTGCCATTGCCAACTCGTATAGACAGATTGATCTATGACGGTCAGCATTTCTGGGTCAATTTCCATCAAACCCAATTCAAAAGTACGAATGGAATCGATTGGCAGGAGGATAGCCTCGGAGGCAAAATTCTTTGGCACTTTGATTCCATGAGCGGTCATTACATTGCCTTGTGGTACACCGAGGAAAACTTCGTCACAATTTCGCACCTGGCCTATTCAACAGACTTACAACATTGGACAGAAATGGATGTATTTGCCAATGGCAGCGATATGAATCGCCTGCGCATTGGTTCCGGCGTCATTTCAAACTTGCAAAATAGTTGGGTACTTTCGACTGGCGAGGTAAGGTCAGTGGTGTTCAATCCTTGGGTAACCTGGCTGTACGAGACTGAGGACATCCGGGTCATGCGCCACAACGATGTCCTTACCGTAACTCAGCTCGCAACCAATGAAATTTCGGAAATCTTCCACTCGGAAGTACCCTCAGGTTCATACTATATTGCCGGTGATTCGGTCTATATACTTAGGAGTAATAGGTTATACGAATGGCATCCGACAGATGGTTTGTTGGAAATTCAGGGGCTGCCAGCGAATAGCGCCCTGGTAACCAATAGCATTTTCACCTTCGCGGATCACCTGTACTTCAGAACCCAAAACAATGAATATTTCCGGCTTACAGCAGGTCATCGCCATGTGGTGCGGTTCAACTATCCTTCTGATCGACCGCTCAGCAGTGGAAATGGAGTGATCAGATGGTTTGATAGTATGGGCAATTTTCATTGGTCTGTGGACGCTATTCACTGGCATTATGAGGAACTGGGGACAACTGTCATTCATACCAATGGCAAGGTTCTAGGAGTTCCCAACAGCATTTCGTTCGCGCAACCGGAACTGAGGGTAAAAAGTTGGAATTTTGACAATAATCAATGGTCAGAAGGAATAGTATTAGAGCCGATGGCCGGGCAATTCAGCGGTAATGTATATACGGCTGCCACCAGTGAACGATTCGCGATCCTGGTTGGGAATAGAGCGTTTTTCTCAACGGATGGAGATAACTGGGAATGGTTTGATCTGAACGATTTTCAACCCAATGGCATAAGTGTCCGCGAAAACGTATTCTTATTCACCAGATCTGGAGGAAATTCCGCGCTGACTAAAGATGGGACTTCCTGGTCAGAAGGTAATCCAGCCACCATGGCGCTGCACAGAACCAGTTGGTTGAGTGTGAGTCCACAATCACTCATTGCGGGCGCAGATGGTATGCGTTTGCCGCAACCACCCGTTGTTACTGTCTCTGGTGGCCGCACCCAATCATCTCCAGCTACTTGGTCAGTTACCGCATCCGTTGATGTTCCTCAGTCGCATTTATACACTCAGCTGAAGATAAACGGTAGTATTGTGGAGCGCAAATCCGGAGCTCGCCCGACATTTCAGATTCGGCAACGTCTTCCCGGGCAGCTGCAAGTTGAGTTAATCAGTATTTATGCCAACGGACTGGTCCTATCCTCAGGCGGGATTGATCTGATGGCATCCTTTCAGGTGCAATCCGAGCAGCAATCCGTTTTCACTCTTGAGAATGGGACGCCACAGGTACTGCCTGCCCCGGGAGTGCGCTATTTCAAAGTTGCGGACAGAGTTTTGGCTTATGACGTGGCGGACAAACGGCTGCGTCAAACCATCGACGGCATTGAATGGACAAACCTGCCGGGTCTGAATGTTACAGGACCTGATATTTTCGCCCCCACAACTTTGCAGGACGGAACTGTCATTATACCATTCAATCGCCATTTCAGTTCATTGACTTCTGGCCCTGTAGCGGTATTGATTTCCGCAGAAACAGGTGAATTGACCGAAATCGCGTCTCCAAGGTCAAATCCTGTGGAATATGACTTTATTTCAGTGAATGAGAGGGCATTTTTGCTTTTTTGTGGATGGGGATTTGTTTGAGTTCAAATCGCCCGGAGGTTGGACGCAATTGGCATCTATCTCTTTGCCTCGCCCAACAGACGGTACATACCAAAGTCCGCAGCGCCACTATTCCGTCCACACCCAAAATGAGATAGTCCTGTTTTCAATGTTTGCACAGAAACAATATTTTGTGAGCGATGATTTGGCGTCCGTTCAAGAACTGGAAATTCCGACAAGTTGGACACATCACAGAAACCTGCGTTTTACAACAGGTGACGGGGTCCATAGTGTCTGGCTGTTGAGTGCAAGCGGCGACTTTACCGCACCTCTGGCCCTGCCCTTCTACGAGGCCATCTGGACCGCAATCAATTCAACCACCTTCAGTGTGTTCCAGAATAATTTGCTCTGGATAGCAACAGCAGACGGGAGACTGTTTCCTGTGGATGTAACAGCAGATACTCTTAATGCTAGCGGAGGAGTTCCTTTGTTCACACTGTTACAGATCAACCAAAAGCTGATGATTGGCAGCAGCACGGGACAGGTGAGAACAATTGTTGAGCACGATTTTATTGCCACTCGACTAGTGGTGAATGCGGTGGATTATGGACCAACGAATTTTCTAAATACCCGATTTAACCTTCAGAATCGTGGCTTGTACGAACTAGCTGCAAATCTTGGACTGCAGGCGGAAATTCGCATCCACGGAAGCGGAATTCCAAGCGAGGGTCTGTCCCTGGGGCATTTCCCAGTGGAGGCTCCAGGTCTAAGCCCCTTCTCCATGGAGCAGATTAGTTTAAGTGTCCCTATGCCAGCGGATATTTGGACGGGAGAATTTCAACTCTCGTTAACCCTGGATCCTGAGGGTGCATTTGAGGAATTTGACAAGGACAATAACTATGTGGTTTCAGCACCGTTTATTTACAACAGAGATGTGCCGGTGGTACTGGAATCGGTGGGCAATGGTTCGATCCAAAGCAATGCGACTGATACCCGGGTGCCTTATGGACAGTGGATAGAAATTGAAGCGCTGGCAGACAGCGGCAATGCATTTGTCGGGTGGAGTGGCAGTCACTCCACCAGTAGCAGCGCATCCTTAATCGACGTTGTTCAGCCGATACGCATGCGTGCCCATTTCCTGCCCACAACGATATTGGCGGTTTTTCCAGCGCTGGAGCCTTATGGTGAATGGGGTGGATACAGCGAGGCTCGCGGTCCGTTGGTTGCTCCGGCAACAAGGCATTGGGCACACATTGACAGCCGGAAATGGGTCTACTTCCCAGAACCGGACGATTTACCTCATGCTGGCATTTTCTTCGATCTGCAAAACGGCTGGATGCAACGCGCCAGTGGCACCGAATTTTTCTACAGTATCGGCACTGAACAGTGGATGCGTTACGATGCAGATACGGGAAGGTTTGAGCAATTGTAACACCCCCGGTGTGCAGCGTTGCTTTGAGCAGCGCTGTACGTCGGCAAAGGCGGGCTTGCACAATGAGGGTGGAGTGGCATTGTTGTTGGGATGACTACGACGGGAGATCCCACTACAGTGCCAATCATTGCCGATGAGGCGGGTGTTCCGGACTATGAGTTGCCGGAGCTATTGCGATCGAATGCTGGCGGCAGGGTAGAAAACGTCCAGCAGTGGGAGATTCGTCGCGGAGAGATCCTGAAGCTGTTGGCTGACAACGAGTATGGGCATATGCCAAAGTCTGCAGTCGGGATAGAGAGCAGAGTACTGGACTGTCGGACACATCCGGTGACAGGAGAAGGCAAGATGAAGCAAGTGGAGCTGACCCTGAGGCGCAGGGACAAAGCGCTGCGGATACAATTGTTACTGTTTTTGCCGGAGGCGGGAAAGCGCCCGGCACCGGCCTTTCTGGGTCTGAATTTTTTTGGCAATCACACTGTTCATGAGGATACGGGCATCTTATTGCCGGAAAGCTGGGTGCCCAATCACAAACTGCTGCACAATACAGACAATCGGGCGAACGAAAAGTCGCGGGGCATTCGGTCCTACCGCTGGCCGGTGCAACGGATCCTGCAGACGGGATCGGCATTGGTCACAGCCTACAGTGGAGACATAGATCCTGACTACGACGATGGGTTTCACAATGGCGTGCATGGGCTGTTTGGCGATGAGGACTTTGATGTGGCGCGGGAGCAGCGTTGGGGAACCCTTGCGGCCTGGTCTTGGGGATTGTCGCGCATTGTGGACTACCTGCTTGCGAACGAACCGGAGATTGACGGTAAGCGCATACAGTGAGTTGGGCATTCGCGGATGGGCAAGGCGGCGCTGTGGGCGACTGCGCATGATCCCAGAATAGCGGCGGTTGTATCCAACAATTCAGGGTGTAGTGGAGCGGCCCTGCACCGCCGGATGTTTGGAGAGCGCATACACCATATCCTGAAAAACTTTCCGCACTGGTTATGTCCACAAGCGAGGATATACCGATTCCGCGAGCAGGAGATGCCATTCGACCAGCATTACCTGCTGGCATTGGCGGCCCCCAGACCCCTGTACATTGCCAGTGCACTGGAGGACGGGTGGGCGGATCCGAAGGGTGAATACCTGAGTTTGCATGCCGTGCAACCTGTGTACCAACTATATGGGGTACAGTCGGCGCTGCCCGCAGACTTCACGTGGGCTCCCTGCACGTTCCATGGCCGCTTGAGTTACCATCTGCGACCGGGGGCGCATGACATTCTGGATGAAGATTGGCAGCGCATCTTACAGGTACTGCCCAACTGCCAGTGCTAGCTTCCGGGGAACGGCCTTGAGACGAAGTCATCACCATGCGATTGCTTGAGCTTAGGCTTATAAATTACCGCAACATTGCTTCCGCGGTGATAGATTGCACAGGAAGAGATCTGTACTTTTTGGGCCGCAACGGGCAAGGGAAGAGCAATTTGCTGGAGGCGATCGGTTTGATGACCGCGCTGCGGTCCTTTCGCACCTCAGACCTGCGCACGCTGCCCGGTTGGAACAGCCTTGGACCGTGCGGTATCGCAGCGGTTCTGGAGCATGAAAGTGAGCAAAACTGCGTCGTTGAAATCCATTTGGGCCATGAGGAACGAACCGTACGGGTGGATGGCGTTCCATTGCAGGGGTGGAAAACTTTTCTGGGACGTTTCCCCACTATCCCCTTCTGCTCACAGGATCTGCAACTGCTGCGTGGCGCACCGACACTGAGGAGGCGTTTTCTGGATGGTTTGCTGGCCAGCGTTGACGGTCGTTACTTTGAAGCGCTGCGCAATTACCATGCTAGTTTGCGCGAACGCAACAAGCTGCTGAAAGATGATGCCGATGACAAACTGTTGCTAGCCTATGAAAAAACTTTTAGCCCCCCCTGGCGGCCGAGGTGGTGTGTGCACGCACAGCCGCCTTGACGGAGCTGCAGCAGGATTTCAGCCATGCGTATCGCGGATTGACCCAGGCGGATGAGTCGCCCGGGCTGAAATACGACCCGGATTTAGGATATTCAACTGCGGACGAATGGCTTCATACGTATGCCAAAAATCGACCTAAAGAGCGACTGCTGGGCAGCACCCGGCATGGACCACACAGGGATGATTTCGATTTGACGCTGCACGGCAAATCGGGACGGGATTTTGCTTCCGACGGGCAACAACGCGCTCTGGTTCTGGCACTGCGCCTGGGTCAGGCGCTGTGGAGTCGACGCCGCACTGGCATTGATCCAATCATACTGGCAGACGATATTCTGGGGGGAGCTTGATCCGGTACGACGCGAGGGGTTTTGGCAGTTTCTGCCGCCTCAGTGGCAGGTGTGTGCCAGCGGCACAGAGGAACTGAAGGGGGCAGCAGGAAGGAACTGGCAATTGTGGCAGGTAGAAGCGGGCCAACCACGTAAGTGTGCGATTGCCAATCAGCTCTGATCGATTGACAGTAACATATGCCTAAAAAATCCGTTCGCGCCCTGTGGGCAGCCAAATTGGCCGGCAAGGAAGTAGCTCCGGCAGCCGGTACTCCGGTGTCCCCTATCCTCAGGACTCCCTTCAAGGGGCGCATTCTCGGCATTGATCCCAGTTTGCGGGGCAGCGGATTCGCCGTGGTGGATTGCTTGCCCAACAGACAATTTCAACTGGTTTACGCGCAAACCTTAAACCTGCCTGCAGCTAAATTCACTATGGTGGATTGCCTGGGAGCGATTGCCCGTGCGGTCGAGCATGCATTGTTGCAGTACCGTCCGGTTCATGTGGCGGTGGAGGAAACTATTTATGTACAAAATTTTCGTACTGCCCAGATACTGGGAATGGCGCGCGGCTCCGCCATAGCCACAGCCGCCAAAGGAGGATTTCCCTTGTTTGAATACCCGCCGCTACGCATTAAGCAAGCGGTGGCCGGCTTTGGTCGGGCATCCAAAGAACAAGTGGCGCGGCAGATTCAGGCGTTGATGCGCCTGGAATCAACTCCGGCTTACGACGAGGCCGATGCTGCAGCGGTGGCCTTGTGTCACGCCTTTACCTGGCAACCTGAGAGCGGTTCTGCATGAATTCTAACAAGTTGGGCAGCTTCGGGCTTGCCGACCCGTACTGAAACATTGAGAGTTAGACATGAATTGTGCATCCAACGATGGTAGTGGTGCCATGAAGTCATTGCAGCGTGCCCTGGGCTGCTTGATGGTATCAATTGTATTGCTGACTGGTTGTGGCCGCACTCCGGCCACTGAAGAGGCAACCCTGGAGAGAGCCGAGGCCCTGCAGGCGGCTGGTGCCTACGATGAAATGGTCGCACTGTTGGAAGCTTTTGACGAGCGCTCACCCGGCAGCGTGCGCATTCTTGAAATGCTGGCTTTCCATCACAGCGGCAACGAAGACCACATGCTGGCAGCGTTTTACTTTTCGCGCCTGGCGGAGGTGGATCCCGCACAAGCTGAATATATTTTATACGCAGCCACTGCTCTGCGCACAGCTGGTGACAGACCGGGAGCCGTGCGATTGTATCGGCAGTATCTGGAACAGGTCCCTGACAACAAAGGCGTATGGGTCATTTTGGCGGAGCTGAATGAACTGGGAGGAGATAGCCGGCGGCGATTGAAGCGTACATGAGAGCGCATACTCTGGCAAATGATGCCAGCACCGAACTGGCGCTCGGGAGACTCTTTCTACAGGCCAACAATCCGGTTCAGGCGCAGCGATGGTTTGCCAAGGCACTGGCCAATGATCCCCAGGTACGAGAGGCAGCCCTGACCGGCAATTAGAGACGGCCATCCGCGCCAGCGGTTCGCAGATGCCGAGACAGTGGCCGATCAATTGCGGCGCGAATTTCCCCAGGCCCTTCGTCAACCCGGTCTGCGCACTGCCGTCACTCAACTGCGCGATTGGCGAACGCAACAGGAAGCCCTTGCGGAGGCAGCGGCAGCTCTGACCCGCACCAACAGGTCAACCCCTCCTGAACCTCCGGCACCGGCAACCAGCCCAAATGAGCCACCGCCAGAAGAAACCTTGGTCGCTGCCGAAACC
>JAJOKB010000067.1 GCA_021208135.1 Verrucomicrobiota bacterium | reverse complement strand
GGCCCCTTGCCCAAGGCAAAGGCCTGGCGCGCACACCTGTTGCTGAGCAGATAGTACCCGGCCTTGGCTTTATCCATCTTATGTTTTCTAGCAATCGCCATAATAAACATAGGAACAAACGCAATAAGGCGTAGTCTCAAGCAAAAAATGACGAAACAGTGCATTTTTTAAGATTAGGGACTGTCCGGAAAGGGGTTGGTTGGGAGGTAAATAGGGACTGTCCAGAAAGGTGGGGTAAAAAAGACCCCAATGTTGGATTTCTTGATTTGCGTCAAGGTAGTGATGGAAAGAACAAGATACCATTGAGAATAAAATTAATTATGGAACAGTCTAAAACAATTACGATGGCTGAGGAGATACCCTTAGCCCTGCAGACAGTTGGCGAGCTGGTTGCGGGGAATCCCCGATTAAGCCGAGTATTTCAACGCTACAATATTGGATTTTGCTGCGACGGTGGTCTGACGGTAATGCAAGCCTGTGAACGCAAGAAAATATTAACGAAGCGAGTGGTGGATGACTTAGTGGAAGCCATGGAAGCAGGCACTACGGGAATGCCGAAGTTGGACTTGAGCATCGACCCAAGTGAACTACTGCGGCAGATACACGAACAGGTAGACAACCATCTTGGAATTGAATTGATGCGCATACACACGATGGCAGAAAGAGTTGCCCGAGTGCATGGTGACCACACGCCTACGCTGGTTGCTGCTTACAATGAATTTACTGTGCTGACCGATTGTATACGCGACTTCCAAACCTTCATTGCAGCGCAAGCATTGCCCATGCTTTTGGAAGGCAAAATCGACGATACGACACTCGATGCACTGGAAGCCTGCCATGCGGGTGTGCTGACAGTATGCAGTCGTTTAGCTGCATTGACGGAAGGTTTTACGCCACCGCCAACAGCATGTAATACGCACAGAGCCTTGTTTACAGCGCTGGAAGAATTACAACGAATGATTGAAAGACACCATGAAATCGTGCGCGAGTTGTTGCGTAAGGCAATGCAGTTGGTAACAGAGAAGTGAGCTTTCAGGAGCGATGTCTCTTCCGAATACTTGGAAGAACTAAATAGCGACTCCATATCAGTATGGCCAAAATCCATGGCACTGCCGCAACAGCATACAAACGCAATCGATTGCCACCAAAAATATCCACTCCCGAACGCAAACTTATGGTCAAAGCAGTGAGCCAAAGTAAAGCTTTGATAGCGGGAATTCGCTGTGTAAAGCGCTTTGACTGACCAGAATGCCCTAGCATTACACGGGTGGCAACAACCAAAGCAAGTAAGCCGAATCCTCCGATAAACAACACGTGTAACATTGCCAACCGCCATTGGGGCAGGAACGCCAATAAAAGGTAAGCAAGAGGGATTGCGAGCAACGCCATAGCGAGACCAACAGCGAGATCGCCCTTAGGCTCCTGAGCTGAGTGAAGAGGGATTTCGCGCCACATGTAAAACATGAGACAAGCGGCAATCAACAAATGTCCCCAAAAACTCATACCTATTGTAACCAGACAAAAGCCGACCAAAATTACAACCCCACATGTTGTAGAAAAGCCTGCTAAAAGCAGCCATTTTGTGGTTGGCGTTCGTAATTCCGGAAAAGCATGGGTGCTTTTAAGTCCAAAAAAAACGTGGCAGAAGAAACGCTCCTACACCTAGAATTGGCAGCAAAAGAAATGCTTGATATGCCAACATCCGAGCCATCGTTATTGCGCTACCCGAAAAGCTGTGCCAATCAGTCAAATCGACTGCCAACATAGCGGAACCAATCAAGCCACTGAGAATCCCTAGTAACACCAGAACAAACCCAGGTGGCGGAATATCTTTACTGTCCCACGCGTGAGACATTAACAAGACAACAAACCCCAGCAAAGTCGCAAAGAAAACAGCGTACCCCAAGGCATGAACTTGAAGCAAATGTGCCACAGTCATGGAGATCAGTCCGGTTGCAAGAAAAATAGTGGCTGGCATACGCAAGTGGCGGACGCCTAGCAGGCGCGGTAATGCTGTGCCGAGAAAACCGAAAACAAATGCTCCGAGGAAGCCGTGCACCATCAGCGCAGCATGGGCAATGGCTGGATAAGGAGCAAACCAACCCCACAAGTGCAATGGCCAAAGGGCCACACCGATGACCCCCAATATCACTCCTAATGGAAACAGTAATCGAAAAGGCTCTCCAGCAGCTGTTAAAAATAAAGTCGTGCGCAAAAAATGACGGTATGAACTCATGGTACGACCACCATCCGACCTTTCATACCAACTGGGGTGTGTCCTGGAAAGGAACAAACAAATTCATACTCGCCAGGTTCAATAGGGGCTAAAAAGGTGACTGTCACTTTTTCGCCCGGACCAATGACCTCCGTCCACGCAACGACTCGATGTGCAAATTCCGGCGCAACATAATGCTTATCCGGATGACCTAGCGATGCCGCGGCAAAAGCATTGATGGCAACACCACGCTGAAGAATGACTAAATTATGGCCCATCGTTTCTTTGGGCATGCTGCCAATATTATGCAAAGTAAGCGTTATGGTATCGCCTGCCTTGACATAGAATCGATTGGGAGAGAAGCGCATAGCATCGTTACTGGTGATGGTAATTAGAGATACCGTATCCGCCATTGCGTTATACTCAGTTTTTCTGCTGCATCCGAAGGCGAACAAGAGAATAGCGGCACCACCAAGATGAATGTATTTTTTCAATTTCATTCTAAACACTTGTGCAGATCATTTAGAATTTTTTCGCTGCAGTACCAATGAGCCTGAGCCAACAGGAGTGTGAGACCAAGCAACGGCAGAACCCAGTTATCCAATTCTCCGCCAGAGGCTACCCGAGCCGAACTCAAATCATAATCGGAGCGCTTCACGATCACTCTCCCCAGCATGTAAGGATGGGGAGTACAAATGTAGTCGTATGTCCACTCATTGTCATCGAAGGTATGACTCCATGATTCAGCGTGCGCCAAGAGTGGAGCGGCAAAGCCATCGCTGTCTTCGGGAAAGCTGATGGAGGCAGCATTGTGAATCCCGGAATACTCACCTGCCATATATGTAAATGCCTCCTCATTTGTCCAAGTCACCTTTGTTCCCGGTGCAATTTGGATGACTTTGGGATAGAATGAGTTGCCTATTATAGACACGTGAACTTCCTTATTTTCCGGACCGAAGACAACGGGCCTATCCTGAGTCCCGGTGCCAATCCCAAATGGATTGATCACGCGTTTGGCATCTGAGAGATAACCGCGCATTTCGGCATCATTAAAGCGGGGTCCCTCAGCGAGGATTTTTCGGTGTGGTGGTAATTCTATATCAGCATCCACGACAATCAACCCTATGGCACCTCGGTTTGTTGACCCAACCACATGCGACAACATGGTATAGCGCCTTCGTCGGGCGGCATTCTAAATTCAATGACGAAAGAATCGGAAGGCCCTGCAGTTACCGTTTGCCCACCTAGCAATCTGGCGTTTGGGTGGCCCTGCCAATAAACGTAGTCCCAAATAATGCCAACAATGTGAAACGTTGAAAGCAGATTGGGCCCCACATTCAGAAAATGAATGCGAACGTAATCACCTGGATTGGCCATGATCGGTTCCTCAACATACCTGAAGGTGCGACCATTGAACAACACATAGTCAGGATCACCATTGATAGAATCCCTGCCGCTACCGTAAAGCTCGTGTTGAATCAAATACAGCTCGATGTTTGGGGGATGTCCCAATTCATTTTCCAACTGATATGCGCCTGCCTTGGGGCGCACCACTATCATGCCGTACTGCCCACCGATAACATGCATACCGATAGCATGACCACCTGGAGCGCAATGATACATATAGACCCCGGGAGTCATGGCACGAAAGCGTACCGATTTTGTTTCGCCGACACCAATTTTACCGACATAGGCTGAAGTCTGAGTGTAGGCAGCGTGAATCGAAGCGCCGTGGGGAATTCGGCCTTTATTTACAAAGCTCATCTCCACGACATCACCTTCGTCCACAATGATAGTGGGACCAGGGATCGAACCATCCATGAAAAAACCCTCATATATAACCCCATTACCTATGTATACTTTACCCTCGGACATAACAATTGAAAATACCTTATCCGCCGGAGCGTCCTGAGGAACCGTGGAATAGGGTGTCGTTGGTAAGGCGTAATCGCGTGCGACGATATCTGCAAATTTTGCCTCATGAAGATAATCAGGCAATTTTCGATCCTCAACAACAGCCGTTGGGCTGAATTCCCGTGTTGAAGCAAGCTCTATGAAAGGCACGGATGAAGCGGCTTTCGCAGCCGAAGCCGTTGCATCCAACTTACCAGCCTGAGCATTCATCATTGCTGGGTCGGCATAGGCACCCAATTTAAGGTTACGCTGATTTTCCATGGCCCTGCGCATATCGCGCCCAACGCTCGAATCCGCGCGTTCGGTGAGAATTTCATCGGCAAATGCCAAGTTGCAGGCATCACAGGCAAAGCCAATTTGCCAAAGTGCAACGGTACTGTAGATGACCAGTAAAGGTAATGTATTTTTGAGTCTCATAACGGTTTGATTTGCGAGGTTTGAATGCCGAAAATGAAAGCCTTGAAGGCCGGACTGATGCCGTACATCAACCAAAACATGGCGCACAACATGCAGAGGGCACCCAACTGCGCCCCAACAGCTGACTGCGTAAACTGACCGGCAAAAAAAATATGCTACTCCTGCACAGCCGCAGATACTGAGGCCTATTCCTGCTCCTTTATGCACACAATGTTGGGGTCCTGGCATTTCAACGTTAGAGACCACAGCTACACACCGCAGTTGCCAGACAAGAAAGGGAACCAATCGCAGAGTTAATCCAAGCATCACCAAGGAAAAGCTCCCCAGTACGGCGGAGAAGAGGATCCATGTTGTATCAGGCGCAAAGATTATGCCCTGAAGAAGTACTGCAACACCGCTTAGCAGGCCGACGAAGGCACCAGTTAATGCCCAGTCAAAAGGTCGATCGGCAGCTAGCCAAAGACGAATGATATCCAATAAGTATAAAATGGAACCGAGTGCGAGCAACGTCATAGCGACCTGCCAGCCCTTGCCGTCCAAAATAAGCAAAACCGGTACGCTTGTCATCAGAGCCCCGTTGATGAGCACCCACCCTGACCAAGACAGTGCCCCGGCTGTTTTGCGGGACACCAGGAACATGTTGAACAGCTTGAGTGCAAACCCGAGAAGACTGAGCCAAATGAAACCGATCAATGCCATCGGGCCATGTGCTGACAATAATTGAATGGGCTGATGCCCGGTAATGGAAACGCCTCTTGCCAGTATTAAAACAATCCCAAGCACGGCGATAATTCCCAACCAGAAAAGGGCGGATAAAATCGTCAATTGTTCAGGCTCCCAGCGATTGTAGCGGGCAGAGGTGCACAATAAGTTGAATATGTTGAGTACAACCCCCGTGATCAACATTAGGATGCCAGCTTGAAAACCTGTCCATTCGGTGCCAAAAACTGGCATTCCGCCATAAAAAACTACGAGCCAACCCATGCCTGTGCCGTGCAAGGCCAGATGCCACAAAGCCAACCGATCACTGTATAGGCTGCTGGTTGCCATGATGGGTGACAAAGCGTAGGCAGCAGCAAAAATAAAGGAGGCCACGCAGCCAAAGGCAAGCAACGCTCCAAGCGCGATGACCTCCACTCGCCAAGGATCGCCAAAGGCAACGGAAGGATGAACCCAAGCAATGAATAAACTGGCTAATAGGCATAAGCAACCCATAACGAAGAAACCGAGCGCCACTGCCGGAGCGGTGCGCACTGGCACCTGATGCATGTTGGATTGCGCAGACACGGTTAAAGTGGGGATACAGGGTTAACCGATGCTGGAGAGCTGGCACGCCACACTGAGGTGAGCCAGTGTTGTTCGGACAACTCTTCGGTGTCGAATTCGAATGACATAGATTCCAGTTGCTCCAAAAGATGCACTGGCTTGAAGCGTGTATGAATCAGCAACAGATGGTTGCGTTGTAAACACCTCAACGCCTCCAAGGCGCGATATAGCGGTGCGGGAGGTTCCAACTGACGCAAATCCAATTCAGTCCTCGGTTCTATGCTTTTCATTGTGAGCGCATTTTACCAGTCAGCGGATGTGCAAACCTTGACCTGGATCAAGAAACCCCATTTATTTATGAAATGCTTCCAAACAACCGCGCTGAATCAGGGGATCGCCTGGACCCAACGCCTGCGGTGGCACATACCTTGAGCAAGACACCCATGTTCAAAGGCTTGGTTCCCCATGACCTGAAAACTCTGGCCCGCGGTTGCAAGCTGCTAACATCAAGCAAGGGAACTTATCTGTTTCATGCCGGAGAACCTGCCCAAGGATTTTTTGTAGTTCATACTGGAGCCGTCAATGTTCACCGGGTAACTGAAAATGGTAAGGAGCAGGTTATTCGTGTCTTTTATCCTGGAGAATCCCTGGGGGAAGTGATCATCGCTGGAGACCGTTCGTATCCGGCTTCCGCCGTTACAATCGAGGACAGCAAAATCATTCAAATACCAACGGTGTTCTTCCGAGCGCAGATTCAGGAAAATCCAGATCTGGCATTGCGTATATTGGCCTCCATGAGTCAACACCTCCGCTTTCTGGTGGAAACAGTGGAAGGCCTTAAACTACGTCAGGCAGAATCCCGTGTTTTGCAGTGGCTCCTGCGAATGGTGGAGCAAAATGCCCCTAGGCAAACGGCGGAGGTGACATTGACATTGCCTCTGGCCAAGCACCTGTTGGCCAGCCAGCTCGGCATCAGCAGCGAGACTCTGTCGCGCGTTTTCGCCAGACTTCGCCGCGAGCGATTGGTCACAGTCGATGGCAGAACGGTAACCATCAGTTCAGTAAGCGACCTGAAGCAGTTTCTACACAATTTTGAGTAGCAGGGAAAACAGCAAAAAGGCTGGCTTCCGCCGAAATCAGTCACCTGAGGCACCGGAATTCTCAGCAGCATAGACCACTAATAACGGCTGATCAGGAAACCGGGTAGCCAGTTGTTTAGGCATTTGTTCCAGGGCATATGACCATGATAAATTATGGTCGCGGGCACTGAGCAGCACCAATAGATCGTCAGAAGCCACGGTGGTGGACACCTTGCTCAAAGCAACCTCCAGATCCTTAACTGGTAGCAGCGTCATTTCGACCTCTGGAGTAATTGACAGAATACGAGCTCCTAATTTGACGATATCTCCATCTTCAAAGAAAAACAAAATTCTCGCGCTGAGCTGCTGGGCCAATTGTTTGATCAACCGATACTATTATTGAATGACCCTTCCTTGATCGCCTGAGCCGGAAGTATGACCACTAGACGACTCTTGGTGTTCAAGGATTCATTGATCCGGGCGACCACAGTTGTTTGACGGGTCTGCATCAAAACCTGATCGACCACGTTGCCAAAAATTTTGTGAGCAAACAACACCGGACCGCTCCAACCCAGTACCAAAGTAGAGATTTGGTGTTCGGCAACAGCCCTTCGTATGCCTTCGGCAATATTCACGTCCACCCTGGTGACAGGCGAAGTCGGCACATTGGCGGCAGCGATTCGCGCACTCGCCCTCGTGAGCAATTTAGCGGCATTGGTCAACTGCGTTTCGGTATCTGCACCCTCGGTCACCACAGCTAAAGGAAAGACTGGTTGGCGCGAACTGCGATTGCGCAGCATCATTGCCAAATCCATCAGGGGAGCCACTGTGGCAGGATTAGCGAGCGGTACCAGAATGCGTTGTTCATTGTACGGTAAAGGGCTGGCGTCCAAGCGCCCCTCCTTGATCAAGCGCAAGCCGTAACGCTCGGTTACCCACGGCCCGATGAAGCAAGTGACCATAATCATGACAATGGCACCATTGATCACAGCTTCAGAGAAAAGCCCTATTTGATAACCCACAACAACGGCAGCCAGGGTTGCAGCGGCCTGATTTACGCTCATTCCGAACAGCACATAAGACTCATCACGGCTGTAACCCAGAACTCTACCAGCAATCAATGCCGCCAGGAATTTGGTGGCGACCACGCCGCTACTCATCACCAGAATAACCAGCAGGCCGCCCGGATCGCCGAAGATTGAATCAAAAGACACCAGCATGCCGACAGAGAGCATAAACATGGGAACGAGCAGGGTCTTGCCAACAAATTGAATCCTGCTCATCAGAGGGCTGTGCTCAGGAATCAACTTGTTGATGGCGATACCACAGAAAAAGGCCCCGATAATGGGCTGCAGGCCTACCCATTGGGCTAACCAGGCCGTCAGGAACAGCAACAGGATCGTGAACAAAAAATCACGGGCACCTTCATCGGGAACAGTGCGGTAAAACCAGCGGGCGACAAGTGGCAGGAGACGAAAAACAATCAGCAGAAAAAATCCCGAGGAATAAAAGCGAATCGGACCCAAAAACCCAACATCCCCAGATCCAGAAACAGTATTGGCGATAATTGCCAATACCAGCAGGGCGGAAACATCAGTGATGATAGTGCCACCCACAGAAGCAGTAACCGAGGTCAGCCGTGTAAGACCCAAGCGACTTGCGACCGGATAGGCCAGAAGGGTGTGTGATCCAAACATGCTGCCCAACAATACCGCGGCGAACCAATCAAATCCTAAAATCAATTTGGCCAGCAGTGCGCCGACAATCTGGGGCACCCAATAGGAAATACTGCCAAAAATGAGACTGTGGTGCCGGTAGCGCGCAAACCTGCCTAAATCGATTTCCAAGCCAGCGACAAAAACGATGAAGAGCAGGCCTGCCTGCCCGAGGAATTGAATGAGGGAGTTCCTTTCCATGATCCCAAGACCACTGGGGCCCAGAACCATTCCGGCAATAATGATACCAACCAAACCTGGCAAACGCAGGCGCTCAAACAACATAGGTACCAACAATGCCACCGCCGTTAAAATGGCGATAAAAAGAACCGGATTACTGACATTTAGATCGAGATCCACGCCGCCAAGGGTGTGCTAACTGTGCCATCTGTCCAGTCCTGAAATGATTCGATTCGGGAAACATTTGCCAAAATGAGGAATGTGCGCGAAATATGCTCCAGCCCATCTGACTATGTCGATCCATGTCGCACTCAATCATCGTACGGAATATCACTATGACCGTCCGGTTCAACTTTCACCGCAAATCATCCGATTGCGTCCGGCACCCCATTGCAGGACACGTATCCTGAGTTACTCGCAAAAAGTCTCGCCCGAAGGTTTTTTCATCAATTGGCAGCAAGACCCCCACGCTAACTATGCGGCACGCATCGTATTTCCGGAAAAAGTCACCCGCTTTATTGTTGAGATTGATTTGGTGGCAGAGATGGCGGTTTACAATCCGTTCGATTTTTTTGTCGAACGCAGCGCAGAAAACTACCCATTTACCTACGCTGACTCATTGCTGGAAGATTTAAGGCCGTATCTGCGCAAAAACTGTTCTGAACAGGTATTCATGGACTACCTGGAGTCGATTCGCCCGCAGAAAAAGGTCAATTTAGTCAACTTCCTGGTCGATCTGAACAGTCAGCTGCAAAAGGATATTGGCTATTTGATTCGCTTGGAACCCGGAGTACAGGAACCCCAAGAAACGCTACAATTGAGGAGCGGTTCTTGTCGTGATTCAGCATGGTTATTGGTTGAGCTATGCCGCCATCTGGGCATAGCAGCACGCTTTGTGTCCGGCTACCTAATTCAGTTAACACCGGATGTCAAAAGTCTGGATGGACCGAGCGGCACTGACAAAGACTTTACTGATTTGCATGCGTGGACAGAGGTTTTCATTCCTGGTGCGGGCTGGATTGGTCTGGACCCGACCTCAGGACTGCTGGCAGGAGAGGGACACATCCCCTTGGCCAGCACACCGCTTCCATCCAGCGCCGCTCCTATTACGGGTGAGCTGGAATATGCCGAGGTACGGTTTGAGCACCATATGAGTGTGCAACGTATTTATGAATCCGCGCGGGTAACCAAACCCTATACTCCTGAACAATGGCGGGCTATCGATGATTTGGGGGAAAGAATAGACCGCGAACTCAATCAATTGGATGTGCGCCTAACCATGGGCGGGGAGCCGACTTTCATATCGATAGATGACATGGATGGGGCGGAGTGGAATGTTGCCGCGGTCGGTCCACACAAACGGAGACTGTCCGAAATTCTATTGCGGCGTCTGTGGCAAAAGTACGCGACCGGAGGCTTTCTCCATTATGGTCAGGGCAAATGGTACCCTGGAGAATCCTTGCCGCGTTGGGCATTTGCAACGTATTGGCGCAAAGACGGCGAGCCCATTTGGCAAGATCAGCAATG
Organism: Verrucomicrobiota bacterium; assembly: GCA_021208135.1. Lineage (GTDB taxonomy): Bacteria > Verrucomicrobiota > Verrucomicrobiia > Opitutales > Oceanipulchritudinaceae > JAJOKB01. The sequence continues at coordinate 47,027 of JAJOKB010000067.1, read as the reverse complement.
GTTGGCGGAGATTGAAAAAGATTACGGCTTTACCATCGAAGATGCCAAAAAATTCAGCCGGACTCTGGGCGAGTCGCTCGGTGTCGATGTAACTCACTTGCAACCCGCCTATGAGGATACCTGGTATTATCTGTGGAAGGAACAAAAACTACCCACAAACGTCGATCCATTGGATTCAAAACTGAAGGAGTCTGAGAACGGGCTCGATTGTCACGCATTTTCAAACGCGGACTGGATGAGCCCACCGGTTTTGTGCTTCCCCTGCAAAGGCAGTGGCAGGCTAAGGCCGGTTCGGGGTGGATCAGCGGACCCATGTTTTTGCGTCAAGGCAGAGTATTCCTGTCACCGGGCGATTCCCCGGTCGGGTTGCGATTGCCGATTGAATCCATGCCCTGGGTTCGCAGTACAGATTATCCTTATGTCTCCCATCCCGATCCGACGATCGAACAATCAGGGCTGCCCAAACGGGAGGCGATGGCCAGTCAATATCACATGCGCGTGAGTGCATATTTGGATCAATTGCGCCAACGGCAGCAGCGTACGGGTGAATTCGGTCCAACCCGCCAAGTGGCGCCGGCACCTGCCGAGAGCACTAAACCACCGACTAAAGGAGAATCCGCCTCATGGGTGGTAAGAACGGCGGTATGCGTCGAACCACGGGGTGGCAAACTATTTGTTTTCATTCCCCCGGTAGCGAAAACAGAAGACTACCTCGATCTGCTTGCGGCAATTGAAGCCACTGCGGCACAGTTGCAGATGCCTGTTATCATTGAAGGCGAGCACCCTCCTGCGGATGCGCGGTTGAACGTACTGAAAATCACTCCGGATCCCGGGGTGATTGAAGTCAATATTCATCCATCGGAAGACTGGAAGGGTCTGGTTGAAAAGACCACGACGCTATACGAAGAAGCGCGCCTCACGCGTTTGTGTTCGGAAAAATTCCTTATTGACGGGCGACATGTCGGGACAGGAGGCGGAAACCATTTGGTTTTGGGAGGCAAAAGCCCTGCGGACAGCCCCTTCTTGAGACGGCCAGATCTGCTGCGCAGCCTGTTGGCCTACTGGCAACGCCATCCAGCATTGTCTTATTTGTTTTCGGGTTTGTTTATTGGGCCAACGAGTCAATCGCCGAGAATTGACGAAGCCCGTATGGACTCCCTTTATGAATTGGAAATCGCATTTGGCGAAGTGGAAAGACAGCTGCAAAGCCACGGGGCTTGCCCACCTTGGCTGGTAGACCGGATCTTCCGAAACCTGTTGACTGATCTCACGGGCAATACCCATCGCGCGGAATTTTGTATCGATAAATTATATAGTCCGGACAGCAGCAGCGGGCGACTTGGACTTTTGGAACTACGCTCTTTTGAAATGCCCCCGCATGCGGAAATGAGCCTGGCGCAACAGTTGTTGCTGCGGGCATTGATTTGCTGGTTTTGGCGGGAACCGCTCGACAATACGCAGCTGACCAGATGGGGAACGGATTTGCATGACAGGTTTTTGCTACCTGAATTCCAGTGGCGCGATCTGCGCGAGGTCTTGGCTGATCTGCGCAATGCCGGATTTGAACTTCAGGATGAGTGGTTCCTACCTCACTTTGAATTTCGGTTTCCGCGCTACGGAAATTTCACGTTTCGAGACATGGAATTTGAACTGCGGCTGGCATTGGAACCATGGCACGTATTGGGCGAGCAGGGCGCTGCTGGTGGCACTGTGCGCTATGTGGACTCATCGGTTGAGCGCCTCCAGGTCAAAATTACCGGCTTACAAGGTGACCGATACCAATTGGCGGTCAACACACACCTTATCCCGATGACCGCTACTGGACGCATAGGGGAAAAGGTAGCCGGAGTCAGGTACCGCGCTTGGCAACCTCCCAATTGTCTTCACCCAACCATGGGTGTTCACACACCTCTGATATTTGATCTGGTCGATACTTGGAATTCGCGGGCGGTCGCAGGTTGCACCTACCATGTTGGTCACCCCGGAGGAAGAAACTACACCACCCTGCCCGTTAACTCTTACGAAGCAGAGAGCAGGCGCCTGGCCAGGTTCGAAAACATGGGTCACTCAACGGGTAGCAAGGTGCCATTCAAAAAGGTGGAACGCAGCAATGAGTATCCCGTAACTCTCGATTTGAGAACGGTCTAGTGTCCTGGCACTGCCGGGGAACCCACCCGCACACATATGTCATGTGTGAATCGCTTGTTACGGAATCAAAGTTGGGATTAATGGACAGTCGGGTATTGGACTAACCGATCTATTAGTAATTCTGATTTAATTATTAGACAAATTATTGACACACAAAAGATGCAGATCCAATTTGGCATGAAGAAAGACATTCAAATGACGACATTAAAACCATATCTCATTGCTACCATTTTAGTTCTTGCATCCAGCTTGGCAGCGCAATCGGTCATTTTCAGCACTTTGGGAAACCCAGGCGGTGATGAACTGGCTGGTGTTAACGATTGGGTTATTTTGGGGAGTCCATTTCAGACTGATGATACCCTTTATAATACGATTTCTGGCACTGTAGTCATGAGATTTGGCAGCAACGAAACAGCGTTAGTAAGCGTCTGGAGCAATAGTGCTTCCAACACGCCCGGAACACAGCTGTTTTCGTTCGATCCCATACAGGGAGTCGATGCCAGTAGCATGCAACAGTATTCACTGACAACATCCGCTCTGAATACTTTACAACCCAATGGCATATACTGGCTAGTACTTCAAGGGACTACATCTACCCAGTTACCGGTCAATAGGAGTTCCTCCAACAACTTTACCGGCGCTGGCAGCCTTCCCTTTCCTTACCTCGCGATTGGCTACAACGGAGGCACGACATGGGATATAAGTCCAAATATGAATCCCCTTACATTTGAAATTGCAGCCATTCCTGAACCGGCAACAGTAGTTACCATCTTTGGTTTGTGTGCTCTGGCTCTTGCAGGCTTACGCAGAAATAAAGACTGCAACCACAGATAATCCCAATCTTTTGGCAGCAAGCCCTGATGAATGACTTGTTGCGGATGTCCAACCGGAAGGGTGACCAGTTGTTGTTATTTGTCCGAGGGCTTTAATGAGTCTAGTTTCGCCGTTTTCTTGCTCTTCGCGCAGTAACTGGCACACTGAGCTAAACACTATGACACGCCACGGATCCATCATTGGTCTCAATGATCAAAAGATTGAGAAATACAAGCAACTGCATTCAGCGGTTTGGCCGGAAATTCTGGCAAAGATAAGCGAATGTAAAATCCGTAACTATTCCATTTTTCTGCGCAAACTACCGGATGGGAAGCACTATCTTTTCAGCTACTTCGAATACATCGGTGAGGATTTCGCTGCCGACATGCGAAAAATGGCTGAAGACCCCAGGACGCAGGAATGGTGGGCAGTCTGTAAACCATGCCAAGAACCCCTCCCCGACCGTGCTGAAGGCGAATGGTGGGCCGAAGCGGAGGAAGTGTTTCACCATCACTAGTCAGACGACTTCTATCAGTTAGCCCACTCTCGTCTAAAGTTGGCCCGCCCAACACCGGTCAAACTGCATGCATGCAGAGGTTAAGTCTATTGAGACACCCCAAAAACCGCACATTACTGGACAGTCGCATAATGACACATTACTGGACAGTCGGGTAATGTTAGCGTATCTGGACAGTCAGTAAATGCAGCGCGAATAGAAATTTGTTGATTGGGTGGGAAGCCCTGATAGTTCACTCGTTGAGCATGCGCAGGCGGAAAAATAACCGGCTGTTATTATTCAGATCCAAGGGCATTGATAGTATAGTTTCGCCGTTTTCTTGTTCTTCGCGCAGTAACTGGTGAGCTGGGATCGAGGTCCAATTTTGGTCGGCTAAGTCGGGGCTCCATTGAGGTTGGTAGCTCTCCAGAGGTGCTGCCTGGGGCAGAATAAATTCTACAAATTGGATACCACCCCTGTTCACGATGCGCACATCGCCGACCAGAAAGTTGGGCGGGGACAACACGCCGGTGAAGGAAAATGCCTGGGGCGGAACAGGAGATTTGGCCAATTCCGGCCCTTGCCACATCAAGGTCAACTCTGGGTCTTCACCTGCATTCACCAGAGTGACAGTTACAGGATGGAAACCTGCGGCGAGTACAATTGGGCCGGAAGCGATCTCAGTACCCGCTTCATAACCAACATCTGCATCGAGTAAAAGGGCATTGTGCAGGCGGATGATAGCCCTGCCCTGAAGAGAACAGAAGAAATGATAAGTTCCTGTGACTGGAACTTCGAGAAGTCCGTCAAGAACTCTGGCTATGGGACCAGATGCGCTGCCAACAGCCCCGGGATAGTCGATCATGCGCTCATTACTGGACAGTCGGGTATTGAGTTGAGGAACCCATGGCCAGATGCCGGGGTAACTGCGTTGGCGAAGTCCGGCAGAGGAATCGGCTGATAGCTTTAAAGCGGGGATGGGTTCAGTGTCGTAGGGTCGTGGTGCATCAGGATCGATTCTTCTTTGTCTGAGAGAGGCGGCCAGAAAATCGGACTGAGTCGGCACACCTGGTTGTCCGGCCAGATTGGTAGTTTCTTTGACATCATCGACCACGTCATAAACCAGGAAAGGTGTAGTGGGGCTGGTTATGTTATATCGAACCCCCTTATAGCGGCCCAAATAAACCGCCTGCATTTGCTGCCTCAACCGGTTGCGGCGTACTGGCTCAAATTCGGTCCAGGCAGGCGTTCTGTTCCACTCAAAATACTCGGTATAAACAGTGCCTGGCACCCCATCGCCGGAACCAGTCAGGTGAGACACTATCGACCTTCCATCTGAAAAGGCTGGAGCCGGAACCCCCGCCAATTCGGCAAAAGTGGCCATCCAATCGTGAAATTGTGAGGGCTCGTGAATATGGCTGCCTGCTGGAATTCCGGCGGGCCAACGCACCAATGTGGGCATCCTGATCCCACCTTCCCATAAGTCGCGCTTAATCCCATCATAGGGTCCGTAAGTCTGAAAAAAACGTGGATCATGAATACCGACGTTGTCTAAACCGGGAGCGTTTTGGGTTCCGTTGTCAGAAGTGAAGATAATAAGGGTGTTGTCGTCGATTTCCAAGTCCTTCAGGAGCTGAATTAGATCCGCCATGGAATCATCCAAGCGACGTACCATGGTGGCATAACGTTTGGCGAAATCCGGCCACGGTTGCCCATCCAGACTCACTGCCTGGGCATACTCGGGGTGCAACCCCTGATCCCAGTTGCCTGACGCCGTATTGACCATCTGACCGGGAATACCGAGCCACTGGACACCTCCGATTGTTCCACCGCCGGGAGGGTAGTTGGTCTCTGCAGTCAGGTGGGAATCAGTTGGCACCCTCAACCCGGCGTGCGGAGCCACTTGAGCCAAATACAAAAAGAAGGGTTTTTCGGGCTCAGCTGAAACCTGTTCTTGAATCCATTTCTTTGCTCGCGCGGTCAGTAAATCGGTTGAATAACTGCGTTGCAGCTGTGAGGAGATATCTGTGTGGTTTGCAAAAAATGGTCTTTGGGATTCAAAAGGGTAATGAAAGTGGGCGTCCTCATGGGCGATGTAGCCAAAGAAGAAATCGAATCCACGGTTCAATGGATGGCCAGGCCAACCCGGTCCGCCTTGCAGCCCCCACTTGCCGATAACTGCGGTGGCATAGCCAGCTGCCTGCAAAACAGTACCCAAGGTATGAGTATCTTGTAACTCCTTGTCGAATTGGTTGTCCCGTACCGTGGCATGACCTTGGTGCTGGCCCGTCAATAGAGAGGATCTGGCGGGAGCGCACACAGGGGAAGCGCTGTAATGGCGATGTAAAATTGCACCCTCAGCTGCCATCTTATCCAAGTGCGGAGTGCGGTGCCTGCGATCTTGGCGCAGTTCATTTTGCCAAAGTACACCAATATCCCCCGGACCCAAGTCATCCGTTAAGACAAAAATGATATTTGGCGAGGCAGGCACAGCCGCTTGAGCAACCACAGTTGAGCGCAGGACTATTGCTACGAGAAACAATAGCTTGAATGTACTTCTCATAGCAATTGTCTTTCCGCTCCATGAGTGTTGAAGTGATGGCGCGGAGTACTCAGTTAGCGGAACCGTCTGCGGACAACCACCACACCGAAGGCTAAAAGACCTATCAAAGCCGCGAAGGTTGAAGGTTCGGGGATGGCAGTTACGTTTATGTTATCAATCAAATGATGACCTTCACCATTAGTGAAAACTCGCAACCAGAGTGTTTCTCCAGCCAGCGAAGAGTCGATGCCGGTTGACAAAGTGAACGCTGGTACAACAAATGATTCAGCTACACCTGCAGCAGAAAAAACGCTCTGCGAAACAACTGCAGAATCGAGAAGCGTGGCACCCAGAGCCACAAGATTTGTGGTGTTAGCACCGATTACATCGCCTGCATACAAGGCGACAGTCACGCCATTAAACGGTTGGTTACTGCGCTGGGAAACAGTTAAGGAAATAGTGTATTCCCAATTCGCGGCAAAGATGTCGATGGCTTGATAAATTCCGGCAGCGGTGGATCCGCTGTGCACTAAATTCGCCCATTGGGAACCATCGGGGACAACCGGCATGTTATTGGTGTTTCTACGTTGTGCTGTTTCAGCAGTAGTCACAGTTGGGTGGTTCTCCATGAACCAATCATTAATCACGGTATCGAAGAGACCGTCTGAATTGGAGGAGCTTTCAAAGCTCGAGTTAAGGATATTTACCGGCCCAAAGACCTGACCATGTACGGCCAAAGTGAATGCCAACAGCGATAGGGTTGCAGGGAGTATTGAATTTTTCATAGAAAGCCATGTTAGCAGATTAGCGGTTTGGCTTGATTGACTCCGTAAAACAATTAATTGCTATTTTGCATCAACTGTAGCCTTATGGTAATCGTATTTAATGTGGACATGATGAATCCCTGGGTTCCGGGAATTTATCGAGGACTGGAAGAAAGTCTGGACGGGCGCGACATTCGGTTGAGGTTGGGTGTTTATCATCAGCATCGGTTGTTGCATTGGGAACGGGAATTGCAGCAGACACGGTTCAAGGTGAACGGATGGATAACCGATAACCAACAGGAGGCGGAAATTTGCTATCAGCGCGGCCTGCCATGTGTGCTTTTACAATTGGTGGAGGACGGAGGCAGGCAGGAAAAAGGAGCGAGTATTTCCAGCGATTACCATCAAATGGGATTACTGGCCGCGGAAGAACTCCTGCGTTGTGGCTACGAACGCTTTGCCATCATCCTCAGTCGCCACCGCACGCGCCCGGCAGCCAAGTTAAAAAGTCTTGGATTTGCCGAAGGCTTGAGCCGTGTTGGAGCTGATAGCAGGCAGTTGGAAATACCGAACCTGTATGAAGACAATGGTTGGATGGCTGAAATGTCGGTAGACAGACTTACCGAGTGGCTGAAGCAGCAAAAAACATCCATCGGACTGGCGGGTGTCAATGTACCCATTACCTGGGGAGTGTATCGGGCATTGAGAAGGATAAAGGTTAAAATCCCTGAAAGAGTGACGCTAATGGCCATTGGCGATGACCCGGTATTACTGACCCAACCTCAACCAATGATTACCGGAATGGCGGAAGACAGCCACCGCATCGGAACCCTCAGCGGGGAATTTTTATTGAAACAAATGGGTGGCGAGTCAGTGACTGGCCATCATTGGGTGCCGCCGTTAAAGCTGAGCCGCAGAGCATCCACCCAGTACTTTCAGGCGGAAGATCCAATGGTCCATCGAGCGCTGCAATTAATATGGAACGGTATAGATTGTGAACACAATGTGGATAGCCTGGCAAAAGCATTACATGTATCGAGAGCGACACTCTTGCGACGATTCAAAGTGGAGCGTGGACACAGTCCATCAGAGGAGTTGGCAAAAGCAAAAGTGCGCAAAGCGACCGAATTATTACTGGAGACACGCATCCCCATAGCAGAAATTGCCGAGATGACTGGCTACGGACTACATTCCGCCTTTTGTCACGCGATCAAGAGGGCGACGGGAAAAACTCCGGGAGAACTGCGTCAATGCGGAGGTAAAGCCTGATGAGACAACGCTGCCCTTACCTGCCAAATTACCAGCCTGGGATGAGTTGGAGAGATCTGGATCGAGCCCGGGGCATCCATAAGGAGATGTATTTTGTGACAACCCAAAGCTACGCGCAGTACCTCTGGGAGAGCGGCGCGACCGCACGCGCTTTGCTGGCACTTCTGAAAGCAATTTATAGCGAAGTACCTGAAAGCTGCGCTATAAATGGCCCTTGGCCCCTACCCTACAGAGCTTTTGGTTGGATGATACGCCATCACCCTGGGGATACATTTATGGGCAATCCGCGCATTAGTTTACAGCATCAAGCCACACGTGGCATAGCGCTGAGGGAACCTTTGCGCTGCGCCCGCGCTTGGGCGGTATGGCTGATTGCGTGTAAAGCAGATCCCTCCCTGGAACCGGACAGGAGCGATCCAGTTAAGGAATTATCCGAAACTGAGATTGCTACCCTGCTGCAAAACCACGGGCTACCTGGAGAAACGGACCTTTGGATAGCGGCTATCCAGTCAACTAAATCTGGTATCGGTCCTGCAGCAAACGTCGCAAACCCAACCACGCCTGTTGAATGATCGGTTGAGGTGGCAATTTAAATCTGGCGACCCCCCGCCTGAGGTGCAGGGTGCTGACATCGTCGATGCCGAGCAGCATACTATCAGCACTGAGCAAACTAACCGACTGTTCGTCAGGAAATTCACGCCTTAGCCACACTCTAACCACAAAGAAAGGTTCGGTCGTCTGGATACCAGACTGATCATTGCCTTGAACTTGAATACTGCCCCCACTGAGCCACCCTAGTGCTGCTGTTGGCAAACGGGTTTGATCGGCTGCAATCAGCTCCCAATCGTCGGTGCGCAAGACACGACCTGCTTGTCCCGGAAAACGCACACTGATCCCGCGCAATTCATCTGAAAAGATCCGACTGACCTCCTTCTGCGTGACCACTGCGGAAAAAGCCAAAGCTTCGGGAGCGACGATAGTGCCCACAATCGCGCCTCGCTCTATCCATGCACCGTTGAAATTATGGATTTCCGGGGACACGAAGAAACCAGAGCGGGGAGCCCGTATAGACCGACGCTCTTGCTGAAGCTGCAGTAGCTGCAGCTGACTTTCCAGAGTCTGGCGTTGACTTGCCAAAGGTACCAGAAAAGAAGGATCTCCCTCACGGGCCCAACGCAATCGGGCTGAATTTTCGTCTAGTCTGGCTTGGACCTGAGCCATTTCAAAAGGATGAAAGGGTGCATGCAGAACTGCCAGAATCTCACCTGCCTCAACCCAGGAACCGGGCTGTACCTGAACATCCTGCAGGTAACCATCGGCCAAGGTAAGAACATCCATGGAGTCCCGAGCTTCCACAACCCCAACAGAACGAAAATGAGAGGGAAACGGCACCACTGCCAACAGCAGAAACAACACCGTGAGAGTAATACCTGAAACAGTATAAACTCTGTCGCGCACTGGCTCCAGTCCGGGATCTGTCAGCAGGTATTTGGCAAACTTGATCAAGGGCACAATCCCCCACAGAATGATGCAATAGACTGCGATGACCAAACCGATTTCGAAAATCTGCCCACCAATAAACAGAATGATTAAGGTGAGGACAAAAATGCGATAGGCAGTGCTGGCAGTCAAAAAGGTCAAGTAACCTGCAGATCCCCATGCGGTTCGGGCAACAGGGAGGGCACGCATGGAGCCGAAAGCATGGCGTTCAAGAGTGTATTTTGCCTGCCTTGTGGCACCTTGATGGAGGTTGGGTACGTCGAGCAAATCGGATAAAATATAATACCCATCGAAGCGCAGCAAAGGGTTACCATTGAAGAGCACTGTGGAAACCGAAGCTAAAAACATGATGTTGTATGCGATCTGTTCGACCACTCCCGGACCACTTGCCCGCCAAACAAAAAAGGCGATGGCAGCAATGAATAATTCAAAAATCATGCCAGCCGCGCCGACAAGCACACGCTTGCGCCGCTCAGGAAAATCCCAGGCGGCCGAAGCATCCATGTAAGGGATGGGCGTAAATACGAGCAGCATGATCCCCATGGTGTGCACTTCACCACCGAAATGTTTGGTGACTGCAGCGTGTCCGAACTCGTGAAACAATTTAATTCCTGCCCAACAGAGGTATAGCAGCAACAGATTGCCTGGAGCCAACAACCCCGCTGATGCGGCAAACAAGGCGGATGACTCCTCGACAACCCCCTTCAATGCCCAAAACATGACTAAAAGCCATACCAACCCCATCACCGGATTCACCAGCAACCGGAGCAACCAGCGAATGGAGTTGAGCCAGCGATCGGGATCGACCAAAGGGATGCGCAGGAACAGAAAATTAAACGCCTGAGCACGGATCGAGCGCAATTGTTGCTTGCGGGCGGCCATGAACATTTGCACGGCATCAGGACTGGCATCTGTGAGCAAAAGTCCGGCGTTGAAAAGCTGCGACAAAACCATCACAACTTCCTGTTGGCCAATCGCGGTTTCCTGCTTGCGGTCTATGGTTAATTGCCAGATCTCTTCAACTGTAAGCTTACCATCCAATCTGGCGATAAAGGACCAGGCTTCAGGACGGAAGCGGTAGAAACGATTGTTCAGTGGATCGCTCAATACGTACCAAGGTTCTCCGCGAAATGATTGTCGACGGACCTTTACGTGGGGCCTGAGCTTGATGCGCTGATTGGCCACCAGATGCCATAAATCACTGAAGACCGAAGTGTCACTCATGAGGCACCCCCTGTAATTCCTGACGCGCGCTCAGCGCCAAATTGGCCATTGGGGAAAGAATCGCGCATGACATTAACCATCCAATCACAGAAAAAAGCAGTAGTAATGTCCATAATACAAGACCCCGCTAGAACCACAATTGTAACCTCAGCCAATCAACCAGACGGTGAGTCAAAATCCACAAAAAACGACTTGCGACCCACCTCAATTTTGACCACGCCCGTCATGCCTGGTCGCCACCAATCGGGAACCTCCTCAACGGTAATGTCACCACGGACCCGGAAAATATTGCCCGCCTCAATAGGAATTCCCATTGGCTCGATACGATCAACGCCAAAAGGAAAGCGAAAGTCAGGTCTGCTGGCAAAAGCGAATTCTCCCGGTGCTTGCAAACGCAAGTGGTGAACATGGCGTTCGGGCAGATCTATTTCCAGAAACAAAGCGTCCATACGGGCGAGACGCAGCAGGATGTCGCCACGGCGAACCGGCGCACCCGAGCGCATGGGCAACCCAAAATCATCAGCCACAATGGCATCAAATGGCGCTCTGATGGCAGCGGCAGCCAGCTGCGCACGGACCAATGCCAAGGCAGCTTCGGTTTGATCGCGTTGCGCTTGGGCTACACGCATTTCAGCCAGCTCGTTACGACCTCTGGCACGTTCAGCTTCACTGATAAACCGACTTCGGTCTGCCATCAGTGCAACCTCCTGAAGCTGCAATTCAGATCGATCGAGCTGAGCCAGCACTTCACCGCTGGCGACAGCATCGCCAGTACGCACCCTGGTGACTTCCATAAAGCCCTCAAAAGGTGCTGGCAGCAGCAATTCATCGGCTGTGCGCAGCACAAAAGGCGCTTCGACCCGATAGGTCATTCCACCGAAAATCAAAACCCCAAGTGCCAGAGTGGCCAGCACAACAGAGAGCTTGATCCATGGATACTCCAAGTTCCACTGGTTTTTGGCCCAATCACGCCCTGCGCGGGCGATGCGTTTGCCAACCCATCCGGAACGCAAATAGGCGTAATACAAAGGTTCAACAATCTGATCAGCGATGACTCGCAGCGACCGCATTTGCTCCACAGAAAAATCCATCTGATGATCCTGCAGCAATAGGACTCCTGTTACTTGTCCGTTGTGCCATAAACAGACTGTGGTGACACGGTTAAGTTTATGGGCATCGGCATAGCTCTGGTGAACTTTGGTGACTGACTGCTGGCCGACAATAGGAGGGAAATTGACATCCTCCCCCTGATCAGCCGCCTCCTCCGCTACTTGTTCCATTGCCTGTACCATGGCCATTTTGGCCTCAAACCGCGGCGTATGACTGATGGCTTGAACGCGGAAATAATCACCTTTTTTCCATGCCAAAGCCACTTGTTGGCAATGAAAGTTCTTGGCTATGTCATTGCACACATATAGCGAGGCTGATTCGAATCCGGGCATATCCCGCAAGCGCCCCAGCAAGTCTAGCGCACCCACCAGCTTGTGCACATCTTGTTCGCGTTGAAGCAACTTTTGCCACAAAAGATAGACCTCTGGCAAATCAGCTGCTTGCGCTAACAAAGTCAGGATACTGGCAAGATCTGCCTGACAGTTTTCTGCAAGATAAAGCACAACCACACATTGCTGGGCGTCCCCGCCGGACTGGAGAGGTCCCGCGCACCAACGACCGCGTAACTTATCGGTGTCTGCTTGCGCAGTTAACCGCTCTCCAAAGGCGGCAGCTTCCATCATCGGCCGCACCGCTGAACCTGGGAAATAATCGATCGTTCCATCGGCGAGACTCTTGCCTAACAAGCGCCAAGCACCGACATCCTCGCCTGTTGTCGTGCGCACAGCAACCATGACGGCAGCGGCACCTGAGAGCGCACGCAAAGTATCCACCAAACGGGTCCAGAAGGCTTTCGAGTCGCCGTCAAACTTTCGCAGCGAAGCAAACGGATCCTTTGATTGAGTTGATTCGGCACTCATAGGCTCAACGGGATGCTGGCGCGTTGCGGAAATTGAGTTCAACCTTTGCCCGCATACCCGGAAGGATGCGTTGCCCTGGGTTAGCCATCAGCATACGGACCTTCATCAATCCGCTGGAAGCGTCAATCCTAGGATCGATAAAATCGATAATGGCAGTGGTATGTACAGCGTCTTGCACATCATCGACCGAGACCTGAACCTCTGTACCCCTGCTGAGCCTCAAACCCTCGCGGCCATCGACCAGAATTTCCACAAACACCGGATCCATCAGCACGACTTCAAACAAGACTTCGCCGGGATTGACCCACTCTCCCGGTTCGCGATTGCGGACCACAACAACTCCTTCAAGGGGAGAGGCGATTTGTTTTCTGGCGAGCGCAATTTGGGCACTGGCAACCTGAAGCTTGCTCACTTCCAGTTCAATGCGCTTTTCCATGGCTTCCTCGGCACTGATAAGATTATCAGCCAATAACCGTCCGGTTGCAGCGGCGTCAAACTCGCGCTTTTCAAGAATGAGCATGAGGCGTTGCAGCTCAAGACGCTCCTCTTCATCCTGCAACCGTGCCAATAAAGTGCCTTGGTCAACACGGTCTCCCTCCTGCACATGAATCTCGGCGATCAGGCCTTGGACGGGGCTGCTGACACTCACTCTGCGGAAGGGCACAACCAAACCTTCTACTGCAGCCAAAACGCAGGGTGTGGCGGCGCACCAGAGAAATACAACACACGCGACAACCGAAAGGCGTCCGCGCCAAGAAAACAATGCATCTGACATAATGGATTTTTAGTGGATTCAGCGTACCGGCCAGCGCAGAATTCTGCGGTCACGGTTAGCCAATGAGTCATATTCGCTGGAAATGCTCAATCCAAACTGCTGTAGCAACCGACCTGCCACTACATTCACTTCAATGGAAGCCTTCATCATATCCACCAAGGCAGCCAATTCGCGCGTGCGCGCATCGGACAGGCTGTTCTGTGCCTGTAACACCTGAAAACTTGTGGATCGCCCCTCTTCCAGCATGCGGTTCTCGACCTGCAAGGATTCCTCGGCCAGGGAAACTGAACGGCGGGCGGTGTTTAGCCTGCGCTCAAGGGTTGCTATACGCTCAACAGCATTACGCACATCAATTTCAATTTGCTGCTCAACCCTGCGCATCTCAAGCTCGGCCTGAAATACCCGACGACTGGCGGCACTGACTTCAGCGCGCCCGCGTCGATTGCCTAATGGCATGTTGAAAACGACGCCCACCGACCATTGGGTTGTGTCCAGATCCTCCATGCGGCGGAAACTATTGCGCGTGGTGTTCGCGAGCCCGGTGAGCCCGTAGTTTAGAGTTAAATCCAACTCCGGGAGTCGTTGATTGCGGGCATAATGACGGCGCACTTCCTCCTGATCCTTAAGCGCAATAGCTAACAAATAGTCAGGCCGTTGATCCAATGCCGAGCGGCGCAGCGCTTCAACTTGCATGTTGGAAATTTGCGGGACCGAGAGTTCGCCTTTAACCTCAAAATCCAATACATCGGCTGTTGGAGTGCCGTACATGACACGTGCCATGGCTGCGCGCCGATCGCGCAGAAAGTCTTCTGCAAGGATGACCTCTTCTTCAGCCTGAGAAACCTGAACCTGAGCCTGAGTAACATCCAACTGGCTCATTCGGCCCAGTTCCACTCGGCGGCGATTGTCTTCCAGCAAAGTTTCGGCAAGCCCAAGCGCATCGCGTTTGACGCGTAAATTCTCCTGCGCATAGAGAATATCGTGGAAGGCGTTGATCAGCTCAACCAACTGATTGGAAATCAAAATCTCCTTTTCGAAAAATGACACTCCCAGTTCGAGCTCGGCCACTCTGAGCTGGGCGCGATTGGCTTTGGTTCCGAAGTTGCGCAACAAAGGCTGGCGGACTGTAACTCCAGCAAAGCTCTGGTACTCAGGATCAAAAATGGAAGTTGGATTGGTCCTGGTGATGGTGTTGCGCGCGCGGGCCAGGTTGACCGACAGTTCAACCTCTGTACCCCAACTATTCTTGGCACCTATTCCAGCGCGACCTCTAATGATATCGTCCTCCCAATACCGTTGTTCGATAAATGCTCCAGTAGATACAAAATCCAGGGCGTTTTGATCGCGGTTAACTACCTCCCACGCCGTTTCCACAAAAATGAATGGATCGAAGGCACCAAGGGCAGAATCAATGGCATCACTTGCAATCAAAGTTTCCTGTTCCTGGATTTGAACCCTGAAATTCTGTTGCAACAATGTTGCCACCGCTTCTTCAAGGGTTATCTGACGAGGCGCTGCTGCAAGGTCAGTCATTAACAGTACGGGCGCGAAGGAAAAAGCCCAGCGCATGGAGCGGAGGTATTGCTTCATAGTTTCTAAGTTTGCGTTTAGGAAAGAGAGACTCTCTAAGACAGATGAAAAGTTAATATCACCTCCCACGCATTCACAAACGGAAACTCAAAACCACCAAGTTTTGTTGAAATTTTAACACTTCGCACAGGGGAATTGCAGCCTAAATCAACGAAATCCAGGCAATACGCGAACTAGCAAGATCCGAAAGTAAGTTTAATCCTGGTCCACCACACTGACACCCGGCTTGGCACGTTAGACGCAAGTGAAACGTTAAACAACTGCAAATTGTGGATGAGTAACTGATTAATGGGGCGATTACAAATATGGAAACGGTCTTGCAAAGTATTGGTTGAAGATAAGAATTCCAGAGTGAGTTCAGACCAACTGCAATCCCAACAACCACTGTTGAGCCCGATACAAAAGAAGCTGGTGAGCTTGGCCTTGGTGTTGTTGGCCTTGAATCTGATAGGCGGTATCTTCGTGGGATTATTTTTGATTTTGCGCCAGTTGGTGAGTTATTTTTCCGACGTACTTTGGCCATTGGCGATTGCGGGAATTTTGGCCCTGTTATTGCGTCCACTGGTGCTGTTGGCCCAGAGAAAATTGAGGGTGGGCAGGATTGGTTCTATTTTGCTGCTGTATCTGCTGGTCGCTGGCTGTATTGTGACTGCGGCCTGGAGTTTATTGCCTGAGGTGGTAAGACAAGTCATTGGCTTATTGGAACAATTGCCGGCATTCGCCAAGGAGTTGCAAGTCGCCTTAGCCCAGCGCTTCCCTGAGCTTCACGACCGCATCAACACCTGGGCGCAAAATCATGAAGGTCAGGATGTTTGGGAGTTAACGACTACTTGGTTGGAAGATTTCCTCCAGTGGTCATTGCCAGCGGTAGGTGCCTTTCGGAGAAAAGGTAACCAGGATTTTTGCACTGGCAGCTGGCACAGCGATTATTCCGGTTTATTTATTTTTCTTTTTGCTGACGGACCGCAATCCCTTGCGCGATTTGGAGCGCCAACTCTCATTTATTCCGGCGAGCGCAAGGGAGGATCTGACCTTTTTACTGGGAGAATTCGCCCGCATCATGGTTTCGTTCTTTCGGGGACAGATTCTCATCGGGTTGATCATGGGTGGATTGATGGCCATAGGTTTTAGCTTAGCGGGCCTGAACTTTGGCTTTCTTCTGGGAATCGCCATTGGACTGCTCAACATCATCCCGTACCTTGGCAGTATCCTCGGATTGTTAATCGTTTTGCCGTTGGCACATTTTCAAGCGGATGGCGGATTAACCTTGGTCCTGATAGTCGCAGCTATATTTGCTGCTGTACAATTGCTGGAAAGTTATTTTCTAACCCCAAAAATAATGGGGCGGAGCACTGGTCTTCATCCGCTATTGATCATAATCGCTATATTCTTTTGGGGTAAAGCGCTGGGCGGTTTGTTAGGTATGATTTTGGCCATTCCATTAACCGCATTTTTCGTGGTATTCTGGAGGTTGTTGCACCGAAAATACCTGACGCCCGCAACCGAAAAGTCCTGGCCAGCAAGAACGCACCCGATGAAAATAATAGTCCTCGGTGATCTCCACCTGATTTCGCCCTCCGATAAAGATCATGCGGGGCGACAGCGACGGAAACACTTCGCTGAGGCCTGGCGTTCGTTTGACGCGGTGGTGGCAGCTGTTGTGCGCGAAGCTCCAGATCTGGTTATCTCTGTCGGAGATTTAGTTGATTATTACAGCAGAGAAAACCGGGATTTTGCCATTGAACAAATGAATCGCCTGCAAACCGCGTGGATGGTAACACCGGGCAACCACGATTTCGCACAAAACTATGCTAAAGATGACCCAGAGGAGGCGAAGTCATCGATAGATGCGATTCGTTGCGATTGGGCAAAGGCGGGTGTGCGCATGGACAACAGGAGTATTGAGGCGGACGGAGCAAGGGTGTTGCTGGTGGATAGCCATAACAGTGGTGTTGCTGAAAATACGGACGAATGGATACGCAAAGAAGTTGAGGGCAGCGCGCGCAACATTCTGATTACGCACGTCCCCTTGAGTACCCCTGAAATGCGTGCACACATTCTGGAGATTGAACCTGAGCGCAATTTACTCAAGTATGTCCAAAGTAAGGCTCCGGATTTATTCCATTCGGCTGTTGCTGGCAGAGTTACGACGGTGATCTCCGGACACCTGCATTTTTCAGCAACCCTTTCGGTCGACGGAACCCAAATGTACGTACTCCCGCTAAGCATACAGGCATTCGGCAAATCCTACAGGGATCAGGGGCGCATCTCCATCATCGACACTGCGGCGCATCCTATTCAAGTACAGCATCTGCAATTGCGCTCATTTTGAGGTGCCTGGCACCCATTTTCAAACGGTGTTTCAGTCGACCGCGGACTGACTCAACTGGTGGTGTGATTGTAGTACGTGGCGTGCAATTTCCACCAAGGATCGTCGCTCCTTCATGGCGGCTTTTTGCAAGTATCCGATGCGCTTCGGGTTCCGCAAGTTGATGAGTTCGAATCAGGATGGCTTTGGCCTGATCGACCCATTTGCGTTCCTCGAGAGCTGCACGCGCCTGGGTGAGTTGAGAGGAGACAGTATCTATATGAACTGACTGCTCGCGAACGAGATTGAACAGGGTATGTTGATAGTTGACGGGGAACTCCGTTCCGATGGATGGTTTGGAAAGTCCTTTGAACCCACCAGTGGAATTGTTGTCCAGCAAAACCTGCATGCGTTGCCGGGCCGAGCCCTCCAATTCAAGCAACAACGCCAATTCAAGGTTGCGCAAACCATCGATACGCACGGTTGTTTGCTGAAACCAAACCGCAGGATCGGGCAGTTGCCCAAACTCCTTGCTCTCAATTGCAGAACGACGCATGTCTGCAATCGTTTGCCAGCAAGACTGGCGGATGAATTGTTGCCAGGTCACATTGACAGCTTTGGGGGCAAACTTTAGGAACAACTGAAATGCATGCTCCTGTCGCAATGCGAGATCGGTCCACTTTTCACCATCCACGCGGGTAACTCTGCCTCTCCCGAGACAATATGCGCCATGCGCCCGCTCTTGACCGGCAAACTCTTTTCCTTCCATCAAGTTAAAGAGGGCTACCAAACAGGCAGCCATGGCAGGGTACAATGCGGTATCGGCAGCTTCAAACACAACCTGTAGCCACTGGCTGATACTGGCATTAAACTTGGTTACCACGAATTCCGGCTCAGCGGTGAACGCCTCCACTGCGGATCGTACGGAGGGAAGACACTCCATTCCTGATAAGGCTTCAGCCAATACGGTGTATAGGCGAGCACTATCTTTACCAGGCTCATCCAGTCCGGGGAGATTCTTGAGAATACTTTCGAGCTGTGCAAAGGAAGCGTCTGTGTCGGCACACAACTGGGCTCGTTGCTGAAGCGCGTGCCCGGAGCGGGTCACCAGCATCAAATTCGATATGCCCCGCTCACGCTGCAGCGCGTGAACCAAACCGCTGACCTGCACAACCAATGCACCAATTTCCAGCAGGTATTCCAGGCCCGCTTGTTCAGCGCGCTTGCTTTGCTCCAGAAATTTTAAGGTTAAATCCACAATCTCCAGTGTTATGCAGTACCCATGCCAAATTGGCATTTTATGTGCTAAACTTTGATTGCCCGCAACGGGTTCTCACAGTTCAAAACAGGCAAAGGCGCCCGATTTTTCACTCCAGTGAAAAACGCGGCGCTTTTTTATTTTCTCCAACCCACTATCGTGCACACAGATCAAACAAAACAAAATCACCTCAGCCGCCGGAACTTTATGTACAAGAGCGGCCTGGCAATGGCAGGACTTTCAATTCTGGGATTTCCCCACATTTTGCGGTCAGGGTTAAGAGGCGAAAAGCCAGAGATTTCGGCAGCCCGACTCGGATTCATAGCATTGATGGATGCCGCTCCTTTATTCGTGGCATATGAGAAGGGATTTTTTGCGAACAAGGGATGCCTGGAATAGAGGTGGTTAAACAATCCTCCTGGGGGAGCCACCCGTGATAACCTGATCCTGGGTTCGGCCCGTAACGGGATAGACGGTTCGCATATCCTCACACCCATTCCCTACCTGATGAGCCTGGGTCAAATTACTCCCAACAATGTGCCGGTACCTATACAGCTACTGGCGCGTTTGAATGTATCGGGCCAATGTATTTCAGTTCACCGACGCTACCGGTCGGACAACGTAACAGTGGATGCCAGCGGCTTTGCCAAAGCCATTGCGGCCCGGAGGAGGGACGGCCATCGGGTTTCGGCCGCACATACCTTTCCCGGAGGCACCCACGACATGCTGATCCGTTACTGGCTGGCAGCGTCAGGCATAGATCCGGACAGGGATATTGCCACCATGACGGTACCGCCCGCGCAAATGGTAGCCAACATGAGGGTCAACAACATGGATGCGTTTTGCGTGGCTGAGCCGTGGCATCAACAACTGATCAATCAGCGCATCGGCTTCACCGCCTGTATAACTGGGGAACTGTGGAAACATCATCCGGAAAAGGCGTTTTGCATGAGGGCTGATTTTGTCACCCAGTATCCCAAGGCAACCAAAGCCATAGTGCGGGCCTTGATGCAGGCGGCTGCCTATTGCGATGATCCGTCCAATGTGGAGGAAGTGGCACGAATTTGCTCCCGTAGACGTTGGATAAAAGCCCCCTACAGTGTGATAATTGACCGTATGCGCGGTCACTTTGACTACGGCGATGGTCGAGTTGTCGAGGATAGTCCGCACAAAATGTTCTACTGGAAGCACCATGCCAATTTCCCATTCCGCAGTCACGATCAATGGTTTCTGGTGGAAAATATCCGCTGGGGTAATCTGCCGAGGGACTTGGCAATTGAACCGCTCCTGAACCGAGTCAACAGGGCTGATTTGTGGCGCGAAGCGGCTGCGGAACTAGGAGTGGCGGCGAGCGACATACCGGCCGCCGACTCCCGTGGATGTCGAACACTTCTTTGATGGAAAAATCTTTGACCCCAAAAACCCTGCCCCGTACCTGCAATCTCTAAACATCAAACGCATTCAGGACCTATGATCCAGACCGCTCCATTCATCAATTCCATTAAGGAAAACTTCGTCACGCATATTGTACCACCGACGGTCGTATTGCTGTTTCTACTGTTGATCTGGCAAGCTGCCTGCAGCCATCCCAATGCCACCCTGCCCACGCCGTTGCGGGTGGTTCAGGACACTTCGGAATTGATTTTGCGACCCTTCTACGATGAAGGTGGCACCGACAAGGGCATGGGTTGGCAAATTCTGGCCAGCCTGGAGCGGGTCGCTTATGGATTCACCCTATCGGTGATAGCAGGTATTGCGCTGGGTGTCCTGGTTGGCCAGTCAACCTGGGCCATGCGCGGCCTGGATCCCATTTTTCAGGTATTGCGCACAGTGCCTCCACTGGCGTGGCTACCCATCTCGCTCGCCGGGTTCCAAAACAGTAACCCATCGGCGATCTTCGTTATATTTATCACTGCCATTTGGCCGATAATCATCAATACCTCTGTCGGCATCAGGAATATCCCGGCGGACTACCGCAATGTAGCTGCAGTCTTAAAACTGAATGGATTTGAGTACTTTCACCGGATCATGTTGCCAGCTGCCGCGCCGTACATCTTTTCCGGACTGCGCATTGGAATCGGGTTGTCATGGTTGGCGATCGTAGCTGCGGAAATGCTGATCGGTGGCGTGGGAATCGGCTTCTTTATCTGGGACGCATGGAACTCATCATTGATAAGCGATATCGTGCTCGCCTTGTTTTACGTCGGTATCGTCGGCTTTTTCCTCGACCGTATCGTAGCCTATGCCGGTCGCAAAATCGCACGCTCAAACAACATTTAGCCAACATCCAAACCTATCCATCATGAGCTCAAGTTATCTATCCATAGAAAACATTGGCAAAACTTTTGGCCGCAACGGTCACGCCACGGAAGTACTGCGAGACGTCAATCTGCGTGTGCAAAAGGGAGAATTCATTTCAATTATCGGACATTCAGGGTGCGGTAAATCGACAGTGCTCAATATTGTGGCTGGGCTGTTGCCAGCCAGCAAAGGAGGTGTGATTCTGGATCGCCAGGAAGTAAATGCCCCAGGCCCAGACCGGGCCGTCGTTTTTCAAAATCACTCTCTGCTCCCCTGGTTAACTGTGTATGAAAACGTGGCACTGGCAGTTAAGAAAACATTTGGTGCCAGCAAATCCAAGACAGAACAAAAAGAGTGGATTATGGATCACCTGCGGTTGGTTAACATGCTGCATGCGGTTGACAAACTGCCCGCTGAAATCTCGGGCGGTATGAAGCAGCGTGTAGGCATCGCCAGGGCTTTGGCAATGCGCCCCAAAGTACTGTTGATGGATGAACCTTTTGGTGCTCTCGATGCTCTCACCAGAGCCCACCTGCAGGACGAAGTCATGCGTATTCAAAATGAGCTACAAAATACTGTGATCATGAATAACACATGATGTGGATGAAGACCGTGCTGTTATCGGACCGCATTGTGATGATGACCAACGGAACCCTCAGCAACAGTAGGGGAAATTTTAACCGTGGATCTGGCCCGACCACGCGACCGGTCTGCAATTGGCAGATCATCCCGGATTTGTTCAATTACGGCAACACGTACTACCATTTTCTCTACGCGAAACATAATTTGTATGCCGCCAAGGAGGCCTCGGCATGAGCATTGGCACATTCAGTGAGGAACAACGGCAATACCTCAGTGGATTGTTCAATGGACTGAGTATTCGCAGTCTGCAACCTACTAACCAGGTGACGCATCAGAGACCGGAAGCTACCGTTGAAAATGCGAAGGTACACGGCACTGAAATCGATGACCTCAGCAAGGAGGAGGTAATCAAGCACGACCGACATGGTCTGGATATTTGGCAGGACATCCTGGATAATGCGGCCCGCAACCGCTTCCCGGAGGGCGGAGACGTTTTTCCGTTACAAGTTTCATGGATTGTTTTTTGTCGCTCCTGCGCAAGAATCGCTGATGCTTCGCTGTCGCATTCCAGGCTGCGTGCTGAAAGCGCATCAATTGCGCGGATTGGCTACCATTGCCCAACAATGGGGCGGCGGCTACAGTCATATTACAACCAGGGGCAACCTGCAGATTCGGGAAATAGAGCCGAAGGATTCTGTGGATGTGCTTGTGGCCTTGAGTGACATTGGGCTGACGTCGAAGGGTGCAGGTGCTGATAATGTGCGCAACATCACAGCCTCCCCTACCAGCGGCATTGATCCCTTGGAAGTGCTTGATGTATTACCACTGGCTCGGGACATTCACCACTACATTTTGAATACGCGGGAGATGTACGATCTGCCGCGCAAATTCAATATTGCTTTTGACAATGGCGGCGCTGTGAGCGTGTGCGCGGATACCAACGACATCGCATTTTATGCAAGCTTACCCAAAGCTGATGCTCCGGTAGAGCGAGCGCCGGGATTCCGGGTTCAATTGTGCGGTATTACCGGACATAAGCAATTTGCAATGGATACTGGCCTGTGGGTGACCCCGCAACAGACGACGCGTTTGGCGGCAGCCATGCTACAGGTCTTTCGGAAAAATGGCGATCGTACTGATCGCAAGCGGGCCAGGCTCAAATATCTAGTTGATGATTGGGGATTAAAGAAGTTTTTAGCCGAAACAGAAAAGGAGTTTGGAGCCCCCTTGACATACCTGCCCCTGGAACAGTGTGAGCCGCGCATAAACGTAGCTAAACATGGATACATAGGTGCTCATCCACAAAAGCAACCTGGATACAGCTACCTCGGGGTTTCGGTTCCTGTTGGCAGACTTGAGCACGAACAAATGCTGACTGTCGCCCGGATAGCGGAAACGATGGGCAACGGAGAGATCAGGCTGACTGTCTGGCAAAACCTGATTATTCCTTACATTCCAGACAGCAAGATTGAACAGGCAACTGCTATTCTGCTTGCGGCTGGGCTGGATGCACGCAGTGCAAACATCAGTAACGGAGTTGTGGCATGTACCGGTAACAGAGGGTGCAAATATGCCGCGACCGACACCAAAGGACATGCGCTGCAGATTTCCAGGGAGTTGCAACGACGGGTACCATTGCTTGAGCCGATTAACATTCACTTCACTGGTTGTGCCCATTCCTGTGCCCAGCACTACATCGGCGATATTGGACTGATTGGTTGCAAGGTTGTGCGCGGCGAAGAGAAAGTTGAGGGTTACAATATTGTACTTGGAGGTGGAGTTGACAACGATCAGGGCATAGCCCGTGAGGTCTGGCAAAATATACCGGCAGACGAAGTAACCGACCTGCTGGCTGATTTGCTCGCCAATTTTTGCCAGCGTCGCAAACCCGGCCAAAGCTTTGTGCAATTTACCCGAAGCCATTCAGTGGAGGAGCTTCGGGCACTGGGACAACCGCAACTATCTTAATACTTTATTGCCATGCAAACCGTTCCATACATTCCAGAAACCGCACCCTTTTCCAACGAGCAAAGAGCCTGGCTAAACGGTCTCCTGGCAGGGCTGTTTTCAGAGACCTCAAGCCAGTCTGTCTCATCCAATCAGCCGTCACCAGTATTAACGATCCTTTACGGATCCCAATCCGGGACAGCGGCCACACTGGCGAAAAAGATTAGCAAACAATGCCAATCCGCTGGATTGCAGCCAAAAGTCGTGGATCTGGAGAACTTCGAGCCTACGCAGCTCGGCGAAGTGAGCCGCCTGCTGCTTGTCACCAGCACGTATGGAGACGGCGAACCACCCGACAACGCAAAGCAATTTTATCGTTTCATGCACTCGGCAGCGGCAGCGGAATTAAATCTGGAGAAGGTGCGGTTTGCGGTCCTCGGACTCGGTGACAAAAGTTATCCAGAGTTCAATAAGTGCGCTAAAGATTTCCAACAGTCGTTGGCAAAATCTGGCGCCAGGGAAGTTCATCCCGCTCTGTATTGCGACGTTGAATTTGAACCCGCAGTTCATGGCTGGTTGCCCCACGTGTTGAAGGCAATGTCGGGTTCAACCATGTCCGGAGCTGGCGCAATACCCGCACCGGTAACAGTCACATCGTCCGCAAAATCTGAATCTGCTACCGCAGAAAAGGCTGCCTATAGTCGCAAGCACCCTTACAGAGCAAAGGTGCTGTTGAACTACAATCTCAATGGGAAAGGTTCTGCAAAAACCACCCATCATGTTGTTTTGGCATTGGGCAACTCGGGTTTGTGTTATCAAGCCGGAGATGCATTGGGTGTCATGCCAACCAACGATCATCGTCTGGTAGAAAAGATTTTGCGCCAAACAGGACTGAGTGAAGACGCGCCAACCCTGTTAACAGACGGATCGACAGGAGCCTTGTACGACGCCCTGCTCAACCATTACGACATCCACCGTCTATCTTCAGCCTTCGTTGAGGCCTGCGTGCGCCAAGGTGCTTCCTCCGCATTTAAACTTAAGGTTACAACGCCATCCGCTGTTGATGCATACGTGCAAGGACGCACGCTTCTGGATGCCTTGTGCGACAGCGAAGCTCAATTTGCAGATACTGAATTGCTGATAGCACCGCTGCGTAAACTACAGCCTCGCCTCTACTCAATATCATCCAGTCCTTTAGCGCATCCGGGTGAGGTGCATGTAACGGTGGGCAGAGTGCAATGGCAGCAAAATGGGAAAACCATGCTCGGAGTCTGCTCTAATTTTCTGGCAGCCAAGCAACGGGGTTCCGTGATACCTGTGTTCATTCATCCCAACCATCAATTCCGACCTCCCACACAACCTGATGTCGCAATGATCATGGTCGGACCCGGTACTGGTATTGCTCCGTTCCGCTCATTTTTGTACGAAAGAGCACAACTTGGACACTCAGGATACAACTGGCTGTTTTTTGGAGATCAGCACGAACACTGCGATTTTCTCTACCAGGATGAACTTAAAGAACTGCTTCAGAAAGGCGTTTTATCACGGTTGGATACAGCTTTTTCACGCGACCAAAATACAAAAATCTACGTGCAGCAACGCATGTTGGAAAACAGCAGGGAACTCTATTTTCATTTGCAAAACGGGGCTTATTTTTATGTCTGCGGTGATGCCAGACATATGGCCAAGGATGTTGATGCCGCACTGCATCAGATTATCTGCCGCGAACGCAATTGCACCAATGAAGAAGCCACAGCTTATGTAGAAAACCTGCGCTGTGAAAAACGTTATCAAAGGGATGTTTATTGAATCCCACTGGTTGAAGTCGTTAGCCATCTACCCCCCCTGACAAAGTACCTGCCTGCCTGGCATACTTGGCAGGCAGGCATTACTCTGTTGCGCGGAAAAAGAGTTGTCTTGTGGCGGTAAAGGCCAGAAGGTGAGGGACATGCACTGCGAGCGATTCGTCTCACTTCTGATCGTAACAATAATGGCTTTTACCACGTCCACTGCAGCTAAATCGTACGATTCAGACCTGGAGTATTTTTTTTGACCGGGTAGAGTTGGTATATGCCTACCGTGACCGGGTGCCACTGGATTGGAATGAGTGGCGAGACTACGGGCGTGAGCAGTTGAAGGCGGTACAAACCAGGGAACAATTCGGGCTGTTGCTGGAGGAATTGCTTGAGCACTTACTGGACTTCCACGTACAGGTGCGCATGCGCCTTCCGGGCGGTCAACTTCCCGCGCCCAGCGTTACATCCCTTCGGGCAAGGCTGATCGGCGATGTCGCCGTTATCCAGGCGACGGGCCCCAGCGGTTATGCAGTGAGGTTGGGAATGAGACCCGGGGATCACATTGTGGCAATCAATCAGAGCACTGTTAAAGAGGCTATTGAGGATAGATTGCCGTTTTTGTGGCGTACCAATCCTGACGAAAGGGCGAAGCAATGGGCATTGGACGCCTTGCTGACTGGCCGCCGCGGTGAACAGATTACGCTATTGGTACGCAATCAGGATGGCGAGCGGACGGTAGTGATTGATCCAACGCAAGAAATCAAATTACTCAATGAGACCCACGCCACCCTTGTTCAAACTGAGCAGAGAGGCCCCGTTGGAATCATACGCATCCACAATAGCCTGGGAGAGAACGACCTTATTGCAGCGTTTGACGAGGCTTTGGATGAACTCATTGCCAGCGAAGCGATCGTGTTGGACCTACGCAATACCCCCAGTGGTGGCAATTCCGATGTGGCGCGTGCAATAATAGGCAGATTCATTGCCAACCCTCAGCCTTATCAAGCGCACGAATTGGTTGCGGTTGAACGACTCACTGGCATCAAAAGGTTTTGGCAGGAATGGGTCTATCCCCGTGATGAAAGGTATAACGGAAAGTTGGTAATCCTGGTGAATGGCTGGACTGGCAGCATGGGAGAGGGATTAACCATTGGACTTCATTGGCATGGCCGTGCGACTGTGATTGGTTCCGCAATGGCGCAATTACTCGGTGCCGTATATACCGAAAGACTACCCGACAGCGGTATCGAGTTCAACATACCCGGAGAAAAGCTGTTTCATATCAATGGAAGTCCACGTGAGGCATTCAGACCCGACCTGGTTGTGGAATTCACTGAGGGAGAAGCTGATTCTGCCGTTGAGGATACGGTTTTGGAAGCGGCCATGCAGCTGCTTAGTCGCCAGTAAGATAACCTATTGGCCCGCACACGCCTATTTGTCCGTTGGTAGGGGCGGTGGGGCGGCTTGCATAGCCAGCCATCATTATCTAAGGAGGGATCCGACCCATTCGACGGCGGCGATGAAAGCGACGACAAAAGCGATGGAACCGAACAAGCCAATCCAATCCCATTTGTATTGGCTCAACTTGACCTCACCCCGCACCCACATGCCGGGCAGATACAACAAGTCGGGCAATAGCAAGCGTTCGGAATCGTGGGAATGATCCTCTCTAATCTCTGGTTCGTGTTCGTCGAGCAGTTCCAGTTGATCGACCTGAAAACCAGCCTCGCGAATTTTGCGCTCGCTGCCCACAGGGGTATCCAACCGACAGTAAAATTCAGCAACAGCACGTTGGCAATGCTGACGGGTCAGCAGTGATACGACGATCATGGCTGCCAAAGAAGGGAGAATAAACATTGGATAACGAATCTGCACTGGCAGACGGACAATTTCGCCCGCTGCATTGACCAGACCGTGTGCGGGATCGTGTAGGTTGATGGCGTACAGGCTGGCTATCCATTCGGCAAGAGGTTGCAGCTGCAGGGCTTGAAACAAGGATATGCCGGCCAAAGACAGCTCAGGCTTGTTGACTGCAATGAATAATGGCGTGGCAATCAACACCGAACAGATAGCGGCTTTAGCGGTGGCTCTACGCCACATTATCGCCACCAGAATGGACATGCCGGTGAGAGAGTAAATGGGTTCAACGATGGTGGCAAAATCGACCAGATCATCGACCCCTGCGGCGATCCACCAGCCAAGTAACATGGCGAGGACGGCAAACAGCCGGGCCATGAGCAGGTAATGTTTGGCCGAAGCCTTGCGCACGAGATGTTCCTGATAAAGATTATTAACCGCAACTCCGCTAAAGGTCAGCAAGCTGGCATCCAGACTCGACATGACTGCGGCCAACATAGAAGCCACCAAAAGGCCCCGCAGTCCGATTGGCAGCAAATCCCCTGCAGCCAAGGCGAAAACATTGTCAGGTGTTGCGCCGGGTTGACCGGAAGCTGGATCGAGCAGAGGATGGCCAACGTATAAAGCGATAGCAAAGAGGCCAACCAGACCCCAACCGAGTGTACAAAATCGCTTGAGTACCGAACCGAGGGATTTCATGCGTGCCACCATTTCGTTTTTCGCGGCTGCGGACCCGGCGGCTGTTGCGATGGTAGCGGCAAAGGTAATGCCGATAGCAAACCAAAACACCCACCAGAAACCGAAATCCAGACTGTTGCGCGCAATAAGGTAGGTCATCTCGTCAGAAATGGCGGCATTCAAAGCCTCTCCTCCTCCAGCCTGAAAAATGGCAAAAGGTATCAACAAAAACGAAAGGATGATAATCAGCAAACCCTGATAGATATCGGTGGCATAGGCGGCGATCACTCCGCCGAGCAAAGTATAGGCCAACGTTGGAATGACAATGATCGCCAAAGCCGCGTGTTCGGTGACGCGCCCCCGGTCATCACTTGCACAACTATGGCAGCAGATTTAAGTCCAAAGCCCAGACTCATGGGCACGGCACACAGCACCACGACTTTGAACAACATTGCCATCACTGGTCCAAAACGCATGCGCACGACATCTGCTGTGGTGACGATACGCAACCTTCTGAGCACGGGAGGATACAACCACATGAACGGGGTAATCAGGATCCAGGTCAGGCTTAACCATACGCCTGAGAGACCTCGTTGAAAGGTTGCGGCGGCAACGGCCATAGGATGATTGGCATTGGTTCCGCCAGCAAAAGCGGAGGCGATAATCATCAAGTTACCCATCTTGCGCGACCCGACCAGGAAGCTGCCACAATCCTTGATTTTTGGGAATGCCCAGAAGGCAATGCCAAACATAAATGCGGCATACAAGGCGATGATGACCCAGTCCAGAGGGTGCAATTGAATCAATTGTTGGTAATCCATGGCGGAGAGAGGGGCTTAATGAACAAAGGGGGCAGAGCGCATACAACGCCCTGCCCCAAGGGGGACATCTGTTAGCAGACCGGGAGACAGATTACCAACTGATCAAGTAGGTGAAACGGAACTGTCGGCCTTCGCTCAGCCAGTTTGCCTCGTTGGTCCATTCGCGGTCAAATAAATTACGGATATTTAGTGTGGCGGAATGTTGCTGATTGCCCAAGGCAAAAGAGTAACGAACCATTGCCAGAACATCAGTGTAACTGTCGCTGACGCGGAATCGATCGTTAAATGCGGGCAGCATGCGGGTTGAACCTGTGTAAGAGGCGCCCAATCCAAGGCTTAATCCTGCTACGGCACCGTCGGTAAAGTCGTAGCGCAACCAACCATTGAGCATAGTCTCGGGGGTCAATGGCAAACCAAGACCCTCTTCGCCAGGTTCATTGATGTTGCTGACAACCTTGCCATCGGCGAAAGTGGCACCGCCGATGATCGTCAGGTTGGCAATCGGACGCCAGGTGAGATCAAAATCGACCCCTTTGATATTCTCTTCCCCGGATGCCAGGAAGTATGTGGCGAGCACACCCTCATCTGTGACACCGGCAACATTGCTGGCGCGCACAAAGAAACTGCGCCTGATGTTGGTACGTGTTTGATCAAAGTAGGCTGCGGAAACAACCAATTGTCCCTCCATAAGAGACAAACGGCCACCCAACTCAAAGCCTTTACCTTTTTCTGGTTCAATCGGACGCGGAGCCAAATTATTCACAAAATCACGCAAAGCCTCAACGGTGGGAAAACCCATGAAATCAGCAGGATTTTGCTGGTTGCCTTCCTGAATTAGAAAGCTGGTCGAGTAATTGCCGAACAAAGTAATCATGGTATCGTCCGTCTTCAGAATGCGATAGGACATACCGATGTTGTAGGTTGTGGCATCACCCTCCAAAGAATTGGACTGATTGGAAACCAGATTGGCGATGCTGGCTTCACCCTCGCCACGGGCCACGCCCCACAACAAGGTTCCCCGCTCGTCAGGAGTGGTGACCACCTGGGAGAAACGCAGATTGGTATTCTCGGTGCGACGGCGATCGTCGGTGCGGCGATTGGTGAATGAACTCAGCGGTGGCGGTACCGGCCAGTCGGCAACTACAGTGCGGCGTTCGAAAGGAATGGAAACCACCAAACCGACCTCATTGCCTGCGGCATTTCCGGTGCGGATCGCTCTCAGGGAGTCTCTTTGACGGTAGCTTTCGTAGCCAAGCAATGAATCGACGCTGAATCCGCCCCATTGAGCGCGATATAACAAATCAACTTTGTAGCCGTGAATGGTATCGGTCACATCCCGCTTTTCGAATGGCGAGCTTGCACTCACTGAAGTTCCCAACCCATAGGCTCCGGCAAAGCGGAGACTATCTTCCGTCTGACGATTCCAAATTCCACCCAGGCGCAACACCAAACCGTCCATCAGGGTAGCCGTCATGTATCCACTGACCAACCGCCGTTTCAAAAACGTTGTTAGTGTAAGGGCCGTATAGGAAAAGTTGCGATCATTGCGCTGACGATTGAAAGGATCCGCCACACGGTCAGGCCCTGCACCCAAGGATACAAACGCCGCAGTACGACTGGGCACAATATCCATATTCACATACTCAGCAACAACATCAAACTTGAGCCTGGGCAATGGAATCCAAGTGAACGCACTATTCAATGAACCCGTTTTGTTGTGGAAAAAAAATCTGTTCCCGCTTGAACTCAGTCCAGCTGCCACCCACGCGGAACGCCATTTGCCCGAGATTGTCGCCTGCCACTGGACCTCCGGCATCGAATGACGCGGTGTAAAAGCTGCGGTTGCCAGCACCTGCTTTGAGGCTTAAATGTGCGGCATCGAACTGCGCCATACGCGGAATAATGTTTACTATGCCACCGCCTGAAGATTGACCGTAAAGAACCGAATTTGGCCCCTTGCTTACTTCGACACGGGCAACATTATCGGCACTGCCAATGCGACCGCCAATCTGAAAACCATTGTACAGTGGGCGCGATTGAAACCCGCGTACCCGGAACTGCAAGGCTGGCTGGCCTTGCTCATCCGCAATGGCTGGATTGGTATCCATCGACACACCCGGCACCATCAAGGTTATATCGGCAAGATTGGTTAATCCAATATCCTGCATCAAAGCCTCGGTTATCACGGAGGTGAGAAACGGAATCCGATCGCGTTCAATTGCAACCAGGGTAGCAGAATTTGAGAACTGCGGATCATACTGCCTTTGACTGCCAGCTGGCACCTCAAATGGATCCAATTCGATAATTTCATCGTCAAAACCTGATACCAGACCAGGCGCAAGACTCAACGCACACACCGGCAACAGTCGCCAGGCATCCATACACTTTTTAAGCTTCATCAGTTGTTAATTTGGGGTTGGGGTTTAACTCCAGATACTTGATCCGGCAAGCAACTCACCTACATGGCAATAAATTGACCTCGACAAGCCCGGCATTGAGTTAAACAGTTAACTTATCCTTTCTACACCTGATCCATGGCTACCCGAATTCGACTCAAAGACATCGCTGCTGAAGCTGGTGTTACTGTGGCGACGGTCTCCCATGCGCTGCGCGGAACAGGAAAAATCTCCTTGGCGATGAGAGAGCGAATCAGGACCCTGGCACAACAACTGGGTTATGAGGAAGATCCGCTATTGAGCGCATTGGCGCGGTATCGCAAGCGCACCTCGCCTACGTCGGGATGGCATCAAATTGCGGTTGTAGTGCCGGAAGATCCGCAACTGGACTGGCGTTCAGCGCCTGACCAAGTTCGCTTGTTGGGCGGGATAAAGAGTGCGGCCCAGCGGTGGCGTTTGAGCGTGGAAATTTTTGCACACGATGGCAGTCCACGCGCCTGCCGGGAGATTTCCCGCACACTGCACAACCGCGGCATACGCGGTGTTATCCTGTCGTTCCCCAGGCCATGGGAGAAAGAGAAGCCGCGCTTGCTTGAGTGGGACAAGTTTGTGGCAGTCGCCTGTAAACCGGTATTCAGTCAGAACTTTCTCAACAGTGTCACCACAGATCACTTCGGCAATGGCCGTATCCTGTTCCGGGAGCTGCACAAGAGTGGTTACCGAAGGATTGGCTTTTACTTCAGTGAAGGACTGGATCTGGTCTCGAACCGGGCATTCAGGGCAGGTGTGACCATTGAACAACAGCTTTTGACGCAAGGACGGGAGCAAATCCCCCACAGAGTTTTCGCTGCATGGGACATTACCGATTTCAAGCGTTGGATTGCTGACTACAGGCCCGATTGCATTATCTCACAACGCGATCAGCTGTATGCCTGGGCACAAGAACTTAATGTAAGAATTCCAGATGATGTGGGCATGGCGGTGCCATCCACCTTTGAAGGCTCGCAGGAGGTTGGCATCAATCAGCATCACCATCGCATTGGTGAAGAAGCGGTGTTCCTCCTGCGCGACCAGATGGCACTCGGCAACACAGGAGTTCCCCGACTACCGCTCCATCTGATCATACCTTCTGAATGGTACAGTGGCAGAAAACCAGTTTCGGCTCATACCTGAAGCGGATTTAGCAGACCCTTGAGGCTCGGAACTTTAACACTCGCGAAGCATACATTCCGATTGCGCCTGAATCCGGATATAGACTAAATTGACTAAAATGGCAGATGAGCGACAACACCGATTGCCAACCAGAAAAGTTGCGGTTGTGCTTGACCAGGCATACCATTTTCACCGCCAGATCTTTCCGGGTATTCTGGCCTATCAAAAGCTGCATCCGCACATTCAATTTTCGACCTGGAATGGCAGTCCTATCTTGACGGAGGAAACGCTCAAAAGGGTCGAAGCGGACGGTATTATTGCGCAACTGAGATCCACACCACAGATGTCTCAGCTACGACGACTGAAAATTCCTTTCATCAATGTTTCCAATTTATTGGGCCGCGGCGGGCCGAAAGTTGTATCCGACGACGTTGCCGTAGGCCGCATGGCGGCTGAACATTTATGGGAGAGCGGGCTGAGACATTTGCATTTGCGGAAGTTTCCGGGCATTGCTATTCGGAACAGCGCTGGCAGGGGTTTTCAGAGTATGTTGAAGCCAGAGGATGTAGAGCTGAGTTGTATTTCCACGAGTCGGACCGGGCAAAAATTCCATTCAAGCGTTTCACTAGCCCGGTCGGCATAATGGCCGCCAATGACAGAATAGCACTTTCAGTCATTCACTTCGCCAGGTTGGCGGGCATGCACATTCCTGATAACGTTGCGGTGATCGGCGTTGATAACGACGTTGTCCAAGCCGAAATGTTACAGACTCCATTGACGAGTGTACAACCCAATTGCCGCCAAATCGGTTGGGAAGCATTGGCGGCATTGGACTCGGTCTTCCAATCAGGCCATCCATTGGAAAACAAGGCCTTGATTCGCATTCCACCTTTGCATGTGGTAGCCCGTGCATCGACAGATTTATTGTTTATAGACGATGAGGAAATCCGGCGGGCGCTGCGTTATATGCGTGCCAATTTTGGTCGAATAAAAAGCATATCTGAGATAGTCAGTATGCTACCGCTCAGCAGAAGAACCTTCGAGATTCGATTTCATCAGGCTGTGGGGCGCAGTCCACATCAGGAACTTGCACGCCTGCGTTGGCAACATGCACGCAACCGATTGCACAACAGCAAACTCACCTTACTCGAAATTGGCGAGGAGTGCGGATTTCAGAATCTCAAGGATTTCAGCACATTCTTCACCAAACATGAAGGCAACAGTCCGGGCCGTTTCCGCAGAATGGCACCTGCTGTGGACTGATACAGCTCATCCGCTTGAAGCGGTTAAAATGCAAAAGGCGCGGACACTTGTGATGTCCACGCCAAATACTCACCTGAACCTGCGAAACCTTACTTGCGCCGCCTTCTAAGTCCTACCGCAAGCGCAACCACACCGAAAATGGCGATGTAGGTGGATGGCTCGGGGATGGCAGTGACCTGAAGATCGGTGAGAGTGAAATTCTGCCTTCCTTGAAAAGCAAAACCATTGGCTTCAAATTCAGCCACGCTGTATGTGGAGACCAAAGTTGCTATACCACTGGTAACACTGGTCGACCAAGCGATACCATCAATAGTGCCAGATCCGGAACCGTCGGTACGCGGGGTGGCGAAGGTACTGGTCATGCGCACCTGGGTTTCAGAGATTTTTTCCAGGAATACAGTCACCTGGTTGTCGGTAACTGCCTGGTTCAGCGGGGGTCGAAAACCTCCGGTAACTACACCGCCATTCCCGTTGACCGAGGCGCTGACGGAATTCCATGCAGTGGAGTGAGCCATCAGGGCAGCAGCGCCTGCACCTTGCCTGTAGACACCAAAATTTACATCGCCATTAGAACTTCTGGTTGCTGGTGCGTGAAAGAAACCGACCCAACCATCCGTAGTCGCTGTGGCAGCATTGGCTGTCACAGCGGCACCGCTGAAGAAACCAAATGCCAAATTCTGAGCAGAGTTGTTGCTGCCTCCACCAGTCAATTTGAAGGAGACCGAAACGAAATCCCCGACCTCAGCGAGGGATACTGTCGGAAAACTGAGGACCACACCCTGATAAGGGCTTGCGGCTGGCTCAGTGGCTACATTGCGTGTAAACGCGCCTGTGGCCTGATTGAATGTACCGTCGTTAATGGTGTACATGGAGCCGGCATCCTGACTGAAAACGACCTGACCGTATGCGGTGGACGCGCCAAATAAACCGGCGATTAGTAGGGCTTTGGATAATCTGTTCATTGTGATTTCTGGAGTTGTGTTGGTTGAAATGTGTCCCCCTGCACCCCATGTGACTCACAAACTTCACGTGCGCCAAAGTGGTAGTAGTTTCGGACATTTTTAACCACACAAGTTTATCAGGTGACCGAATCGGTGAATATACGTGAAAGCGTTTAATTTTTCCCATTTTGCGCAGTGAGTGACAGCATAGAACATTCGCAAATTCAGGAATTTTATACGTAAATGCGGATAGACTGCATGGAGTGGTCAGGATAAACTGCGTACACTTAGACCCATTGAAAATCCCTGCCCCAGGTTCTGACTATGAAGATACGCTTCCATTACTCTGTTATACGGACAGTAGCCGCAACGTTAACGCTGGCCTGCGGGCTATCGGCCCAAACAGCGACTGAACTGTGGGATAGCTACGTTGCAAATCCCGATAATCATACGCATATACCCAACAACAGTTTTGCGGGATACATGCGAGGCGAGTTTCCCATACCGCAGTTGCCGGTCGTAGCCAACGTAATGGATTTTGGGGCTCAACCGATACCTGGTTTTGACAATACGCATGCCTTTCAAGCTGCACTCGATCACGCTGGAACCCAGGGTGGAGGCGCGGTTTTGGCGCCTGCCGGACGCTATGAATTCGAAGGTATGTTATTCATTCGCCACAGCGGTGTCGTGCTGAGGGGAATGGGTACGGAAGAAAAAGTGGGGTCAACGGCAGCCACCATTCTTGAGTTCAACAACAATCTGGAAAGCCTGCTCACGTACCGCAACACAGACTTTACACCCTGGTCGTGGACAGGAGGACACATCTGGATTAGCCCGATCGAGGATACATTCATCAACCGGCACCGCGGGCTGGATACCTTTGACTTTATTCCCTGGGATTCTTGGGAGCACAACCAGCGAATCGGAGGTAACTATAACGGCAATGATCCACATCCTTGGGAATATTGGCGGCGCGCAGAGAAGTTGGCCGATATTGTAGGCGAATACCCTCGGGGCGCGACGAGTCTTACATTGACTGACGCCAGTCAAATTCAGCCTGGTCAGATGATCGTATTGCACTGGCAGCTGGACAATGAGCTTTCGCTGCCACACGAATTGGCCGATTATCCATCCTGGAGTATCCAAAACTGGCATCAGGCGGGATCTTCCGAATGGTTGAGGCCGCCGCTGTACAACAGGTATCAGTGGCCAGTGGAAGTTGCTGCGGTGAATGGCAACACCATCACATTGCGGCAGCCATTGAGGGTTGCCATAAAAGATGGTAGCAGCGATGGTATAAATTGGGGCTGCCAAGTGTATGCGATGGGCTCGCACCTGCGAAATGTTGGCGTGGAACACCTCACCGTGAGAGGTTTTAACACCATTGAATACATTGATGGTTCCCCATATTCAGGTAATTTCAAATTTGAACAGGACGGTGCTTTCAGCACAGCTGGCTGGACAGCGACCAACGCCACCCTGACAGATGGAGGAGAAGGATTAAACGGCGGAAGAATTGCAACAGTTACGCAAACCGCATCCAACGGATCCATCACCTACACCCTCAGTAATCTGCCCAATTGGCAAAACATCTATGTGACGGTTCGCGCGAAGCTTGGGACTGCCAGCTCATATTCAATATTGATAGATGGAGTGACCAGTCACCGGAATTTTGTAAACACAGCTAATCTTACCAACACCGACTGGGTAGAGTTTGGGCTCTATGCAAAAAATAACGATAATCCCACCATGCAGATTACATTCAGGATCAATGGTGGTACGATAAACAACGAAAAGACGTTGCTGATCGATGATCTCGTTGTATACCCTTCAATAGAGGATTGGCGGGAAAAATTCAGTGGCGGCTTTACCGCAGTGCATATGAATCGCGTAGTCAATGGCTGGGTACGCGACCTTGAAACTATTGATAATCACCTGTCAGTGGTCTCATCGGCGTGTAAAAATCTAACCATTTCAGACGTCACCATTCGCAATGAAACCAATCGCTCTGTACACAACTTGATCAACTCACGAGTGGAGTCAGCTGACAATTTAATCGAGGGCGTCCGTTTTCTGGTACCACTGGAATCCTATCCTAGAATGCGTGGCCACATGGGTTTGCTCAATGAGTGGCTTACATCGGGCAATGTATTTAAAGACATATATATGGAACACGGTTGTTTTGATTACCACCGTGCGGTACCATTTGATATCATTCACACCAATCAGGTACTTATCCGCAATACAGCCGAACAGGGTGGCAACGCCAAGGCAGGACCTGCGTTGGGTCGGCGTGCGGTACACTGGAATCTGGACGTGGAGGTAGGCACCTGGGTAAACATGCCCAAAATGATGCCCAATGGCGCGTTGGTAGGAGTGCGCGGACCGATCGACAATGGCTTTATCAATGCACGTGGAGTCACCGATGGATTCAAGGGGACTCTGATCGTCGAGCCCAACACAGTTCCTGCCATTCTGGATTTGCATGCGGCGCAGTTGGAACATCGACTGCAGGGTGAAGTGGCGGCAGCTGAAGTTACCTGGCCCGCACACGGTGCCACCATTCCGGGCGACGGTCCTTTGTCTATCAAAGTCCGGGGTGCTGATTTCTCAAATACCGGAATCAATGCGTTAAGGCTTTTCGCCAATGGTACTGAGATTGCCTCCGTCAGCGGCAGTCAAACCTTGATTTATGATTGGACCGAAGCACCTTACGGCAAGCACTCTTTACATGCCGAAATAACGGTGGGAGAGCATACGATTGTCAGTAATAGAATTGAGGTTATGTATGGGGTGGAGCGTACACGTATTGGCAATATGGATCCACGCCTCACTTACTCCGACATGGTGCAGTATAATCTGAGCGACAAAGCACTGCTGGGCGGAGTGCAATATCTGCCTGATGATACTTATCTAAATTCGGTTCACAAGACCAATGACTATTTTCGACCCCGTGGGCAATTCGAAGTAACTTTCACAGGTATCCAGCTGGATGTGTTTGCAGCTGACGTATTCGAAGGAGGGTCGTCTTCGCAATTCGTGGTATGTGAGGTATTTATAAACGACATGTCTACACCGGTTGCGGTTTTTGGTATGCCCCTGCGACACATGTTTCAACGCAAAGTGTACTCCACCGGCGTCCTGCCCTATGGCGAACACACTGTGCGTTTTCGCGTGATAAGCAACAGGCCACCAGCATCAGGACTGCCTCGCCCCTACCCCAACCTTTCTGAATCGAGGGGGCATTTCTACCTTGACTATGTTGAAGTTCTGGGGGTCGATCCGACCCAGGACAGCCCCCCTATCATTCTATCCCAGCCTCAATCCCTGACGGTTCAGGAGGGCGATTCAGCAACTTTCACAGTGGGCGCAGTGGGCCACCCCACACCCACGTTCCAATGGCGCAAGAACGGAGTCGCCATTTCTGATGCGAACTCCAGCAGTTACACGATTGCCGCTGTCGCACTGACGGATTCTGCTATTTTCGATGTCGTCGTTGCCAATGAAAGCGGTACAATCATCAGTGACCCCGCTGACTTGACTGTGCTGGAGAATGACAACACAGATCCAACGGATCCTACGGAACCGCCGCCGCAGCAGCCTCAAACAGAACTATTTGCCATCAACTCCGGCACCTATAACAGCTCCAGCGGTCAATTTGCGCATAGTGGAAACGATGCCTATCAAGGACTTGTCAAAAGCTTCGACAATCACAACCTTTCCGAAATCGGCGACTATGTGCGCATCGATTTCAACTGGTCAGGAGGAGGATCAAATAACGCAAGGCAGCAGGTAATGTTTGGCTTTTTCCAAGGCGATAATGTTACAACTGACGGACAAGTTCACATTACGGACACTTGGGAAGGCTACTTTCACGCCATCGGCACCCGCAACAGCAATGGCAGTGTCAATTTCGGCGTTTACAGGCAAGGACAAGGTTCCCAACCGCTGATGGATCGCGAGCGCAATTGGTCATCGGATACGGCCCAAATTGATGGTAATGGAGGACAAATTACCGGAGGACACAGGGCAGCCCTCAATCAAGACTTTCAATCGGGGGCTGCAAGCCTCATGCTGACACGGATTTCAGAGACCCAAATTAGGCTGTCATCCACATTCAGGACAGCGCGATCCGATGGAACAAGCAGCGGCACAATCGACTCCATAGGTTGGACGAATTCCTCTACAAGCGGATTTGCTACCGTAACATCCACCTATAATCTCGCCCAAGGCGGTCCAACCACCATCAATGCGCTGGCACTGGTGGCAAAAGGTAACTTCACGGTATCGAACGTTAGTCTCAGCACAAATCAAACGCCACCTTCAACGCCTCCTGTTTTTACTTCGGCCCCGGTTACGCAAGTTGTGGCAGGAGAGCAGTACTCATACATTGTTCAGATGATGGATCCCTTAAATAGTGCTAACCTCACACTGAGTGCATCCCAACTTCCGTACTGGCTCACTTTGGTGGATCAGGGTAATGGTCAAGCTTTACTCCAGGGGACTGCACCTGCGCAAATCGGCACTAGTTCAGTAGAATTGCTGGCTACCGCCGACGACACAAGAACTGCGCACCAAAGTTTTACCATACAAGTGATCAGCGGATATCAGGAATACGAGATTGAACATGCCACATGGCTGAGTGGATCCGGCCAGGGGGATGCGGTCAGAGGTATGCGATTTCTATCAGATGGAAGATTAGCGATGATAGCCAACATTAGCGGATCCAACCCGGCAGGCGTAAGTCCTATTCTGCTCAACGGCGCTACCTCTGAAAGCATGGGAACTCTACTATTATTTGCTGAAGACGGCAGGACCCTGCTCAGTGCGACCCGAGTGTCAAACAGCGTGGTAGACATAGCTATCGATGACAATGACCGGATCTACATTGCCGCCTGGGATGCAGGACTACTGAAATTGGATGTCTCAGATTCCAACAATCCAGTATTGATTTGGTCCAGACTCGCTCAAGATGGCTTCTCTTATCGGGTTGATTCCTGGAAAGACGGAACAGTTGTTGTACTCCGGCCTTCCAATCCTGGCGCGAATGTGGATTCTGCTGCCGGTCCGGGCACGCTTACAGTGTACGCAGCGGACGGTTCCCTGCTAGGGTCTTTTGCAGGCAGCGAGAATACCCAGGATGTGGCTATCTACCGGGATCAAGACATCGACTTGATCATTCACACAGGGTGGCGTCAGGCATTCGCCCATGGCGGCACAGACTATGGTCCCAACACCCCCGTACAGGTCGCCTTTATCAGAGCACGTGACTTCTCCGGCAATCTGGTTTACCGGGCTTATGGATGGCCCGTTTCCAACAGCGCCACTCCAGGAACAGCCGACAATAATCTCAGTGATCCCGACCTTCATCTCAATCGTTGGACCAACAATATGGCTGATACACGCGGGTTACGCTGTTCCATTGGCGCCGACGGATTGCTTTATGTCGCGTTTGAATCAGCAGGTGGCAATCATCAGTTTCGCTACAACCCTTTTGATTTAACCCAACCAGCACCCGTTATTGGGGGAGACGCATTTCACTCCTTCTTCAACACAGCAGCTGAACATAAAACAGTGTTTGGCCGATTCAACCCACTCACCGGCGAGGCTTTGGCCATTAAAGAATTCACCGCCCGTCGCAACAGCGACAACAGTGGAAGCGCAACCAGAGTCGAACGGGGTGATATTCAGGCGGATTCCGATGGCAGAGTTTATCTGGGGGGCATGTCCTTTTTCGGACTGCCCATCCCTGGAACGAACCTGTTTTCCCCGACATCAGAAACCACCGCTTTCAATCCGTTTGAACCTGAATACTATACCGGAGGTGCATACCTTTTGGTTATGTCTCCAGACTTCACCACCAGAGAATATATAACCAGACTTAGCTTCGGCGAAACCAATGCAGTTGCAGTACGACAATTTCCAG
This sequence comes from Verrucomicrobiota bacterium, assembly GCA_021208135.1. GTDB lineage: Bacteria > Verrucomicrobiota > Verrucomicrobiia > Opitutales > Oceanipulchritudinaceae > JAJOKB01. Next base: position 6,710 of record JAJOKB010000067.1, on the reverse strand, counting down.
GCAATTCAAACAACCGAATAGCGTGGGGTGGTACTGTTGCGCCACTTCAAGGTGAGTACCGTTTGCACACCGTTAATCCCATCCAAGCCGAACCCACCGGCGGCGATGGAAAAGGATTTTTTGCCACCATCGGTACGCTCGACGCCGGGAACGAACCTGGTGATCCTCACAGCTTCGAAGCATGGATCGCCTCTTTCCCTCACGTACCAGAACATGAATCCGGACCCATGGACCGTCCGGGCGGATCAGCTGTCACCAACATCGAAAGCTATCTCTTCGGCCTTACACCAGGCTACGGCTCCATTAATGACGCTGTCGAAATTAGCGCACTACCCGATGGCACTTTAAGTCTGCTTTATCGCGTTAATAAATTCGCCCTCCATTGGAACCTCACGCCTCAGTGGTCCGCAGACTTGCTCTCTTGGCACCCGGTCAGTTCAGCCAATATCTCGCTCATTCAGCAAGATAGCGAATTCTACTATTTCCAGTCTTCCTTCTCAACCACACCCAACACTCCCCTCTTCCTCAGGATCGCCATTTCCCTGAATGATTGAGCCCTCCGCCAACGCCCACTCACAACAAAATACAATCTTTTTATAGTTAGCAATTGACGTCCAGCCAACCTCTGTCATGACATATCTATGTTATGATTAGATTTTTGATAACAATCGTCATTTGTGTAGCGCATTGTGGTGGTGCGGCGGCCCCTGATCGAGTTGCCTGGTTGAGGGGCGAGCTGAACCGGCATGATAGGCTGTATTGGGAAGAACTCAGTCCTGAGATCAGTGACAGTGAGTACGATGCACTTGCGGCTGAGTGGCGTGACCTGACAGGCAGACAATGGCGTGCTGGAGACATTGAGGCTGAATGGACAGACCGGGTGGCGCACAGGACGCCGATGTTGTCCCTGGAAAAGTTGCATACGGAAGTTGATTGGCACCGCTTTTTGGGACGCATGGAGCGGCGGGGCGTTGCACCTGAAAGATTCCGATTGGAACCAAAGTACGATGGTGTGGCATTGAGTCTGGTTTATAAACGAGGTGAACTGGCGTATGCATTAACCCGAGGGGATGGTCGCGAAGGTCGTGTAGTGACGGCGAATGTGCTTCGGGTGAGCGCTATACCGGAAATCATTCCGGCACTGCAAAATTGGCAAGTTGTGGAAGTGCGTGGGGAGCTATATGCGACACTGGCGCAATTTGAGCGCATCAACGATTGGCGCAGTGCGATGAAGGCCCATCCATATCCATTACCACGTCATGCAGTGGCGGCGCTATTGAGAGTGAATGATATCGGGACATTGCCTGAAAAAACAGTGAGTTTCGTGGCCTTTGAACTTCGTTCAGCACCAAGACATTGGGAGCCCGAGTCGCAGAGCGAAACCATTCAATGGCTTGAGAGTTTGGGCTTTGCCGTGCCCAAACCCTCCTGGGAACACCTTGCTAAGGATGAGGTACTGAAAAAGGTCTCTCAGTTTGCCGAATTACGGCACCGTCTCAACTATCCTACGGATGGACTGGTGATCAAAGTCGAGGCGCGCAATCAACAGGAACAATTGGGACATACCGCACGGGCACCGCGTTGGGCTGCGGCCTGGAAGTATCCTGGAGAAACCGCCGTTACTGAAATTCAAAGCATCGTGGAGAGTACAGGAGCAACAGGACGCATCACTCCTGTTGCGCACATAAGACCGGTGAATCTGGAAGGAGTAACAGTGCACCGGGTGTCCTTACACAGCAGGCAAATTGTGGAAAATCACGGACTCCAACCTGGATCCATAATTCGGATTCATCTGGGTGGAGGTATAGTACCTGCGATTCTACTGGACCAGAAGGCAGTGACTGGGAAATAAAAAGCCCTCCTTCGCTCGAAGGAGGGCTTGGATCCCCTCAACTGGCCTAAATCGCAAGCAATTACTATTTCGTGCGCCGACGTGCAATTGTCATTGCAAACACCAGCAGACCGAAAATGGCCACATAGGTGGATGGCTCAGGAATCACAGTCAGTGCGGTGTTGTCGATATTGCCACCACTGCTGCCGTTGGTGGCAGTGAGACGCAGCGTGAAAAAATCGCCAGCGGCAATAGTGTAGCTGCTGAGATTGACGGCAAAATCGGAATAGTCGCCAATACTCCCGGTGTTTGGGGTATTGCTGTCGGAAAACAATAAGGTTTCCTGATTATTAGAGTCTATGAAGGTCAATGAAATGGTCGCCGGCGCGGTATTGTTGGATCTACCGTAATCAAATAGAAAATACGATAATTGTACTGGCGCTCCGGAGGAATTGTTAAAGGTCAGGTTGAGCGATTCATTGTTATTGATGCGCAAGGCTGAATTCTCCGCAGTGTTGGCGGAAATTGGATTTCCGTCCCATGTCGTGAGATTGGTGGCCGGACCAAAGGTGCCATCTGTGGATTGCCGTGAGGCCTGTTTTACCGTGGAACCTTTATCCGTGGTCACGTTAAACACCAATCCGAAACGTGTACCGGCTGGAGCGAGGGTTTGATCGACCAGATGAGATCCAGCGACATAATTGGGATTGTTATCGAATGAGTCCCAGGCGCTACGACCAAACCGTAGCCAATAGCGGAATAAGCACCTGAGAACATGGCGAGGGCAGTTACGCCGAACTTAACTAAGCGTGATGGGTTTTTCATTGTGATTGAGTATTACGGATTTGCGGACAAGTTAACAGCAGACTGGAGGGCCTCCAAAGAAGGGACCCAGATACGAAAACGGGTTGAGGAAGGTCGTTCGATATCCGAGCCTGCGATTTGCAGCGCTGGATTGATGGATACCAGATAGGCGATAAATTGACCCTGTTGTTGAGGATCCAAAGACGCCCAGTCTGGATCAAAATGAACGAGTAAATCTTGGAGCGAAGGAGCACGCACACGGTGAAAATACTCAGTGCGCCGATATTCGTCGTGAATACCCTCATTGGGATTGTGATGAAAAGTGGTCACAACGAAACGACCTTCGACCGGAATGGAGCGGAAAAAAGCCTCCCATTTTTCCAGGTCAATGGGCCGTCCTAACTGGTAGAACCCTGCGTAAAGCAATTCTACCCACTGACTTTTGTAAGCCGGGTGTTTGGGTAAATCTGCCAGAAAACGTTCGATGGATCTGAAGTCGTTGTACTGGTCCACCTGAAAGTTGTAGTCTCCATGATGAGTTCTCCACCCGTGCGCAGGACGTTGTCGTGGATTCTCCGCACCAACGACCGGAAAGCGGCATCATCAGGGACAGGAGAGGCATGGAGTGTTGCAACCCATGCACTGATTTCATCTCTTTGATTGGGCCCGGAAGCAAACCGGACATTATCCCCTGAGCGCCGTTCCAACACCTGCACTCTGGCCATGGGTTGCTCAAAACCGGGCTTGCGGGCAACTGCCATGCGCCCATCGGGCAATAGCGGGACAACGGTGATCGGCGAAGCCGGGTGTGCCTCAACAACCGACTTCAGCTTGACCGTTCCGGTCTTCAGGCCCTCCGCCTTGACTCTGACGATGACATCGCCTGCTTGATGGGTGGAGCGGATCAGGTTGGCTACCGGCGTATCGATATACCATGGACCACTGATATCCAGGTTTTTGTCAAAATCATCGAGTCCAAAGGGCAGGTCCGACCAGCGTAGCAGCACCCTCCACACTCCAATGCAAGTCGGGTCTGGCTCCGAGCACCGGGTGCCCGTCGGCATCTACAATAGTGGCAATCACCTCAATGAGACCGTGGCGACCAGCAGGCATGGATGCATGCGAGGCTCTGAGTTGCACTGCGGCAGCTGGTCCTGGCATGGTCCATTGTTGTCTGGCAACTTCAACTCCAGACTTGAAAGCAATCCCTTCGATGACACCGGGCTGGACAGGTACATCGAGATACTCGACTGTCTGGAAATTCGCGGTGTTGACGGATTTTCTCCCCAGACTGATGCCATTGACAAACAGTTCCACTTCATCGCCATTGGAATCCACCTGGATGGGGCGCAGTTGTCCGACAAACTGGTTTTGCCAATAGAACGGACGGACATAAATCATGGGACGCTCCAGCCAGTTGGCCTGCCAGAGATAGTACATGTATTTAGGAATTCGGTACAAATCCACCCAGCCCTTGGCATTGACATTCTGAAGCGGTGAATTGCGGTAGTTGCGGTCTGCACCGTGATCCGCGTACAGCCAGGCGACTCCCTGAGCATTCACGATACCACGAATGCTCGCATCCTGAACACGTGCCTGAATGTGTTGCCACTCTTCTGTTCCGGTTTCCTGCCCGCTTTTTGGCAGGAATTCTGAGTCCTCTGGCTGCAAATCCTTAACCTCTCTGGTGTACCATCGCGCACCGTGACGCGGAGCAGACTTTCCATATCCAGATTGGTATGATCATGGTCAATATGAAGACCAAAGTTTTCAGTTTTGCGCTGGTGGATGTAACGGGTCGGATCTTCAGCGGCAACCCAGGCACTGTCAGCAGCGCTGTCAGTTTCATTGCCAACCGACCACATAAAGATCGATGGATGGTTGCGCAGCCGCCTGACCATCTCCAACACGTTGTTGAACTGAATATCTTTTCCGAAGGCGAGTGACTTGATGTTAGGCACTTCGGCAACGGTGATCAGACCCAGTTCATCTGACAGGTGATAAACATACGGGTCCTGAGGATAGTGGGCAGTGCGGGTAAAATTGTGCGCCAGATTGTTGCGCATATCCAAAGTGTCCCGGAGGTGCATCCAATGGGGCATGGCATCCCCTATCCATGGATACTCCTGATGGCGATTGGTGCCATTGATGACAATCGGGTTTCCATTCCAATAGAGGGTATTGGTAGCGTGATCCCAGCGGTACCATCTAAACCCAATGGTGCCCTGTGTTGATCGCGCACGACGCCCGCTTCAATCACTGTTGAGCGGATACCATACACATTCGGCGTTTCCGGACTCCAAAGCAAAGGCTGCGGAATAGAAATGTTTTGCACCTGGTACTGCGTAATTTGAGAAGGGGCAAGCGATACAGGTGTGGAGACGGTGGCAACGACGGCACCTTGCGGATCCAAAATCTCCGTTGTCACCTCAACAGATGCTGGCTCACTGCGAACGTTCATCAACCAGCCATCGATACGCACGGTAGCGCGGCGTTCGTTGACCATGGGAGTTTGCCAAAAGATACCTCCCTGATGTTGGGCAGAGCCCTCAAAAGGATAGTAAATCTCATCGGTGGCAACAATCCGAACGTGACGATAAATACCTCCATAAACATTAAAATTACCAGCAGTCATAGGAGGAATGCCACCGACCAGGTCATCCCGACGATTGGATACGACGACTACCACCACATTTGGCGTTGTGCCGTCCAAGTGCAAAAATTGGGTCAGGTCATATGAAAAACCGGTATAACCGCCCTTATGCTCTCCGAGGAAGTGACCGTTAAGATACACTCTGGAGTACTTTTGCACCCCATCGAACTCGATAAAAATCCTCTTTTGCCCCCATTCCTCACCCACAAAAAATTGTTTGCGGTAAACGCCCCAACCGCGCCACCAGTAAGGATCGCGCCGCTCTGAAGCCTCCATGATAAACGGATGAATATCACCGGTAGTTTCAAAAGTGCTCCAAGTGTGGGGGGTGGCCACCGGTGCCCATGAAGAATCATCATACTTGACTGCAGCAGCGAATTCAGGAACGGAACTCTCGGGAAAATACTGAAACGCCCAGTCTGAATCGAAGGGAACCACTGAACGCGGGGAGTGTATCTCCTGAACCTGCGATCCCTGGGCGACGTTGATCAGTATTAAGGGCAAAGCCATTATGGTACAAATTGTCTTGTTCATAGAAATTTAGAATCGTGGAGTAAAAGGGAACAAAGGATGCGGTTCGCGCAGATGGGGCAGTGCCTCAAGCAAGGCGGACCTGATAACGGGATAGCTGTCCCCCAAGTCGCGCATTTCCGCAGGATCGGTAGGTAAATGAAACAGTTGCGGACCAACGTTGCCTTGAATAAGCAGTTTCCAATCGCCAAACCGGATAGCCTGCCTGGCATCATTTTTGTGCAAAAATTCCCAATACAGGTAGGTGTGTTGTCTGTTGGGCATACCGAGTAACGCCGGCAAATAGGAGATGCCATCGATACCTTCCGGTGGGGCTATTCCCAGTAAGTCACAGGCCGTGGGCATGAAGTCCCAAAATGCCGAAACATGGGCGGAGCGGCTGCCGGGCACAATGGAACCAGGCCAAACCGCCAGAAATGGCACACGGATACCGCCCTCCAATAAATCCCTTTTCTCACCACGGTGAGGGTAGGAAGCGCGGAAATAGTCATTGCTTTTGCCTTGTTGGCTGTGTGGACCGTTGTCGGCAGTAAAAATGACCAGAGTATTGTCGGCAAGTTCCAGTTCCCGGAGATAGTCGCGCAAACGACCGATGTCTTTATCCAATCGCTCGACCATGGCAGCAAAAACTGCATTCGGTCCATCTCCTCTCAAAACCTGGTCGTCAGGGACAGCCAAATCCGAGTGCGGCAGCGTGTAGGCGAGATACAGGAAAAAGGGACGCGTATCTTCCTTGGCTGCATGAATGAAGTCAACAGCACGGTCGGTCAACCAGTCGTGAATGTATAGTCCCTTGGCTCCATCCTTGTTCTCGAGAAAGTGGACCTTTTGATCCTGACTCCACACCCATTCCGGGAAGTGTTCGTGGGCACGTTTTTTGGTTTTTTAAAG
>JAJOKB010000094.1 GCA_021208135.1 Verrucomicrobiota bacterium | reverse complement strand
ATCTGCTGGAGTTGAGGACAGAGTGAAGCTGTCCTGGGAAGCGTCGATGGCAAAACCCCCGGACTGAGAAGCGCGGGCGGCTTTCGCGTGCCCGTGTTGCGTAGCTGAAAGCCGCAATCAAGGGCGTAGGCAGAGTTCAGAGGCGCTAAAACTAAAAAGAAGGCAGGCAAAGGAAGGCGTGGAGCCATGCAAGATAATGGACTGTCCAGAAAAGGGGCGCTTGGGGCGGGCGCGCGTATATGGACTGTCCAGAAAAGGGCCGTCTGGGGAGTGTGTGCGTTTATGGACTGTCCGGAAAATGAGGTTATTGGTTACTGTGGACTTGTTTTGAGGTTGCTGGCCCAGCTGCGCCAACCTTCCTTTAACTCCAATGCCAGCCAGCCGAACAAGGCAATGGTGATGCGAAGCGGGAGTTTCCAGTCGAGAGTGTAGCTGTTGAACATATAAGACTTGCCATGATTATTGTATCCCCAAATACCACGCTCCCTTCGTTTCCGTGCTATGGTGGCGAGGCGGATATTGTATAATCGGATTAGCCTGTATGGCAAGAGACTGCGCGGGCCGGAAAAAGCTGGTCGCAATAAGCCGCTCCAGCCGCGTTCGTAGGGTTGGGAAACCACGCCGAAATAGTACAGACCTAGATCCAACCTGAAAGCCAGTTTCATGAGATCGAAGTCTCCCATATACTCGTATTTATTACGATAAATGGCTTGAAACCATCGCTCGTAAGACAGTTTAAAATCTTCATCCAAGCGACTGACTAAGGCATCGATTTTCCGGCCGTTGCGCTCACGTCCGATCAAGTGAACGGTGCTACAGACACCAAACGAAACCCAGTCCATTCCAGGGCTATAAAATGGATCGATGAATCCAGCTGCATCGCCAATTAACGTGAAACCATCGCCGACAAAGCGCCGCGAGACGTAGGGCAGGTTTTTGCGGTAATGCATGTCCTCGAGGTCTGGTGTTGCCTCGGATAGCAGCAATTTCCCCAATGGATGGCTGCAGAGGAGATTGCGTAACTTATCTACCGGTTTGTCTCCATCCAGAGGTGCACAGATACGTTCATCGTATACAATTCCAATGCTGGTTTCTTCGCCTTTCAGAGGGATGATCCAAGCCCACCAACCTTCTCCTACCAGATGATTGGTTGCTGTGAACCTAGTACCGTGCCCGCGCATTTTCAGTCCTGGTAATTGCTCGCGCACGTCTAAATCATCCAAGGTTTTGACTCCACGCCAGCGACTCCATATGGATGCAATTGGATGTTCGCGGTTTACCTCTATCCAGCCGTGCTTTCGACCGAGAAATCTTGCTGTACCGGTTGCATCGACAACCCATCGGGCGGAATACTCCGTTTGCATACCGGCGCAGGTAATGTGGACTCTTGAATGGCCTCCAGGTTCCAACTCGACAGATTTTACTTCTGCAGGCCGTAGTAGGTGAGCGCCTGCTTCAGTGGCGAGTTGCAGAATGTGGCTATCCAATGTTGCCCGATCGACTTGGTAGCCCGGAATGCGGACATTATATCCGGGGCCGATTTCACTGCAGGAGCGTGCGCAGGTTTCTCCCTTGCGGTGGAACCAGAAGCGTAAACCTTGTTTGTTCAGATGATGCTGATTCAGATATTGCGTCAAGCCCAGTACGCGCGTCAGAAAATAGGCACTAATTTCCACCGTTGATTCTCCCACTCGCCGGGTGAATTGTTCACTGCGCTCGACAACCAAAACCCTCAGTCTGGGATACCGCCTGCGCAACAAAAGGGCCGTTGAAGCTCCTGCCAAAGCTCCGCCCATTACGATCACATCAAAGGTAGTTCCGCTTGGCGGTATGGCAGTTCCCTGAGTCACAGAAATATTTGTTTCGACCATTTTTACTCAATTGGTTCCTTGTCTATGGAAATCACTTCATATCCATTCAGCTGGCAATACAATTACACCAGAAGGTGTGATAGCCAAGGCCGAGTTTGCAGTTCCCGCAGCCAAGTGCTTCAGCTGCTGTCTGCAAAATTCGGTCAAAATCGAAAAGTTTATCTTGCAATATTTTATACCCGCCCGTATTGTTCATCCTAGCTTATGGGTATATCATCACATATCGGAATCCTTAAAGTTTACCCTGTGGTCCAGCGACATTTTCTGTGTTGTCGCACCCAGTGGTTCCGATTTTAAACCCTGGCAAGAGTTCCTTAAACCCAGCCTGATAGTAGGCTGATAAATGAAAAACAAACGCTAAAAAGATAAGGACAGTAATCATGAATAATCGAGTCAATGATGTCATCATCTCCGGTCACAATCTTGAACTGACTGCGGCGATAAAATCGATCGTGCAGGAAAAGGTTGCGAAGTTGTTTGAGCATGAAGGTCATATCATTCGGCTGCGGGTTGAAGTGGCATATAGTTTGAACACCACCCGCGAGAAAGAATTTGCAGCAAAGGGACACATCGAAATTAAAGGGCCGCCGATGATAGCTACGGTGGAGTCGGAGGACCTTTATAAGTCGATTGATTTATTGGTGGAGAAGCTTGACCGAATGTTGCGTCGTCGTTCCCGGCTTCGTGTTTTGAAGCGTAAGCACAAGCATGAAGTGGATATTCCAGCGATGATTCCCAAGCTGCAAACGGCTTGAAATACAGTTTTAGATAATGCAGCCGCATCCGTATTTGGATGCGGTTTTTTTTGAAGTGGATTTTAGCGGGGGAGTGTGCGGAACTTAGATTCTGGAAGCGCTATAGTATCTGCTTTCAGGTAGCCTGAGAATGGCATACTGACGACGGCTGCCCGGCGCCCGAGAACGGTTCCCGGTTGAAGAACACTATTGCAGCCAGCCTCAGCGCCATCGCCGACAAAGGCACCGACTTTGCGCAGCCCGGTTCGGACCTTGCCTTCGGGAAGGCGCATGACAACCTCATCTCTTGCGAGGCGCAGGTTGGCGCAGATGACGCCGGCGCCGAGGTGTGCCCGGTTGCCAAGAATGGAATCACCGACGTAATTAAAGTGAGGAGTTTCCACCTTCTCAAGAAGGAGGCAGTTTTTATATTCACAGGAGTTGCCGAGGACGGAGCCAGATCCGACAATTACATTGCCGCGAATATAGACTCCCGGTCGAAGTTCGACATGGGGACCGATCCAGGCTGGACCTTGGATGGTACAGTAGATGGCAATCGAACTGTGGGGTGGATAAAGACATCACCGGCGACACAGACTCCCATTGACCAATTGCGCATTCTTTCGACCTCTCTGGGTAGAATTTCGGCCAATGCTTTTTGAATATTTGGCAACCACTGCCAAGGGGGGGCATCCATGGGGAACCAGTGTGCGAATTGGCTGAGGGATTCGGGCCAATCAAACAACTCATTTGCTTGCATAATGGAAGGTCTGAAAATTGTAGCTGTCGTGCAAGCACGAAACAATGGATACCCGGTTACTCGTTGCGCAACTTCTCAATTTTTTCCATTGGAATTTTGTTGCTGGTGCGCACAACAAGAACGGGTTCCTTGGTCTTAATCCAGATATTTTGTTCCTTGGTAATACGTGTGGACACAACCTCGCACGTTTCAGCAATCGTTTTGACAGGCATGCGTCTGCCCTTTGGGGTAATGTTGAATTCGTAGGCAGACCTGAACAACCTTTCTTCGGCGGCCAAGGGACTATCTTCCTCGGGAATCTGTAGTACCCAACCTGTGTAGTCTTTACCTTCCAGATCTCCGGTGGGATCGGACAGCATAAACACGAATTGCTTTTTAACTTTGGGAGCTGGAGGTTCTTCGGCTTGTTGCATCTGCAATTCGGTTTGTATTTCGTCCAGCACGCGAGCTACAGTGCGCGTGTCGATTTCATTTCGTTGCAGAATAAATTTAACAAGATCCAAATCCACTTTTGCCATAGGACGAACAGTTCAACTGCTACCTTGAACCATGGCAAAGAAATTTCGTTATATAATGCATAAAGCAGCGCTGGATAGAGCAGACTTCATTTGTTCATTGCGCGCATCAGGATTTTGAGAAAATGCCTGAAGGGGAATGGTGGGCGCCCACGGACTCGAACCGTGGACCTACTGGGTGTAAACCAGTTGCTCTAACCAACTGAGCTAGGCGCCCCTAAGAAAGACTGGTTACACTGTGGGTTGTTGAGGCAAGGGCAAGCCAAAAGATGCTAGAAAACAACGATCGCGCGCAGAAAGATCTTTTTTAGAAAAGGAATGGGTAAAACCGACCTGCTGTGCGATATGATGGAGCTGATGGTGTTGGTCAATTCCGGTTTCAAGTACAAGCAGACCTTGCGGGGTGAGGTGTTTGGGAGCTGATTGGAGAATGTGGCGCAAATCTGCCAATCCGTTTTCCGGGGAGGCCAGTGCTTGTGCGGGTTCAAACAGACGGACCTCGGGTTGTGCCTGAGCTACTTCATCGTCGCTGAGGTAAGGTGGGTTGGCGATGATCCAATCGAACGATTCATTGGCTGCAATAGGTTGCCACCAGGATCCGCAGCGCCAATCTATTGTGTTGTCCAGATTTGTTTGGGTGGCGTTTTCTTTGGCTAGAGTGAGGGCGTGCTGTGAAATATCCGTTGCGACGATATGTGCCTGCGGGAAAGTCTTGGCCAGGGTGAGGGCGATCGCGCCGCTTCCGGTTCCAAGTTCCAGTATGCGTGCGGGCTGCGCATACGCAAATTTCTCAATAAGCCAATGCAGCCATTCTTCTGTTTCGGGTCTGGGAATGAGTGCGCGCGCGTCGATCTTCAGGCACAGGTCGCCAAATTCTACTGTACCGATAATGTACTGCAGCGGTTCCCTGTTTGCTCTGCGTCTTACCTTTGCTCTCAGCGGTGCCAGTTCGCTTTCGAAGAGTGGTTGCTCATGGCGTAGGTATAAGTCGAGGCGTTTGCAGCCTAGAGTGTCCGCTAACAATAACTCCGCCTCAAGGCGCGGTTTCTCCAAACCTGCCCTGTTAAAAAAACGCAGTGGTTTTCTGCAGATTTCCAGAAGTGGTTTTGGTTCTTCAGGCATTAACTGTTCTGCTTAAGGCGATAACGTTACGGGCTGATAGAGCAGCAATTGCAGCGCGACTAATTTTGGATTTTGGCTTCACTGAATCTTGAGTGAGGCTTGAAGGAGAAAATCGATGCGTTCCTTTTTATCGACATCCTGTAATGCTTCGATGACAGAATGTAATTCGCCATCGATCACTTCGTCGAGGTTGTAAAGGGTGAGATTGATCCGATGGTCAGTGATGCGACCTTGGGGGAAATTGTAGGTTCGAATCCTCTCTGAACGATCTCCGGACCCGATTTGGCTCTTGCGGTGAGCGGCATATTTTGCGCGTTCCTCTTCTTGTTTGATTTCGAGGAGGCGTGATCGCAAAACTGTCATCGCCTTGGCTTTGTTTTTGAGCTGGGAGCGTTCGTCGGCGCATTTGACAATCATACCGGTCGGTTTGTGCAAGATTTGCACAGCGGAGTCGGTGGTATTGACACCTTGGCCTCCTGGACCACTGGCGCGGGCGACTGTTATTTCCAGATCTGAAGGGTCGATGTGGATATCAACTTCTTCTGCTTCGGGCAAAACTGCCACAGTTGCGGCGGAGGTGTGAATGCGTCCGCTTGCCTCGGTTGCGGGTACGCGCTGTACTCTGTGAACACCACTTTCAAATTTCAAGGTTTTGTAAACATCCTCACCGCTGATGAGGAAGCTGATCTCTTTGTAGCCGCCGACCTCAGCTGGGTTGGAGCTCATGACTTCGATCCTCCACCCATTGCGTTCAGCATACCGGGAATACATGCGGAACAAGTCGCCGGCAAATAATCCGGCCTCGTCGCCACCGGTACCAGCGCGGATTTCCATGATAGTATTGCGCGAATCGCTTGGATCGGGGGGGCAGCATGGCCTCGAGGATGCCATCGTAAAGTTGCTCCAACTCGTTTTCCAGATCTGGTATTTCTGCCTCGGCCAGTTCGCGGAGCTCGCCATCGGCACGGTTGTCGCGAATGAGTGCGCGGTTGTCGGCAATATCGCCTTGTACCTTATTGTATCGGTCTGCCAAGCCCAACAGCCGCGCCAGTTTCTGGTGCTCGCGACTTAAAAGTGCCGAGCGCCGGGGATCGTTAAGAACCCCGGGTCGCCCATTTGGGCGTCGAGCTCGGCGAAGCGGCGACGAAAAGCGGTCAAATCCGGTAATGCAGACATAGGTTCATTCCATGTCCACTATTCACGGGATATCAATCAGAAACTGGTCAGTTTCCAGAACCTGGGCAATTCATCGGGATCCACCACAATCCAATTACCATTTCGTCGGAATCCCAGCGCCAGTAGAGTTGGGTAGGCCCACCGGTACCAAATGCGTAGTACCAAGTGTCATTTTCGCGATAAAACCATGGCCATTGCGAGGCGTAAACCTTACCCAGATCGGTATGGTACCATCCTTCATGCTCCTCTTCGTGGAAATGCTTCCAGAAACCGGCTTTTCCGCCGATAGAGAACTTGAAGTCTGCTTTTGTTTCGAGTTTGTCTCCGCCAGTTGTGAATGCCTCTGCTTCCAGTTCAATTTTGTATTCGCCTGGCGCCGTAAACAACCAAAACATGTGCCGATGCGCGCCCACAGGCAGCATATATGGAGATTGTGTTTCTGAAGCGGTATCCCAGAAAATGGTCATTTCGTTCAAAGCATTCACTGTGAACATTGCAAATCTGCCACCTTCAGGGACATGGAAGTGATCCAACTCTATGCTTACCGATCCCGCAAATTGCTCATGACTGAGTTCTTCGGTTTCGAGTCCCAGGTAGGGGATGTGTGAGGTGCGGCTTTGCGGGATTAGGAATACCGTGCTGCCAACCGGTGCGAATTGTGCCAAAAAGTGTTCTGAAGTGTCGATAGTAACTGCCCCGAAACCGCCGACCACAAATTCGACTTTGTCGGGATCCAAGTGATCGTGATCGTGATCATGTCCGTGTCCGTGGTCTGACATTGGGACGGGAGAGGAGTCATGCCCGCCGTGGCCATGGCTGTGGCCATCTAGACCGACGAAAAAGTGCAGTCCCTTTTCTTCGGAAAAGCCCAGAGCAATGCCAACGTGACCCTCCCGAACCAGAATGCGATGATGGCCATGATCGTGATCGTGATCATGATCATGATGATCTCCGTGTGCGTGAAGCACAGTTGATTGACCAGCAGCGTAAACGACTGCCAGAGTGATAAGTTTATAGTTGTTTGTCATAGGAAAGCGGGATTAGCGAGGTTGCCACAGCCAATGCCATTGACCGTCTTGCTCAATAGTGCCAGACCACAGCCCCAGCGGCTGCTGGGCAGGGAAATAATGCCATGATTGCTGGGACGCCAGCCAAACCCAGTGGTTGTTGGCAGGGTATATAAATCCTGTTGCGTCCTGCCAGTACCAGCCAGCGCCGATGGGCCGTGCGAATGGGAATGGTGCTGATGTATCGACATCATCCACGAGGAATGAATACATCACGTGAGTGGTAATTGTTGTTCCGCCTAATTCGGGCACTAATTCTCCACTGATAGCAAACTTGACATGGTAAGTTCCGGGTTGGGTGAATGCCCAGTTAAAGTGAGCGTGAAAATTAGTTACGATGTTATTTACCATCTGTGATCCGCCTACCGTGCCATTGACAAAACTGAAAATGACCACGGGATTTGGAAAAGCGCTCTGATACATGAAAAAACTTCCGCCAGCATCGATGCCTGATCCTGACACATCGATCAGGCGCATGCTTAATCTGCCTCGATTGCCCGCGCCGCCGGTAAACACGTTGCGTGGGAAATTGGGTGCTCCCAGGCCTAGCCAAAGCACTTCATCTTCCTGGCCAATGCTTTCCAATTGTTCAGGTAAGACCCAAAAAGTGCTGCCTGGTGAACCCATAAAAGAAAGCTGATTATTGACTAATCTCTCGCTTGATTGACCTAATTGAAGAAAAGTGGTCCATGGGTTCAGGACTTCCCCAGTCGCGTAATTTACAATGCCATAATTCCAGCCAGTATTTGGATCGAACTCGAAACGCAGGTCATAATGCCCATGGTTAAGCACCTGAGCACCGTCTGCATGGGCAGGGGTAATAATTGCCGCAAGTGCCAGCGCACAAATTACAGCTTGCGTTCTGTCGATTCTCATTTTGCTATGACTGCTTTCATTTTTTATTGCAAATGACTTTCAATAAGAGCGGACATCTGTCAAGGGGCAAACAGAAAAGTTTTTTTGGGGTGGGGTGTATTTGGATGCAGATGATGTGTATGTGCGTGGCACAGGCAGAGATTCTTGAGTTGCCTGATCATGCGGTTGAGACGCGAATTATAGGGAGTCAACTGGAACTTGCAGATACAGTGGTTGGACCGCGGTCAGGGCAGTTGAATGCGGTGACGTTGGTAGACCTCATGAGTGATCAGCCTGGCGTTGCGGGTAGTTCATTTGGGTTGGCTGTGTCGCGACCTGTAATCCGTGGGTTGGATGGATTTCGGGTTGGAGTGCTGCAATCGGGATTGGGGATGGGAGATTTATCGGCCTCAAGTCCTGATCATGCGGTGGCTCTGGATCCTGGCTTTATTAGTAATGTGCGCATATATCGAGGAGCTGCGGCCTTAAGATTTGGTAGTGGGGCCTTGGGCGGTGCGGTGGATGTGCGGCCTGATTTTCTGGAAACGGCTGGGACATTGCCGGGCTTGTCGGGTGATTTTCGGGCGGGTTATGGAACTGTGAATAGAGGTCGGCAAGTAGTTTTGCTGGGAGGATATGGCAGCGAGCGTGTAGCGTTTCGGCTCAATTATGCGTATCGCGATGGTGAGGACTATCAAATACCTGGATTTGCTCGTACCGAAGAGTATGACCGAACAACCGACTCCGGGTGCCGCCATCTGCTCGTGGACAGGTAGCTGAAAACCCCTTTGGTAAAGTTCCGAACACTGATTTTAAAAGCAGTGCCACGGCATTTGCGATAGGCACGCCGTTAAGGAAGGTGCAATGGACCTTAGGCTATCATCGATTTGGCAGTGACTACGGAGTTCCGTTGGATGGACACACACATGGCAATCCATTTGGCACGAGTGTCGGTTGGGGGCCATCGCCGCTGGATGCGGTAAGGATTCAGTTATTGCAAGAGCAATGGATAGTCCAGGCGAGTCTCAATGAAGCGGAACTACTAAGAGGGGATGACAACAATGCGCTGAAGGTGACGTTGGCGCATACTACCTTTGATCAGGAAGAAAGAGAGGGCGCATTTTTGATCAATGCATTTGGTCAGCGGAAGAGTGAGTTGAATCTTGAAGCTGAGCATAAGGGAGGCATGGGACTGAGCCGATTGGTGATTTCAACAGGCATCAACGACTACACGAACCGGAATTTGTATTACATAGCCAACCGGGTTGATGAGGACTACCTGGCAACACGCACGCAACATGCAGGGGTGGCTTTGGTCCATTCGGTGGAATTGGGTAAGTTGGCAATCATGCCTGCGGCAAGAATTGACCTGCAAAAATCACGGCGTACGGATCGAGACGATTTTGCGCGCAGTGCGTGGGTTCATGGTGTGGGCCTTGATATCAGATATCGTTGGAGCCCAATGTTGGAGACTCAATTGCATCTCTCCGAGACCCGGCGGATTCCGCACGCTGAGGAGTTGTTTATCGAGGCACCCCACGCGGCTACGGGGATTTTTTTAATACCGGATCCTGATCTGGAAAATGAGAAGGCACTTTTGATTGAGCTAAGCCAGCAAGTGCGCTCCAGATTTGGAACGCTTCGACTTCAGGTATACCGGCGGGCAGTGAGTAACTATATTTTTGCAGAGAATCTTGGATTTGAAGTGGAAGGATTGACTGCCCATAGCTATGTGCAAAGGGCGGCATTATTCCGAGGCATTGAAGCTGTTGCAGTGAGTGAGTGGTGGCAAACTGCTTTATGGGGACAATTTCAATTGCGAGTATTTGCGGATTACATGCGTGGGGAGGACCAGGATCGGGATATGCCCTTGCCCAGAATTGCTCCTGGTAGGGTCGGTGTCGCGGGCGATTTTCGATGGGGCGGGTTGCAGGGGCGAATTTCCGTGACAAGAACTATGGCCCAAAACCGTGTCCCTCCTGGTATTTTTGGAACATTAGCACATCAGACAACCAGTCCGGCATTTACGCTATTGGATATTACCATATCCAGATCCTGGGAAATTGCCGACGTAACGTATGTGCTTACGCTTAGTGGCAGCAATCTACTGAATGAGACCGTTCGCAATCACAGCAGCTTTCTCAAAGACGTTGCTCCGCAACCCGGTCGCTCAATTGGGCTAGAATTTGGATTTAGGTTTTGAAGGCAGTGGATGAGCTGCTGTTAGGGAGATATCCACACCAAAGTTCCCTCAGCCACGGAATCAAACAACTGAATTAAATCCGGGTCCCGCAAGAGCACACAACCGGCACTCAACGGAGTTGGAATTTGTTGTTGTAGGTTGCTGCCGTGGATATAGATAAAGCGGCGCATTGAGTCGAGGTTGCCGCCTTTGTTGAATCCGGGTTGTAAACCGTCCAGCCAAAGGATTCTGGTTGTAACGAGTGCCTTTTGACCATGGCCGGCGTCTGCGCGTTCACCATAACATACTCCAGTGGGAACCCGTGCCTGGAACACCATACATTGGGGCTGATTGGCGCCGATTTTTTGTGCGATACGATGTAGCCCCAAGGGAGTTCCCAGCGAACCCTCTATATTGCAAACCGGGTTTTTACTTGTTGAGCAATCGAACTGGAGTACGACCGATCCTTGATGCCAGAGTTTAAGTTTATGCTCGCCAACTGAAACGGTTATGGCATCCTCTGGCACTTCAATTTTCTGGGCCTCGCAGGCGGTTCGCAAATTCAATAATTCATCTGGCAAATCATATGGCATACAAGGTCGGTATTGTCGGCGCCACAGCGCTGTTGGTCAAGATCTCATCGAATTGCTTTACGCACGTTCTTTTCCGGTAAAGGAGCTAGTGCTGTTGGCGTCGGCGCGTTCCGTTGGCAAAGTAATTACTCACAAAGGGCGCAGTTGGACGGTGCAAGAAGCCAAGCCGGAAGCATTTCAAGGTTTGGATCTGGTGTTTTTCTCGGCAGGCGCAGGCACCAGTAAGGAGCTATGTCCAGCAGCAGTTGAGGCTGGAGCGGTTGTTGTCGATAACAGTTCGGCCTTCCGGATGGACGAAAGCGTGCCATTGATTGTGCCGGAGGTGAACCCCCATGCGGTGCGCAATCATAGAGGCATCATTGCCAATCCCAATTGTTCCACGGCTATCGCATTGATGGGATTGACGCCACTGCACCGCAGTTTTGGCTTACAGCGTTTCGTCGCCTGCACGTACCAAGCTGTTTCCGGTTCCGGGGTTAAGGGTATGGTTGAGCTGGAGGACCAGGTGCGCAGTTGGTCTCGCGGCGAAACTGCAACTCCACGGAATTATCCGCACCCGATTGCATTTAATCTGTTTCCGCATGTGGATAGTTTTCAGGTCAATGGTTATACGAAGGAGGAGCTGAAGATGCTCAATGAAGGCCGGAAGATTCTGGAATTGCCTGAGTTGCAGGTTTCAACGACCTGTGTGCGGGTTCCGGTGCTGCGGGCACATTCAATTGCCCTGCATGCAGAGTTTACGCAACCAGTGGATCTGGACATTGCCCGCCAGGCCATCCGGGATTTTTCAGGGGTGCAACTCGTCGATGAGCCTGAGGAAAATGTTTATCCAACTCCGCTGGCAATCGCTGGCCAATGGGATTGTGCGGTAGGTCGCTGCGGCGCGACACGGTTTTTGCCAATGGGTTGGCTTTGTGGGTTGTTGGTGACCAAATTCTTAAAGGGGCGGCATTGAATGCCGTACAAATTGCGGAATTATTACTGCAGGAGCGCCTGATCGGTTAGTTCTTAGGATGGATACCTTGCCCCAGCAGGTACTGAATCACCGCGATGCGATGCGGGTGACCTACCTGAGTGTGGTGGTAAATCTCATTCTCAGCGTTGGCAAAGTTGTGGTTGGATACTGGGGCTCATCGCGTGCCTTGATTGCCGATGGGTTGCACAGCTTGGTGGATCTGTCTTCAGATGTGGCGGTGTTATTGGGTTTATTTATAGCCAATAGACCTAAAGATGCCGACCATCCCTACGGGCACCACCGGTTCGCAACCTTGGTTCAACTATTGATTGCAGTGAGCATCTTTGCATTTGCCATCCTTCTGTTTTGGGGCTCGCTGAAGTCGTTGCAAAGTCCTGCACGTGGCATTCCATCGGTTGTGGTTCTATATGTTGCCGCATTATCCATTGTGGCAAAAGAATCCCTGTTCTGGATCACCCGTGCTGTTGCTGTGAGGTTGAAGTCGCGGTTGCTATTGGTCAACGCCTGGCATCATCGCACTGATACGGTGACTTCTGTCATTACCTTGTGTGCGGTGGCCGTGCCCTTTTGGTTCGGTGACAACTGGTTGTTTCTGGATGCATTGGTTGGGGCAGCCCTCGGTGCTTATCTCGCCTGGATTGGCTTAAAGTTATCCTGGCCTGCCATCCATGATTTGCTAGACAGGGCACCCGATGCGGGAGTATTGAACGATTTGAGAGAACACATTTTGCCTGTTTCGGGGGCCGTCGCCTATCACGAGTTTCGTGCAAGAAGGATTGGTGATATGCTGGAAGTAGATTTGCATTTGCAAGTACCGGAACACCTTTCGGTGGCAGCGGGTCACGAAATTGCGCGCAAAGTGCGGGCGAGTATTATGGGCAAACATCCTGAAGTTTTGGATGTATTGATTCATATTGAGCCCGCAACCACGGAACATTTGAAGGAGAAGGGTGTTGCCGATGGACCTCAATTAGCGCCCTGAGCTTCGACCTCCGAGCTTGTACCAAATAATGGCTCCCCATTCCCTGAGGTATAATCGGGACACGCTGAGGGCACCTTCAGTTGGCCATATCCTTGCCATTCCCGATACCCTGACCGGAGGTTCACTGGCAGGGAAGTACCATACCTGGTCAAAATCTTCGGAAAAAACCAGGCGTAGGCGGCGCAAATGCCAGTCGGCGCTGACGATTCCCAGCGGGGTTTTCCGATTGACTCCTGGGAATGACAAAATCTCATCCAGATGCTCACGACTGTTGCGCGATTCCACTTCCATCAGTATTTTATCGGATGGCACGCCTAGACTGATTGCCAATTGGGACATTAACTCGCCTTGTCTGGCTGCGTGGCGAATCTCTTTATCACCATCCACGACCAATCTGCCGGTTCCTTGCATGACCAGTGTGGCTTGCGGAAAGCGACTGTGTACTTTTGCCGCTGCGGCCACGCGCACCGCTGTCATCGTGCTTAGCACGTCCTCCCTAGGATCCGGCATTATCAGGTAACCACCAGCAGCCACCAGCAGGTAACGCGGTCCCGAATCATTTCGTTGGACTGCGTTGTTTCGAAAGATGATTGCAAGCCTGCCACCAACGTCCAATGCAGCCACTGATTACCGAGGGGGCTGGCTAAAAAGCCAACCAGAAGCAAACCTGCGCCATAACCTTTCCACAGTCTTTTTCTGGTACTGGATGGGGGGGCGTGACAGAATCCAGAACGTGACACTACCCCAGAAAAACCAGAAAAACGGTGAATAGAGGCTATGCAGCAATAGGTTCATTGGAATAGCAAAAGCAAGAAGGGTGCTATGCTGTCCACAATGTAAGGCCTTTCAAATCTTTTTGCGCCATTTTGGGGAATAAGAAAGATATGAGCAGACTGAACAGATAGCCTGTTACAAATCCCACGACCAAAGATGCCGTGCCATAGGCGAAGAAGTGAAGGGGTGAGATTCCGGGGATTGCCGGAGCAAAGAACCTGAGCCAATAAATGAATCCTGATGTGAAGATAATGCCCAACAAGGTGCCATAGGTGTTGGCGCGGGTCGTCAATAATGCCAAAGCACCAACCCCGCCCAATCCGCCACCTATGAGCGCTAGAAGAATTGAAAATCTATCCCACAGTGACCCCAGATTCTCAAAAGAGGCCATGTAGAGGGCGATGCCGGTGCCGATGACTCCGCAGGCAATGGTAATCCATCTGGCCAGGCGCATCTGTGCTGCTTCTGGGACATTTTTGCGAAATACGCCGTAATAATCGCGGGTAACGATGGCGGAGACGCTGTTCATAGCCGTGTCCAGAGTGGACATGGCAGCGGCAAACAATGCAGAAATAACCAACCCAGCCAAGCCAATCGGTAGTTGTTGAGCAATGAAGAGAGGGAAAATGGCGTCATTTTGCAGAGTGGGATTTAACAACTCCGGATGCTGGGAGTAAAATGCGTACAAGGCTGTCCCAATACCATAAAACAGGAAGCCTGCTGGCAACGCAACCACTGCGCAGGTAATCATTGATCTTCGTGCCGATTTCACATCCGGGGTGGAAAAGGCTCTTTGCAAACCTTCTTGTCCGAGACCTTTGGCAAATACGTCAGAAACGGCCCACAGCAGCATGATCCACATGGTGGCAGTCGTGAGGTCTGGCCTGAAATCGAAGAAGTTGAACTTATTATCCTGAACGCCGAGACTTACCACCTGTGCCAAGCCACCGTCCACATTGCCGATGATCAGTATGAAGCTCAGAATCGCGCCACCGAACAAGACTGCTACTTGCAGCACATCCGTCCAGATAACCGCGCTGATCCCACCCATAACGGTATAAATGGTAGCGAGTACTCCCATTAGCAGGATGCACATATAGATGTCCATACCGGTGACTGCAGTCAGTGCCAAAGCGGGAAGGAGAAGCGTAATACTCATTCTGCCGGCAACCTGACCCATGACAGAAACAAACGACATGATGAAGCGGATGGGTAATCCAAAGCGCATGTCGAAGTACTCCATGACAGTGGTAATCTCAAGGCGCCGGAGCAGGGGAATGATCAGGTATGCGGCAAGGAGCAACGTAAAAAACGGAAAGATGGACATGCCGATAAAGTACAGCCAATCGGTCATGTAAGTCTTGGCCGGAATAGCCATGAAACTGATAGCCGAAGTGCCGGTGGCGTAAATACTCAGGCCGGCAGCCCACCACGGTATTTTTCGCCCTCCGAGAAAGAAGTAATCGGTGCCTTTGTCGCGGCGGGCGAAGTATTTACCAATCGCCACAAGTGCGATCAAATAAATGACCATGGCAAGGTAATCCCAATTCGAGAAATGTTTTTCGCGGAAAACCAGTGCTCCTTCCAATAAGGATGTTGTTTCCGTATGGGGATCAATACCGATAAAAACGAGATTACTGCCGGTATTCACTGCGAAGGGCTCCAGCAGTCCCAATCCAGGCCACGGCAACTGCACCCATTGGTTGGTGAAGATGTGATAGGTTCCGATCCAGGCATCGGTGTCATCCCCGTGCGGTTGCAGGACTTCATTGAGTGATAGTTCTGCCTCAGTCACCGAACGTCCGGTCAGCATTACATGTGCTGGTCCCACCGGCAGCGCGGCTTTCAGTAAAACCCCTTCAGGAGATTGGCGAAGTTCAAACCAGCCAGCCATGCTTTGTTCGGGCGGAAGGTATTTGAAGTTTTGCCTTTGTGGAACCAGGTTTCCTGTCAAAGGGTCGGCAGTAAAGCCACCCAAGACAAAAAGTGCGTCAGCAATAGCGACCTCATCGCGGCGCACTGTTACGGTTGGCCGGATTGTCCCCGTGTAGTGGGGTAGTTCCATTGTTTGCCACAACTCTGGATCTGCCGGGTTTAAATCGCCTTGCAGGTTTAGTACCCACATTGTGTTCAGAGGCTCAGGATTCTCGAGATCCGATATGCCTCCCACCACGTACAGGCGGTTTCCCATCACAGCGGCTCCACTGAGTGCAACAGGTTGGGGGAGTGGAGGTAAGACTTGTTTTTGCCATCCATCTTCTGTCCACATTAACCGAAAGACGACATCGGTAAGCCCATACTCAGTAATACCCCCGGCACCATAGAGGAAATTGCCATGATTCGCGCTTGCACCAAAGGCTGTGCTGAGTGTTTGACGACTGGTATTCCATGCGCGCTGATCGTCGCGCTTGGGTTCCTTCAACCCCAAGGATTGGCGAATCTTTGACCAACCTCTTTCTTGGGTCGAAAGCGTTGGCAGCGGATCAAAATATTGTATGAGCGGACTGAATTCGCCGGTAGTCCAATTGCCGTCACGCGGAATGGAATGATAGCCGCCTGCAAAAACGAGTTGTCCTGAAACTGTACCCACAAATGCGCCGTGAGTCGGAGCTTCCGGGGTAGGTATGGCTTGCAAGCTGAACATGTGCGCAGCCCGTTCTTCATCGGCATGTGAAAAAGCGGCCGGGAACAAAAGGCCTAGCACTAATAGGTATAGGTATCGAGGGGACATAAACTAATAACCGGATCTTTAATCCGGCAGTGCCTAGATGCGTACCGGAATGCCAGCAGCAAAAAGGTGCTGTTTGGTTTGCGCAATGGAAAAAGTGCCAAAGTGGAATATCGAAGCGGCCAATACGGCACTGGCTTTGCCTGTTTTCAAGACGTCCACCATATGGTCGAGGGTGCCTGCTCCGCCGGAGGCGATAACGGGTACTTCGACGGAATCACTCACGGCGCGGGTTAAGCACAGGTCGTATCCTGCCTGGGTGCCATCGGCATCCATACTCGTTAACAGAATTTCGCCTGCACCCATTGCAGTGACCTTTTTTGCCCACTCCACTGCGTCCAGACCACTCGCCTGGCGGCCACCGTGCGAATAAACTTGCCAACGATCCTGACCCGGTACCCGTTTGGCATCAATAGCTACAACAATGCATTGATTGCCAAATTTGCTGGCAGCTTTTTCAACCAGGGACGGATCTTTAATTGCCGAACTGTTCAGACTCACTTTGTCAGCACCGGAATTCAACATTGCCCGGATATCGTCCAGTGTGCGCAAGCCGCCGCCGACAGTAAGAGGCATGAAACATTGCGTAGCGGTTGCCTCGACGATGTCGCGCATTATGCCACGATTGTCACTGGAAGCAGTGATATCTAAAAATACCAACTCATCCGCGCCTTGTTCCTCGTAAGCCCGTGCGCTGTCAACCGGGTCACCCGCGTCGCGCAATTCCTTGAATTTAACGCCTTTGACCACACGGCCTGCGTTTACATCCAGGCAGGGGATGATGCGAGCAGCTAGCATGAAGCAACGGGGTACGCTGCTTTACTCAGCGGCGAATACGATGTCGGGTTCGAAGGAAATGACCAAACGGTAGGGTTGATTGGGGCGCATTACCAGAGGATGATCGCGCACCAACGTCTGAAGGTAGTGCAAATTACCCCAGTAAGTCTTGTATTCAGGTTCGTTGGTCACAATTTCAGTATCCTGCCAAGTTGCCTGGAAGTCGTCTTTGTCAACCGTACAACCCAATCCGTTGGCACCCAGAGTGTAGGTTGTGGGCACGAGTTTCTCGGAATGCGGTGCGCCAATTGCCAGAACGTAGCGCATCTTATCCAAGGTAACCTGACTCTTTACGGTGAAGGTGAAGTCTGCGGTGATCTTATTCCCTATGAAACTCCAGGCAACTTTTACACTGCCCATGCCGTTGAGCATTTCTTCGTCTTTGGTGATAAATTCAGGCTGCTCGTAGCGGAAGTAGAAGGTGCGGCGCAAACCAATTCCAGCAACGCAACGCTTGCCATAAAATGCGGGAACCACCACCTTGTCGCCAAAGGTCAATTCGGGCAAAAGAACCGGCAGATATCTGTTCACAGGCCAGTCGAAAACACCTGGGCAGTGCGGGAATGGCAGATAATCACTCAAGCCGCTTTTGCCACCGCCCACGAGGGGTATCTGCAGATGCAGGCCGGTTTCGCCGTCCTGGTAGATAAATAATCCCTGTTCCTTTTTGTTGCTCTTGTCAAAAATGACGTAGCGCCCGGTTGTTTTGACCGGTTGTGATTGCGCCGAGGACATGGAGCCACCGATGGAGCGGGCGAGCCGCGACCACTGACAAAGATAACGGGCACCGTCGAAGTTGGCCATGCGGGTAGTGTGTTGCGGCAGAGTATCGCGCTCCGCATCACGCACTATCATAATACCCTTCTCCTGATCCAGATATGTCATGAAGAAGTATTGGAACAAACGGCGCAAAATATCCAAGTAGAGCGGCTTTTTGTCTTCGCCGATCCAACCATCGCGCATCGCTTGCAGTATGAGAGAGATGCAGTGCATTTGTCCATAGGCACCCACACCGCGACCGAAAATCCACCCCTGGCCGTCAGCGCGAACCACATCAGGCAGCATTTTCAAGTATTTTTCAGCAATGGTGCGCAGGCTAGGCAGCTTGCGCTCGCGCAGATGAATGTTGGCATGCAGCTGTAAGGTTTGGCGAATGAACACCAAACTCATGACACCGTAGAGGTCAAATGCGCCGCCGACGCCGTCACGGGGAGCGTCATCCAGAAATCCTGCCGAGCTGAACTGTTGAGCGCGTTCAATGTAGCGGTCGATCAGCTTGCCGGTTTCATCTTTCTTGGAAAGACCCACGCTGAAACGTGTGACCGACTTGGCAATATTGAAAGCCTGCAGGTGATTTTCGTAATCAGAACGGGCTAACAAACGCTTGTCGAGATTCTCGCGTGTTGGCTCCAGTAGCCGCTCCCAAACAGGGTTGCGCTCTTTTGCGGGACTGAATGATAGCAGTCCAAGTGCGGCATAACCCAGTCCGTTTTCGTTTTCTTCCGCGGTGAATACCTGTGCGGTGATGCACCTGGCGGCAAGGTCGATTAAATCGTACTCGCCAAAACGGGCTTCACCGGTTGCACGGTAAAATTCGCCAATGGCAAGAGCGGCGTGGCCGGATTCATCCAAACGAGGATGTTCACCCGGGATTGGTGTAATGGTGCCGTCAGAGTTGATAGCTTCCAAATTGTGTCCGAGCATTGCCCGGGCCATGTCAAGGCACTGATCTGCGAAATTTTGCATGCTGAAAAACGGGTTAGTTAAGATGTGCGTCAGGATTCGGGCAAGTCTGAAAATCAGATGTTTATCAATTTAAAGAACTGCTCGTTGGTTGTGGTTTTCGATAGTCGCTCAATTGCGGTCTCGGTGGCGTCCTCAATTTTGCTGCCCACCAGAGCCCTGCGGAAAAAGTGACTCTTCTTCAGCAAATCGGGTGGAAGCAGCAGTTCTTCCTTTCTGGTGCCCGAAGCTGCGATATTGATGGCTGGCCAAAGTCTCAATTCAGCTGCTTTGCGGTCCAGTACCATTTCCATATTTCCGGTGCCTTTAAACTCCTGAAAAATCAGGTCATCCATCCTGCTGCCGGTTTCAATCAATGCTGAGGCGATAATTGTCAGACTGCCTGCTTCTTCCGTATTGCGAGCGGCGGAAAACAGTTGCCTCGGTTTTTCAAGGGCACGGATATCCAAACCGCCTGTCATCGTCCGCCCGCTGCCGCTGCGGGCAGAATTATAAGCCCTTGCCAGGCGCGTAATGGAATCCATCAAAATGACAACATCCCGGCCTGCCTCCACTTGGCGTTTGGCATAATCGATGGCCAGCTCGGCAATCCGGATGTGACTTTGGGCCTGCTCATCATTGGAGGATGCAAACAACAGTCCCGGTATGTTCCTGCGAATGTCCGTCACCTCTTCCGGACGTTCATCCACCAGCAACATGACTATTTGACATTCAGGATTGTTGTGGTGGATCCCCAGGGCAATGTCCTGTAATAAAGTCGTCTTTCCAGTTCGCGGCGGAGCGACTATCAGGCCGCGTTGACCTTTGCCCACCGGACAAAATACGTCCACCACGCGATTGGTCATTTTGCCGGAACCAGGTATTTCCAGTTGCAGCCATTTGTCAGGAGCAATGGTAGTCAGTTGTTCAAAGCTGAAGGTCTTCCTTCTGTCATCCACGGGTAACCCATCGATCGTTTCGATAAATTTAACCTTCGGGTTGGGAAATCTACCGTCCTGCTGCGCGACAGCCGTTATCATGGATCCTGTCTTCAGCTTGAATCTTCGCAGTAGCTCGCGCGGTACAAACGGGTCCGTCGGGCGTGTCTTCCCACTGTATTTCGGATCCAGTAGCTGGCCGGATTTATTGTTGTCCGGCACAAAAATACCGGAAACATTGATAGTACCATTGTTTGCTTCTTCTGAAGGCATGAATTGAAATTCTTCGGATGAGGTGGACGCCAACCGCCGAATATTCAACTTTTGGCAGGAGACGCGATTTTTCCCGTCAGGGATAGAATCCGATCGTTACTTTGGTGCCCAACAGGAGCTTGGCAACCAGCTCGGAAGACCGGATAACAACTTAGCGATTGAGTACAGCGCCTTCAAAGTCAAGATATTTTGAGCGCCGTCAGTTTTGCAGAGGTCACGGCCGTGCAACACGGATTCTTCTCTAACCTGAACCAGCAATACAGATGAACTTCCTCATATCGAGGATTGACGCGCATAAAAAATTGTCGCTCTATTAGTGACATTATGCAGCAACTTCCGAAGCAACCCAATCGCAGTGTCCTGGAAGGTATTGAGGTTTTGTTAGCAGTATCGCGTTCGGGAGGTGCGGTGCGGGTGCGGGAACTGGCGCGCGAGTTGGGGATGACGCCGACGCGGTTGCAGCGCTATTTGGCGACGCTTGCGTATGGAGGTTTGTTGCGACGGCGGGAAGATCGCAAATATGAGGCGGGACCGGGGATGCATGCGTTATCGGCGATTAGTTTGACTGCGTCGGGGTTGGCGGGGCGTGCGCTGCGATTGCTTCCCCCGTTGTCTGAGAGCGGTTGTATCGTGGCGCTTGGAGTTGTATGGCGCCAATCGGTGAGCTATCTATATTTTCATGTTCCGGGAATGGCTGTCATGCATTCCTTGGGGTAAAGAGTCTACATATCCGGCGAGGGAGTCGTCGATAGGTCGGGTATTGTTGTCACAAAATGAGTAAGGCAGAGTTGCTGCGTAGTTTTGGCGAAGATGGTGATTCCCTGGATGCGGAGTTGGCCGAGGTCAGGAAGCGGGGCTACGAGAGATTGCGGCGAAGTGACGGCGAAGAGAGCCTGGCGGTCCCGGTTGGAAGCCCTGCGATAGCGGGACTGGCTTTGTCGGGCCGGATGGCTGAGGAGCAAATACAGGTAAGGCTGGAGGAGTTGCGCGATGTGGCTGCCCGGTTGGCAGCACCCTGAAATGGATGGTTGAATTGAAAGTGCCGATGATGAAACAAGTGAATTTGCAATTTGATGTGGTAGTGTGTGGTGGTGGAATGGCTGGATTTTGTGCGGCAATGGCGGCTGCAAGGTCTGGAGCGAGAACGCTTTTGATTCATGACCGACCTGTTCTGGGAGGTAATGCATCGAGTGAGGTGCGGGTTACTATTCACGGCGCGGGCTGTCATCACTATGGCATGCGTGAAACTGGGATTATTGGGGAAGCGATGAGTGCTGAGCGCAGGACCAATCATCTGTTGCCGATAGAGAATGGCTGGACCAATAGTGTGCATGATCTGGCTCTGTACGACATGGTGCAGCGTGAGCCTAACCTGGAATTGACGTTGAATACTTCCATTTATGATGTGCAATTAGAGCAGGGGGGCTGGGGATCGCAGCAAATGGCGGTTTGGCCGGAAGCTAACGTTGACCGGGGCTATTATTTGCGACCGTGCTGTCATGATGGAAATCGTATCCTTGCGGTAAGGGCACGGGTGGCGAATGCGGAGACTGATTTGCTGGTGTATGGAAAGCAATTTATTGATTGCACCGGAGATGCTTTGGTTGCGCATCTTGCTGGATGTGAGTGGCGAATGGGCAGTGAATCCAGGGAGGAAACGGGCGAGGTTCACGCCGTTTCGAAGGCCTCTGGCGACACTATGGGTAACAGTATTCACATACGCTGTATAGACACAGGGAAACCTGCGCCATTTGAGTTACCTGAGTGGGCTATTCAATATGAAGATGCGGCCTTTTTTTTACGAACAAGGGCGCAAGCCAAATGAACCTGAGGGTGGTTATTGGTGGATCGAAATCGGAGTGCCCTGGCATACGATTCATGACAACGAAACGATTCGCCACGAGCTGACAAGGCACGCGCTTGGAGTTTGGGATTGGATGAAGAACCGTGATCCGTTGATGAAAGATCGCTGTCGTAATTACGCACTGGAGTTCATTGGTCAAGTACCAGGCAAGCGCGAAAGCAGGAGGGTCATGGGTTTGCATTTGTTGAATGAAAATGAGTTGCAGAAGCGCGAGGCGTTTTTTGATGAGTGTGCCTATGGCGGCTGGTTTATTGATTTGCATTCCCCTGGAGGTCTGTTGGCGCCAACCAGTGAGCCTGACAGTGCAGTGGACTATGACAGCAGTTTGAAAGAAGTGGCGCTCAAATTTATCGGTCCGTATGGTATTCCGTTGCGGGCTTTGCTAAGCAAGGATGTGGTTAATCTAGGCATGGCAGGAAGGAATATTTCCGTGACCCATGCGGCTCTCGGTACTGTGCGGGTGATGGGGACATGCGGAGTGATGGGGCAGGCGGTGGGCACTGCTGCTGCGCTTGCAGTTGTTCGAGGTGAGGACATGGCCTGGGTGGGGCAGCATGAAGCAAAAACACTGCAACAGCACCTGTTGCGTTCCGGTTGTTTTTTTGCCGCATCACCGCAATGAGGATTCCTCAGATTTGGCTCGCCTTGCACGACCAGTTGCCAGCAGTGAATGGAAGTTTCAGGGTTTGGGCACGCTTGAAAGACCTGAGGATGTTAATCTGCGTGAATTTTTCTGGAAACCCAGAGAGGGACGCCGCATGCCTTTAGCAAAATCTCCCTGTCAGTGGTTGCAGTTGGATGGCCTTCGGTTGAATCGATTGGGGGTTGAGCTATTCAATGGGACGAATACTTGGGCTGAGGTGACTGTAACTCTGCGCAAAGTTGAGTCCGTCTGGGACTACAGTGTTTCAACCGCTGAACCGCTGTGGAGTGGCACCCTTCAACTGTCTCCCAATGGCAGTAGTTGGGTGTGGGCAGAGACAGAGTTGGAAAATTTTGTCCCAGGGTGCCACCGGCTCGAATTGCAGGGGCCTGAAGGTGTGGAATGGAACTGCTCAGGTAATCGCTGCCATGGTGTAGTTGGTGGTCATATCATCGGATCTGGTCGGTATCATTGGAATCGTTTGTACGGCGAGTTCGCTTTCCAATGTGAACCCGCGCAAAGAGTCTTTTCCGCCTCGCAAGTTGTCAGCGGGGTGACACGACCGGCTGATGGCACTCACCTTTGGTTGAGCGATCCTTCTGCCAGTATGCCGCAATGGGTAGAGTTGTGCTGGCCTGAACCTGTTGAAATTAGGCAAGTTGAACTTACTTTTCCCTCGCAGTTAGTGTTGGAAACGCATTGGGAAAATCCATTCTATGTAGCACCGCACACAGCCAAAGAGTATGCCATTTGCGTATATGGTAGGCAAGGTGATTGGGTGCCTTTGGTAAACGTTACGCATAATACTGCTACGCGCCGTCAGCATGTATTTGGCGAGGTTACTAAAACAGATCGGTTGCGTGTGGTGATACATTCCACCCATTTGTCAAGGTCGGCGGGTTTGGCGGAGATTCGCTGTTACTGATCCATGGCTGGGCGTCCATAGAATTTCGCTGGCAAGTTGATTTCTAAAGTCAAAGGCTTAGTATTGATGCTTGACAGTGATGCTGAAGCGGCATGTTTTGGTCACTTTTAGCAACATAAAGGAGTTTTATTATGCATCCGACTTATCGTCCCTCCAAGATCAAGCGCGCCCGCCGGTTCGGCTTTCGTGCCCGTATGTCCACCAGCAGTGGCCGCAAGGTCATCAATGCACGTCGCGCGCACGGCCGTAAGCGTCTTTCCGCTTAATTTTCCTCACTGCAGTCATGCGTTTTTCCAACCGTCAACGGTTGCGTCGCAAGGCTGAGTTCGAAAAGGTCCGCCACTCAGGAATACACAAGGAGTGCGGACCTTTTCTATTACAAATCCAGAGTTTTGCCGAAGCGGACAGGCCGACTGTGCGGCGCATCGGCGTTATAACCGGAAAAAGGTTGGGTAATGCAGTGCTGCGCAACAGGTGTAGACGGCGTCTCCGCGAGCTTTTTTCGCTGTAATCAAGACGTGTTTCCGAAAAATTGTGATGTAGTGTTCATTGCACGCAAGCAGCTTTTGGAAGTGGATCACAATCGCTGTAAGCTGTCTTTACTGCGTGGGCTGGAGCGGATGTCATTGACTGAAGCAACGGAAAATTTGCAGTTCTGATGGTATGATAAGCAGGATAGCAACCTGGCCATTGTTGTTGTTGATTCATTTTTATCGGTGGGTCATTTCGCCAGTGATTCATATGATTGCACCGGGCAGCGGCTGTCGTTTTGTGCCTACTTGTTCTGATTATGCGCTGCAGGCCGTGCGCACTCATGGTGCCTTTCGCGGTGGATTGTTAACGTTCAAGCGCATCATGCGTTGCCATCCCTGGGGGGGCTATGGACCTGATCCGGTACCCTTGGCTGAGCATAAGGATTGCGGATGTCAGCGTTTGGCAGTTGACCGCAAGCACTCCACTCATTGATAACTGTTTCTTTCCTCATGGACAAAAAAAGCGTTCTCTTAGGTTTATTCTTCTTAATCGGCGGATTCGTACTGCTGATGTACAACAGTGCCCAACAGCAGGAAGCACAGCGTGAGCGTCTGGAACGCCAGCGCGAGGCGGCCAGGCTGTTGCAGCAAGAAGCTGAGGAGCTGGATCGAACCGATCCGGAAATCGTGTCAGCGGCCCCTGTGCAGAGACCTCGGGTGGCCCCAGACCTGGTTCGACCTGCAGGAGCTGAAGCCCTGCCTGAAGCGCCTGTCAGAGAGGAACAGTTTTACACATTGAGCAATGAGCACGTAACAGTGCGATTCAGCAGCCTCGGGGGTGCTGTGCAGTCTGTCACGCTCAACAACTATCCCGCGGAATTGGATGGCGACGAACCAGTGGTATTGAATGGGGGTACAATTCCCGCATTGGCTATCAGTCGTGCGGTAAATGGGGAAATGGTGCCATTCGCGCCTTCTTTTACGGCCGATTCGATTACCGATTCAAGCATTACATTTTCGGTGACCTTGGGCAGCGGCATTGTGTTGCGCCGCACGTTTGAGTTGTCAACAGATGCCGGTGCTGGACCTGAGCCTTACACGATCAGGCACCGCACGGAGTTTTACAATCCAACCGACACTGCCTTCAATGTTGATAGAATTTTTCTCCATATCGGAACAGCTGCGCCGACCAATGCCGATCCGATGGGATTTGATTTGAATGCCAGTTTTTTGAGTCGCGGAAAGTACCGTAGCATACCGGCAAGCCGCTTTCGAGAGGGAGGTTTTTTCTTCCGCAGAGAGGCGCAGGAGCGCGTGGAAAGGCGTACTGAAGTCACCTGGGGTGCGGTCAAAAATCAATTTTTCACATCGATTCTTACACCTGCGACACCAGCCGAAGCTATCGTTGCTACGGGAGTTCGATTTCCGCCGGAGTTGGGCAGCCGAAACCGCGATCCTGTGGGAGTATCCGCTGCACTAGAGTTTGCGCTGCCGACATTGGCACCCGGCGAGAGTCGGTTTTATCAGTGGTGAGTTGTATGCTGGACCGAAGGATTTTCGTCGTCTCACTCGATTGGATCAGGACCAGGAAGATGTCATGCAATTTGGGCTGGTTTCTGGGTTTATATCTTGGCTTTATCGCGTGGATTGCAAAATTAATGCTCACTTTGATGGGGGCGATGCACGGTTTCTCCGGCAATTGGGGTGTGGCCATCATACTGACCACCTTGGTGATCCGGTTAATGTTATGGCCACTCACAGCCAAGGCGGCAAAGGCCTCCAAGCGAATGCAAAAACTGCAAAAACCGATCAAGGAATTGCAGGAGAAGTACAAGGACGACCCGCGCAAGCAACAGGAAGCTATGTTAGCCCTGTGGAAAAAGTACAAAATTAATCCACTGAACGGTTGCTGGCCTGTGTTGGTGCAGTTTCCGATATTTATCGCATTTTTTAACCTGTTGCGCAATTCGTCCGATTTGCGTTTTGCCGATTTCCTTTGGATCAATGATTTGTCCATGCCCGATGCGACCATCAGTCTAGGGGGCAACGTGCTTCCTTTGGTAGGGAGCAGCATCAACGTTCTGCCATTTCTTTGGTTGATCAGTATGTATTATCAGATGAAGCTTATGCCGCAGCCATCCATTGATAATTTTCAGGCGAAGATGATCAAATGGATGCCCTTCATTTTCTTCCCTTTCACTTATTTCTTTTCCAGTGGTCTGGTTCTATACTGGACGACCACCAATTGCTTTTCAATTTTTCAGCAATATATTACCAACCGTCGCAGGGATGAAGATGATGCTCGCATAGAGCAGGAATTGGAAGAGCGGGCGCGAAAGGCTGACGCCATTGCGCCAACTGGACCCCTGATCAAGAAGAAGAAAAAGAAGAAGAAGGCACAGGAGTAACGCCTCAACCTCAAACCCAAAACAGATCATGGCAGGACATAGCAAGTGGGCCACCACGAAGAGACATAAAGCCGCGATTGATGCCAAGCGCGGTAAAATATTCAGCGCCATCTCGAAGGATCTTACAATGGCTGCCCGCAATGGTGGCGGAGACCCTGAATTTAATCCAAGGCTGCGAACCTTCATTAACAAGGCGAAGGCGGCCAATATGCCTGCTGACAACATTGACCGGGCCATCAAAAAGGGTACTGGCGAGTTGCCGGGCGTGGAATATTTTGAGCTTACCTATGAAGGTTACGGTCCGGGTGGCATCGGCATCATTGTTGAAGTCACAACTGACAACAAAAACCGTGCAGCCTCGGAGGTTAGGTCTACGTTCACCAAGTTCGGGGGCAATTTGGCCGGTCCCGGTGCTTTGGCACACTTTTTCAACCGCCTGGGTCAATTTTTGATTTCCGCTGAAAATACCACCGAGGATCAAATCATGGAAATCGCCTTGGAAGCTGGTGCAGAAGATGTGATCAATAACGGTGACCATTTTGAGGTTCGATGTGCAATTCAGGACTTTGACACCCTGTCAGCAGCCATTGAAAAAGCTGGTATTGCGTGTGAGAGTTCCGAAATCGCTTATGTTCCTACCAGTACTACGCCGATTACCGATGCGGACAGTGCGCGCAAACTGCTGAAGCTGGTCGATACCCTGGATGATCTTGAAGACACGAAGAGTGTCTATGACAATAGCGATATAGACGATTCGCTGTTGGCCAACGATTAGTGGTATTTTTAAGAGGATGCCCGGCACTCAAATTTGAGACTCCGGGCATCCAGGTATGAGGGGGGATGGGAAAATTAAATATATTCCGGTTTCTCCCTTTTTTTGTCTTTGGATTTTATGAGTGGAGTTTTTTTTTACGCCTTGAACTTTTTTCGGGGTGTAAGCGGTCAAAAAAAAACGGCCCATTTGCATGGGCCGTTGTGTTTTGTCGTTAAATTTTCCGTCTGGATGAACAGAATCCTTATTGAGCGGGAGGGGTAGGACGTACGACGTAGAACCAGCCATCTACAGCGGCATACATCCAGTTTTGCAGGCTGTTGTTGAAGACCCATGGGTAATGCTCTACATAAACCCAACCCAACCAGTCGCCAGTGTCCACCCAGCCATTTTCCACATCATAATCTTCGAATACGCCTGGTCCCTTGGGGTCCGTTGGACCCGAATCCATAATGGCTACTGCTGTTCCTTTATAGCCGATGTTGCCGCCTTCGTTGGTGATGATCAGATAGTCGCCCTCGTTGGCGCGCGTCGCTGTAATAATCGCCGAGTAGAATTGACGGTGGTCACCAAAGATACTTTCCGCACCTCCGCTGGGCAGAACTGCAGAGATAGAGTCAATTTCAGTGCCTGCGGCATTGTAATGGCGAATGGATAATACGTGACCGGTTAATACCGTGTGACCCCCGCTGGCGTAATTCCAACCGTCGTTAAACCAATGGAAAACAGTTACGGCGGCATCCGTAGCTAGATTGACCCTTGTTGTCAAATTCGCCACCTCAGTGTTGCTCCAACCTGACCAGGAAACGCCATAAAAGTCACTGGCTAGCGGCAGTGGGGTGCCATCTTCCCATTCGAACACAACCTGATAACGATCAGGATTGATGAGATTATTGGCGCCACCAAAAGAATTTACTGTGGATGAAGCGATGAAAAGCCCTCCTGCTTTTTGGGCAATGATTCCTGCTGTTCCGGAGTTGCTCGGTATCAGGTAATCTACAAATGGCTCTTCGGATACGCGGACGACTAAATCCGGATTGATGCCTGCGGCAACGTCATGATAGCCAGCAGGGGTGGGCAGATCGCCGCCAAAGCGTTGCACTTCAAGGGTGAGGGCGAATGCTCCACTGGATGCCACCGAAGCAGCCAGAAGGGTCAGTAACGATTTTTTCATAATGGGTATTGAGTTAACAGTGATGTGAGGTGAACAACATATACTTGTGACTTTCCCGGAAAGTGGAACTTGTCACGTGTATTGCTTAGTAAATACTAAAGCAGTTGCTCTGCCTTCAATCAGTACCCAATCCCTTTAATCGTTGAAAAAGGGTTACAAAATAAAAAACTGAGTTTACTTGTAATGAAAATGCCTATCAATAGCTTTCGCGGTAAATTTCTTCCACGATGCTATTCAACGCCTGTCTCAGCGACAGCAAGCGTGAGGTGTCGTCGTTTTGCTTTTGATTGATGGGTTCGATGTAGAAGGTGTCCACTGCCACGTTACGCTCGGTGGAGATTCTGGCAAAAGTGATATCAAACCCATTGTCAAAGATGGCTTTGGTTAATTTGTAGAGAAGACCGATACTATCGGTGGCCTGAACTTCGATAATGGTACGGCGCAGTGATAACTCGTGATAGACATCGACGCTGGGTGGAAGGGGTGCCTTAAGTTGATCTTCTTTTTTTAGCCAGGAAGGGGTTTTGAATTTACGTGCCTGCTCAATGATTTCCGGCATGAGGTCTTTGTTGCGCAGCAATGCGTCCTCAACCGAGCGCTGAAAAAGTTGGCGAGCCTTTGGATCTTTGACGACTCCGCCATTGGGTTCGGTGATATAAAAGGTGTCAATGGTGATGTGGTCACTGCGGGTCAGCGCTTTTGAGCTGACGATACTAAGACCGGCGACGCTGAAAGCTCCCGCCAGTTTGTAGAACAGACCAGCCCTGTCCCAGGTGACGATATGTACCACCGACATACCCAGATTGATGTCGTCCTGCCACTCAATTACCGGGACCAGGAGACTGAGCGAGTCCGCAGCCGCGATGGTTTGTAACAGACGATTGACCATACGCAGGTGCAGGGCAATTTCTTCCGGGCTGGAGTAGATAAAGTAACGTTCGGGCAGCAGATTGTAATGAGCTTCTACCTCATCTGCGGACAGGTTGGGCACCTGTTCCATAATAGACTCTTTGGAAATCATATACACCTGGGGATCCTTGGTATGCTCATCATCCAGGAGGCGGCAGCAGGCATGAAAGAGCTGAGTGTGAAGAGTGTCTTTGTAGCTGTTCCAGAGATCCAGCTTGGTGCCGCGTGCGTCACAAAAAGTGAGTACATAGAGATAGCGTAGTGTTTCGGTATCTCCGACAAGCTGGCTGAACGTTTTGACAGTTCTGGGATCATCGATGTCGTAGTGTTGCCAGAATCGTGCCATCTCGAGATGATTTTGAATCAAAAACAAAATTTTTTTGACGAATTTCGGGCACAACTCCCATGCGTTCGAGGATGGGGCCGCTCATCTCAGCGCCGAACTGGGCATGTCCCTGGATGGAGAAGCCCTTGCCGATATCGTGCAGGAGGAGGATCAGGTAGAGGAGTGCGGGCAGGTGAGTTTCCTCGATTTCTATTCTGTATTTTCTGGTCAGCGCCGACTCTTGTCCGCTGAACACATTATCCAATTCACGAATGGTATTGAGGGTATGTTCATCGGCGGTGTAGCGGTGATAGTATTCGTGTTGCACGAGACAGTGAAGGTTTGCCCATTCCGGCAAGACTTTGGAAAGCACTCCAGTAGTGTTCATTTTTCTCAAGGCCGGGTACACATCGCCCTTGGTTTGCAGAATGGAGCGGAAACACCGATTGGCGTCCTCGGAGTTGACGATATCCGGAGTGAGCAGTGCCAGATTTTCGGAGATGAGCCTGCTCAGTTCAAAGTCGATAGTTGCCTTGAGTTGTTGCATGTGGCGGAAAACCCGCAACAAGCGCAGTGGATCCTGCTGAAAGACATCCTCGGTGGCTACAGACAATCTTCCTTCCAGAAACAAGAAGCCATCGACCAAGTGTGGTTTGATGGAGCGCCGGGATGCGATGACGTCGCGAAAAGAGATGGAGCTTCTGGATTCGCTGGCCAGACGTTGTTCCAGATAGCGGGAGACCCGGTCTACCATTGGGTGCGCTGGTAGTAATCGCGCATAAACAATTCGACCCGTTTAAAAATATCCTCCTGACGGTAACCCAGATGCCAGGCTACGGAAGGTTGTTTCTCCAGATTTAACAGGTCTGTCGCCCTTTTGTTTTCCAGGTGCAGTTCGTTGCGCACCCGGATGAGAAAGTCATAGGACTCATTGAGTTTAGTCACTTCATTGGTGCGCAAAAGTCCTTTGCGGACCAAGTCACCCAATTCACGGCTATCGAATTGCAGTCGCGCCATCCACAAGAGGTTTTGGTAGTCGCGCAAGCCGCCGATGCCGTTTTTTGATATCGGGTTCCTGCAGGAACACCGTGTTGCCGATTTTTTCCCGCCGCGTTTTCTGATCTGCTAAGCGTTCCTCTATGTAAAGGCGTGCACTGTCTTTGCGAATAAAGTCATCATATTGTCTTTGGAAACGTTCGCCCAGCTTGGCCGATCCGCATAAAAAGCGAGCCTCCAGCATACTGTTTTTTGATGGATATCTTTTTTCGCTTCCTCGATGGCTTCCTTGATACTGCGTGTGCTGTGACCAACCTTGAGATTGAGATCCCACAGCATGTAGAGAACAGTGTCATTCAGTGCTCGCTGAAAGCCTGGCAGGCGGGGATCTTTGCAGCGATCCTGATAGAGAAACATGATATCGATGTCGCTGAATGGGCACAATTCACACCTGCCGTAGCCTCCCAGTGCCAGCAAAGCAACCTCTGGTTGCCAGCCTCCAGCTTGTTCGGTGGCCCGCTTGAGGCCCTTTTCGAAAAGGAATTCGAGCAATACGTCCATGACCGTGGCTCTGGCTGCAGCAACTTTTAATCCTGCGCCTCCCAGTCGGTGATAGCGTCGGCAAATGGTGTGCCCGACGTTGAGGAAATTACGAAAAAGCTGTGTGTGTTGCGCCGCGTCGTCGGTTATCCCGACTAATCCACACCTGGAGGCGCGGCGGCGCAAACGTACGGCAAACTGCTGAATTTCCGGATAGACCATCAGTTTTCCACTGTGGGGTTTCCCCCAGTGTTGGCAAGCGCGGTGCGCAACCAATTTGTAACTGAATTGAGATCGGGGTGTATGGCATAGGCCATCTGCACGGTATCAATACCCGGTTGGACAAGGTCCGGTACCATGACTGCCTTGGCACCTGCGCGGTAGCCAGCTTCGATGCCGGGCTCCGAATCCTCTAAAACAAGGCAATCCTCGGGGGCAATTTGGATTATTTGGGCTGCTTTGAGATAAATGTCGGGGGCCGGTTTGCCGTTATCGACTTTATCGCCGCCAACCACATCAAAAAAATGCCTTTAACAGGCCAACGCGCTCCAATTTTAGTTTTGCCAACGCAGTGGTGGTGGAAGTCGCGACAATGGCTGGAATCCCTGCTTCAGCTAACAACTGCAACAATGGATGAACACCCAGTTTGACGGGCAGCGGTTCTTCCAAAGTCATGCGTTTATAGTGCTTGTCTGCGTGGGCAAACCATTCGCGGATGGGAAAGTCTCTACCGAGTTCGTTATGCAGGATAGTTTCGATATCCGTCAATCTGCGCCCGATGAGTTTGTTGTAAACTTCGTCTGGCATTTGCAGTCCCAACGGTTCGCCGCCCAGTCTCCACGCTTGGCGTGCGATGCGCTCGGTATCGAGCAATAAACCATCCATATCAAACAGGATTCCTCTGGGAGCAAATAATGGCATGCTTCAAAGTGTGTGCATCCTTTAGTGCGGTCAAATGTCAAAAAACAATTGCCACAGGCATTGGGGCCTTTTTGTGTTAGATATTTATTGTGGAAAACGCTATTGCAGATAAGGAAGGATCACAGGAAATATCGATCAGCAAGCAGGAGGTCAATGAACTCCCCTTGCAGAGGTACGAAGGCAAAATAGTCTTGGTGGCCGATGATGCAGTGATGCTTGAGGCGGTAGCCGAACTCGAGCGGGAAGATTTTTTGGGTTTTGACACGGAATCCCGCCCGACCTTTCGCAGAGGGCAGAACTTTCCGCCTTCTCTGTTGCAACTGGCTGGCAGTCAATGCGTATATTTGTTTCAATTGCAGGCTCTTACAGACTTGGAGCCATTGTTTGCCCTGTTGAGTTCTGAGACCCCGGTCAAGGCCGGAGTCGCAATACGCGACGATATAAAGAAGCTGCAGGAAGTGCGTGAATTTGAGCCCGGTGGATTTGTGGAAATTGCCGATATTTCGCAAAAGCTTGGCTTGGTAAATACCGGTTTGCGCAGTTTGGCGGGCTTGCTGCTTGGATTTAGAATTTCCAAGGGAGCGCAGGTTTCCAATTGGGCCAAGCGCAATCTGACGCCTGCCCAAATTCATTATGCTGCAACCGACGCCTGGGTCAGTCGGATGCTTTATCATACGCTTACCTATGAACACCCCCTCCGGAGAAGAATGGAAACAAATGGCGGCCGGTCAACGGCCGTACGATCCGAAAGTATTTGCTGATGAGCTGAATACCGCAGAATCTGACATCAGGAAATTGCGCGCTGGCGATTGCCAGTTGCGATTGCTGGACCGTCGCGGGCAACCCGTTGCCAAAGGCAGATTCAGGATCGTACAACAATGTTCGCACTTTTTGTGGGGCGAGCAATTATGGGGTT
This sequence comes from Verrucomicrobiota bacterium, assembly GCA_021208135.1. Lineage (GTDB taxonomy): Bacteria > Verrucomicrobiota > Verrucomicrobiia > Opitutales > Oceanipulchritudinaceae > JAJOKB01. Next base: position 25,092 of record JAJOKB010000094.1, on the reverse strand, counting down.
TGGACACCCTGTTGCGTCACGGTTACGGAGACAGCGCCCGCGTGCGGCATTTTTCTCAATTGTTCAAAGACTGTTTGAACAGCGCCAATTGTCTGAGTTACTGGACCGAGGCTCCGCGTAATGATGGTCCCAAGCACATGGAGTTTCAGGGCGAAGACAAACTGGACGGTTTTGAGGCGCAAGTGAACTGGGCGCTTCAACACGGGTTAGTACCCAAGGGGCATCCTATTTTCTGGTCATTGCCCAAAGCTTATCCTTCATGGTTGGGCAAGTATTCCATCGATACCCAATGGAAGTTCATCGAGGTACGGGTGCGCAATCTGGTTGCTCGGTTTCGAGGTAAGGTCAAGCTCTGGGATCTGGTCAACGAAGCTATGTGGGAGGCTGCTCCCAAGAATCTGCCGCACCGCCATTGGCCCCACATGGAAAGCGAGGACAACATTTGTGAATACATTATTCCTGTGATGCGCTGGGCGCGGGAAGAAGATCCTGATGCGCAGTTCATTATCAACGATTATGGCATGGAATTGGATTCGCCGGGCAAGGAGCTGATAGCGAACGATGGCAGTACAGTGACGGCCGCTTCTCAACGCGCGCGCTACACGGCATTGGCGCGCAGGTTGTGTGCCGAGGGTGCTGCCCCTGACGGTATCGGAATGCAGGCGCACACGGGGTAGTTGGCTGACTCCAGGCGAGCAAAACGCCATATTGGCAGATTTTGCCAGTGCTGGAGTACCCCTGCATTACACCGAATTCTGGGCGCACAATGATCACCTGATAAAGGCTGGTCTCGATCCTCATACCGCTGAACAGATGAAGGCCGACTACATTGCGCAGGTGATGACTGTTGCGTTTGCCAATGCCAACGTCGCTGCCTTTTACTTTTGGGGGGATGTGGGTGCCAGTTTTGGTTTTAAGCAAGATCACAACAGTAATGGCATGCCCTCCTCATCAAACACTCCGACAGTCGTTTACCACCGTGTGCGGGAGTTGTTGCGCAAGCGTTGGTGGACTGAGACCGAAGTTTGTCCGGATAGTGATGGAGTGATTCGATTTAATGGCTTCTTTGGCGATTACAGCCTGCGGTATCAAAGCAGCCAGGGACTGGAATTTGGCACTATATTTAGTCATACCTCAGGCTATCGTGGCGAGGCGACTCTGGTGTGCATGGGCGTGTAGCCTGTAAACTAAAGATCTTATGCCAGACATTGCCTCTATGCCTGTTTTCATTCTGATAGCACTATTGGCTATCGGACTAGTCGCATTGTTTTATGGTGGCGACTGGCTGACTGACGGAGCTTCGGGGTTGGCGCTCGCTTTAAAAGTCAGCCCGTTGGTTGTGGGCCTGACCATAGTGTCCATGTCCACTTCAGCGCCGGAGTTATTCGCCTCATTGATCAGTGTGGCCAATGATAAACCCGGACTAGCCATGGGCAACATCGTGGGCAGCAACATAGCCAACATTGGCCTGATATTGGCCATCGGGGCATTGATTGCGCCGTTTGCGGTTGAGACCCGTTTAATCAAGGCCGAGATGCCGGTTTTGGCTGCCGTGACGCTATTGTTCATTGTGCTCTGTATCGGTGGGATTCAAAGATGGGAGGGCGTACTTTTGCTCACTGTTACCGTCGGCTATTTGGTTTATATTGTGCGCGCCGCCAAGAAATCTGGCAATCAGCAGCTGGATGAGGAATTCAGCGAAGTGGTTGAAAACAGTCCAAGATCGCTGGGGAAGTGCATTTGGCTGATTTTATTCGCCACTGCACTTTTGGCGGTCGGAGCCGATTTGCTGGTGCGCTCGGCTGGCGAGTTGGCTACCCGCCTGGGTGTCAGCTCATTTATTATCGGACTCACAGTGGTTGCCGTAGGCACAAGTCTGCCAGAGCTTGCTGCCACCATCGCAGCCGCGCGCAAACGACAAGCTGATATCGTCGCTGGCAATATCGTCGGGTCGAATCTGTTCAATCTAATGCTTATCGGTGGTGCTACTGCCGCAGCATTTAACTTTCCGGTGGAAAGCACATGGCTTAGGCTGGAAATGCCTGCAATGATGGCCTTGACGCTGTTGATGTGGTGGATGTTTTTCACCGACCGTAAAGTTACCCGTCTGGAAGGTATCATTTTGCTGGCAATCTATTTTGCAATCATTCTATGGTCAGCTTCTTAACGATTGCTAATGCAATAGCACTTTTATCAAAACATCTTCTAATACTGTATGTCCAACCGACCTGTTGTTTTAATTATTCGCGATGGCTGGGGTGAAAACCATCAAGCCGAGCAAGCAAGTTATAACGCTGTGCGTATAGCTCAAACGCCTGTGGCCGATCGATTGAGTCGCGACTGGCCGCGCACCGAGCTCATGGCTTGTGGGCGGGACGTGGGTCTGCCAGATGGCGTAATGGGCAATTCGGAGGTCGGACACCAAAACATTGGTGCCGGACGCATTGTGGATCAGGAAATTGTCCGTATCGACAAGGGTTTTGAGCTGGGCACAGTCAAAGACAATCCCGTGCTTCAGGCTGCGTTTAAGCGGGCACAATCAGGTCAAGGTGCATTGCACTTGATGGGGCTGGTATCGGATGCAGGAGTACACGCCATGCTCGAACATTTGTATGGCTTGCTGCGCTTGGCCAAAGAGGCATCGATCGAGCGGGTCTTTATTCATGCATTTACCGATGGCCGTGACACACCGCCCCAATCGGGGCTTGGCTACCTTCAACAACTGGAGGATCAAATTGCCGCTATCGGGGTAGGGCAAATTGCATCCGTCAGCGGTCGGTTTTGGGCGATGGACCGGGATTTGCGTTGGGAACGGGTGCAGAAGGCTTACGACTGCCTTACCGGACGCACCATCGAGCGCAGTGCCCGCTCTGCCAGGGAGGCCATCGAGTATTATTATGCCAATCCTTTGGATAGCTCTCGCAATGGTGATGAGTTTGTCGTGCCCACTGCCATTGTGGACAGTGCCGGCGCACCGGTTGGTCTTATCAAAGACGGAGATGCGGTGGTGTTCTTTAATTTCCGCGGAGATCGACCGCGGGAACTGACACGCGCATTTATCGATGATGAATTCACTGGTTTTGAGCGTGGTGCCAAGCTGGATTTGTTCTATGCGACCATGACCAATTATCAAAGCGGTTTGTGTCCCAATGTGATTTTCAACAAGCCACCCAAGATGGATGCGATTCTGGGATCCTATGTCGCCGACAAAGGTATTGCACAGTTTCGCTGTGCTGAAACCGAAAAGTTTCCACACGTGACATTCTTTTTCAATGACTACCGTGAGGAACCTTTCCCTGGCGAGGATCGGGTGATGATACCTAGTCCAAAGGAAGTGGCGACGTATGACAAAAAGCCTGAGATGTCCGCTTACGGCGTGCGCGATGCTTCAGTGGAAGCAGTTAAGAGCGGTAAGTATGGGCTCATGGTGGTTAATTTTGCCAATGCCGACATGGTGGGTCACACCGGTTCGCTGGAAGCAGCGGTCAAAGCCTGCGAAGTGGTTGACGCTTGCGTGGGAGATATTTTGGCTGCGGTGGATGCAGTCGGTGGTTGTGCAGTCGTCACTGCCGATCACGGCAACAGCGACCAAATGTTTGACCCCACGGTCAATGGTCCGCATACCGCTCACACTCTCAACCCGGTTGAGTTGGTGCTGTACGGAAAATCTTGTGCGGGGATGCAATTGCAGCAAGGCGGTCGCTTGGCCGACATAGCGCCAACTATTCTGAAGCTCATGGGTCTGTCGCAACCAGCGGCTATGACCGGTGATTGTCTCATTCGCTAACCTTAAATAATCGGTCGATTTGTCATGAAGCCTAAAAAAGTTGCCATACTAACTGCTGGGGGCCTGGCTCCCTGCTATCCAGCGCGTCGGTGGCCTCATCGAGCGCTACACCGAGATTGATCCCGATATTGAGATTATCTGCTACCGTAGCGGGTACAAGGGTCTGTTGCTCGGTGATAGCATCAAGGTCACGCCGGTGATTCGTGAAAATGCCGGAATCCTGCATCGCTTTGGAGGCAGTGCTATAGGCAATAGTCGGGTCAAGCTCACCAATGTGAGGGATTGTGTGAAACGTGGCCTCGTTCAGGAAGGCCAGGATCCCCAAAAAGTCGCTGCCGACCAGTTGGTTAAAGATGGTGTGGACGTATTGCATACCATTGGTGGCGATGATACCAACACTGCGGCTGCGGACTTGGCTAAATTTCTCAAGTCCAATAATTATGACCTTACGGTGATTGGATTGCCTAAAACGATTGATAACGACGTGTTTCCCATCCGTCAAAGTCTGGGGAGCCTGGACTGCTGCCGAGCAAGGCGCGGATTATTTTGCCAATGTGGTTGCCGAGCATGGTGCGAATCCGCGCATGTTGATCGTGCATGAGGTGATGGGGCGCAATTGCGGTTGGTTGACTGCGGCAACCGCAAAAAATGTATATGGACTCCATTGATCACGATGATTGGCTGCCTGAGTTGGGACTTTCGCACGAACGCCATGCTGTTCACGGAGTCTATGTTCCCGAAATGGCAGTGGATATTGAGTCGGAGGCGAATCGGTTGCGGGCCATAATGGATGAGCTGGATAACGTGAATATTTTCGTTTCTGAAGGCGCAGGGGTGGAAGACATCGTGCGCGCCATGGAAGCTGCCGGTGAAACTGTGCCGCGCGATGCTTTTGGCCATATCAAACTCGATGCCGTTAATCCCGGACAATATTTTGCCAAGCAATTCGCCGCTAAGATTGGGGCGGAAAAAGTGCTAGTGCAAAAGAGCGGCTACTTCAGCCGCGCTGCAGCCGCCAATGAGGACGATATTCGTCTGATTAAAAGTTGCGTCGATCTGGCAGTGGAGTGTGCGCTTCGTCGCGAAGGCGGAGTAATCGGCCACGATGAAGACAACAATGGTCGTTTGCGGGCGATAGAGTTTGAACGCATCAAGGGCGGTAAACCTTTCGATATCGATACCGAGTGGTTTGGCGATCTGCTGGCTGAAATTGGTCAGCAGCAGGGTGCCAAAGTCCATGTATCCCATTGATTGTCTGCATGCGCTGGAAGTGTACTGTGGCCTATGATGGCACCGACTTTCAGGGCTGGCAGTCGCAGCCGGATGGCAATACCATTCAGGACTATCTGGAGAGCGCCTCAGCTTTCTGTGCGGGCGCCTGTCCGCATTCACGCCAGTGGTCGTACCGACAGCGGTGTGCACGCCCGCGCCCAGGTGTTTCATTTTGATGGTGAATGGGCGCATGGTGGGGCGGAGCTTCTCAAGGCGCTGAGGGTAGGGTATCCAGACAGCATTCAGGTGCTTCGGGCTGAGCAGGTTCCCGATGATTTTCATGCGCGCTTTTCAGCAGTTGGAAAACGGTATGTCTATCAGATGTACGCAGGTTGGGCAGATCCTTTTCTGACGCGCTTTCATTGGTCATTGGGCAATTGGAGACCGGATGTAGATGCCATGAACCAGGCAGCGCGGCATTTGTTAGGGGAGCACGACTTTTCCGCTTTTGGTGCGAATCCCCGCGATAATCGCTCCGAGAGTCCGGTCAAGCGCATGGATCGTCTGGAGGTTTTTCGCGAAGGTGACAGCAGAATTCTTTTAGTCACTGAAGCCAGTGGCTATCTTTTTCGGATGGTGCGCAGTTTGGCTGGATGTTTGGTTGATGTCGGCATTGGACGTCTTTGCGCAGAGGACGTCTTGGAAATTCTTCATTCCAAGGTGCGTACACAACGCGTCCGCACCGCTCCCGCGCGCGGTTTGTTTCTCGATCAGGTCTTTTATTGATAGCTGCTGAAGTAGCTTTGCACTGCAGTTGACGGCCTGGAGAATTCATTGTTGTATACATTTATGACCAACCCCTCTTCACCTGTCAGTGCCGGTTCGATAACCCATTCAGATGTCCCTTTGCTGTTTGCTGATACTGCCCGCAGCGCAGATATGTTGTACTTTGGCGGCGCCGATGTGCCCGATCCATTTGTCGCATTTTTGCTGAATGGACGAAAGTATGCTGTGCTGAACAAGCTGGAATTTGCGCGTGTGCGCAGGGAAGGGCGCTTTGACGAAGTGCTCGCGTTGGAGGCATTGCATGAGCGTTGCAAGCATCTGGCACCTGCCCGCAAACCATCCACCGCTGATGTCGTTGAATTGATCGCGCAGGATTATGGCATAGACAGTTTTGTCGTACCTTTCGATTTTCCAACTGGGCTGGCCCTGGAAGTCAGCGAGCGCGGTATTGATATCGGCGTCGCTGAAGGCCTTTTGTTTCCAGAGCGTGAATTTAAAACCGCTGAAGAGGCGCAGCATATCCGCGAAGGTAATGCTGCCAGCGCGGCAGTTTTCGTGTCGTGGAAGCCATTTTGCAAGCGGCTGTTATTGCCGGCGACAAGCTATTGTATCAAGGGCAGGTGCTGACTTCCGAGTGGTTGCGCGAGGAAATTGAAATCGCCTGTCTCAGGCGAGGGCCCACGCCCACCACACCATCGTTGCCGGAGGCGATCAGGCCTGTGATCCTCATTGTCGGGGCAGCGGTCCTTTGCGGCCTAATGAGCTGATTATCGTTGATATTTTTCCTCGGATTTCCCGAACAGGGTATCACGGTGATATGACCCGTACCTATCTTAAGGGAACGCCTTCCGAAGCGCAGTGTCGTCTGGTTGAGGCGGTCTTTGACGCACAACAACAGGTGCTCAAACAACATGGACCCGGTGTAAATGGCCGATCTCTGTATCAGTTTGTCGTCGATACGTTCAACGCCAGGGGGTACGCCACGGAAACCAAAGACGGGGTGAGTACCGGCTTTTTCCACGGTTTAGGGCATGGCCTTGGTTTGGAAGTGCATGAACCCCCCAGGGTTTCCGTTGCCGATGCCACCCTTCAAGTGGGACAGGTTGTGACGGTGGAGCCCGGTCTGTATTCCCAGGTTTGGGTGGTTGCCGGATTGAAGATGTCGTCCTTATCACCCCGCAAGGCTACGCATTATTATCCGATCATCCTTATCAGTGGCGCTTCTGAGGAGAGCGCTTAAAACCACAATTTCCTTTACACTGGACAAATCCAAGAGTTAATTTGTCAAAGCTTCTATAACCTTAACCCATTATCGATTCTTATGACCCCTTCTATTCGAATTAAGAAGCGCATTGCCCTTGTGGGTGCGCTTATTTCCGCGTTTGCATTGAGCGCGGTCACTTCGGTGTCAGCCAATTGGACTGCCATCGATGTATTCAGCGACGGTTCCGGCGTTAGCAGCGCTTGGGTAAACCGCGGCGCTGGTATCAACCTACAGGTTGTGGATGGCGTACTGCAGGTGCGCAATGCCGGCAATACGTCCAGCGCCACCATTCCGCTGCCCAACGTAGGCAACGCCCGCAAGTTCACCATTGCCTTCGACTTTTTTCTGCCCGTCGGCCCCACTCGTCTGAATGAGGTGGGTTTCGGTGTGGCCAGTACCCGGTCTGCCACTGGCAGCGGCTGGGTGCCTGCTGGCGGTGTCAATCGCTTTCAAACTGCCAATACCGCCCCTCAGCAATTAGTGCGCGCCACCAATTGGGGTGAGGACGTGCTGGCTCCAACCACCGGCAGTACCCAACAAGGTATCTGGTACAACATTTGGGTCGTTTACGACCTCGATGCAGGATCTGAAGGCACTGTTTCCCTTTGGGCTGTTACCGAGCGCGACGAAGGTCTGCCCGCTCAGCCTAACTTCTCCCGCGCCTGAACGTCAACACCACGGAAAACTTCGCAGTCGATGGCGTAGCCTTTTTCTCATTGGGCGTAGGTACTGAAGGTGGCGGTAACCCAGGTTTAGGTGGTAACTTTGGCGATATATACATCGCAGCCGGCGAATTGATTGAATTCACTCCCACTCAGCGCCGGAATCCCTTGAATTGGGTAGCGATCGACACTTTTGACAATGGCTCACCCAACAACGAATGGTTTGGTGATTTGGAGTCTGTCGCCCTCGATTTTTCAGAAAATCGTTTGAAGATTAGCGGTGCCACCACAGCACCATTGCCCTCCATTCGGGTGCCTCTGCCACAATCCGTGCAAACAGGTCAGTTCACCTTAACCTTCGACCTGATGATTCCTTCGGAAAACGCATTTCTGAATTTGGGGGCAATTTCCCAGGCAGAGTCAGTATCAACCACCGCAGCAACCCGTCTGGGCGGCGGTGATCGTTTGGTAACATTTGGTTCACCACAGCGCCTGACTGTACAATCCATTCAAAGCGATACTTCGGTAGACCTTTTGTCACCGACCACCCTGGGTGAGTGGTACCATGTGTGGATGGTCTATGATTTCTCTGACAACAGCGTCAGTGTGTATCGTCTGCCATTCGGTACATTGGGCGGTTCCACTCCCACCTTGACGCGCAAGCACACCCTGTCCGGTAGCCGCAGCAGCTTCGATTTTCTTGCTTTAGGAATTGGTCGTGGCCTCGGTTCATCGGCTACTAACACTGGCTTTGAAATTGATAATATCTATTTTGCTTCCGGTGAATTGTTGGAATTCTCGCCGACAGCCGGGGAACTGGGTGGAGGAACTGGCCCAACTGATCCTTCTGTGTTACCAGCGATTTGGGTTGATGCATTTGCCGATCGCAACGCTGACGGTTGGTTCTGGATTTCCTTCAATAGCGCAGATCCACAGTCCGGAACCGGTGCCTGGGCATGGTCGAATGCTGAAATCCTCAACTGGGTTTTTGTCAATGGCCTCGGTTGGGTTTACGTCTATGGCAACGAAGAGCCTGACTTATTCCTCTTCGTAGTAGAGTCCAATTCCTGGTATTACACCTCCATGGAAACTTCCGACTACAAGGCATTCTTCAATTACAACCTTGGTGCCTGGTCCCGATTCCTTACTCCTGACGGACAGTTTGGAATGTTTCCACTCTGATAAGTCTGTAGTTTAAACCTTAAAAAAAAAGCCGCATATGCGGGCTTTTTTTGCTGTTCGGTTCGGACCGAAACGGATTACTTGCGGGCTTTTAACGCCTCGCGAGCACGAATTTTCTTCCGCTCAGCATAAGCCTTGCGGCGACGACGTTTTGATAACTTTATTGTATTGCTTGCTCATAATTCAAAAGTGCGAACAGTTTAGTTTTTGCCACTGCATGTCAAGATTCATCGAATTCAACAATTTGTTCCCTGCGGGCAGTCCGACTGCATTGCGGATGGAAATGGGATCAACCTTAGCCAAGCTTCCGGGCCGATTCAGTAGCGGCTATCGATCACTGCGTCATGGACTGGCTGCGGTTTCGCGATTTGCTGGCCCAGCCTTCAAGCCCAATCTGTCGATGCTGGCTGTGAGCGGGTTGTTGCTGTTGCCCTGTGCTTCCGGTGCTCAGACCGGTGAGCTGGGTCTGCGTGAAGCCATTCATCGGGCACTAGCGCAGAATCTGGGACTCAGGATAGATTTATTGGAACCCGAAATTGCAGCTGACGCAGTTGAGCGCGAGCGCGGATTTTTTGATTTTTAATGTCTTCAGCACCGGCAGGTTTGCCCGCACGGAGTTTTCGGCTGGGCAATCCCTTGTTTGCGCCTGCTGATAATGAGCAACGCTCTCTTACGGTTGGAACAAGCCGGTTTTTTCAGCACTGGCACCACCGTTACGGCGCAGTCTCAACTTTCCCGGTTTGACGATCGGTTCAGTCCGATCATAGATTTGCGCAGAGATGCCGATTTGTCCCTGTCAGTGCGCCAATCTTTGCTGCAGGGCGGGGCACTGATGTGAACCTGGCTCGCTTGCGCCAGGCCAGGAGTGCTTTGGAAGGCAGTGAATGGGCGCTCAGGACTTCCATACTGGATGTTTTGCGTGCCACTGAGTTAGCCTATTGGGGAGTCGCTTTTGCTCATGCCGAACGGCGTTTTCGTCAATCAAGTCTGCAAGTCGCGGAGCGTTTGCTGGAGGAAGCTTCGGAACGTGAAGCAGTCGGTGTGGCAACTACACTGGATGTATTGCAAGCGCGCGCTGCTTTGGCTCAGAGAAAGGACGAAATTGTGCGTTCGCAGCAAAGTCTTGAAGAAGCAGCCGATGCATTGAGGGTTTTACTGGCGGATCTACCGGAGATTTCACCCTTACCGGACGTGCCGAATGTCACCCCATTACCACAATCATTCACCCCGGTTCCCGAGTTCAGGGGAATTTTACAGCAAGCGTTGCGCACCAGTCCATTGACTGCACGACAGGAGACCTTGATTGAACAAAGGCGCCAAGAGCGGGTTTTAGCCAGAGATCAGGTAAGGCCACAGCTTGATCTGGCACTCACTGGAGGCTACTTAGGGAGGGACCGGGATAGTTACACCGATGCCATGGGCAGTGCCCTGGATCGTGATGGAACACAGTGGGAGGTGCGTTTAGAGCTGAATCTGCCCTGGGGCTTTCGTTCGCAGCGCGCTCAAGTTCGTCAATCGGAACGTCGCCTGGAGCAAGAGGAACTGCGATTGGTGCGTCTCGAACAGGATTTGCTGGAGCAGGTGCGCCGTCAATGGCGCAGGCTAAGTTCCAGCCATGAGCGACTCGAAACAGCCAATGTGGTTCTGGAATTGCAACAGCTGGCTTTTGAGCAGGAAACACTGCGTTATGAGGCAGGTTTAACCACATTCAGAGCTGTGCTCGAAGCCCAGCGTGACCTGGACAACGCTCAGATCAGTCAATTGAACGCCATTCTGGAACTTTTGTCGGCGGAAGTTGATCTACTTTATCTAAACGGTGGTCTGTTGCCACGCCACGGCTTCACATGGGACACATTGCCGCACGAAGCTGACACCAGCAGATAATCTCAATCGAATCATTCAAATCAAATGAAGAAAAGAAGCAAAAAGCGGCGTTGGCTGCTGGGGATCGGATTGCTGGTCCTGATCATCGGTTTTATCGCCTTTGGTTCGCGGGCCAAGGAAGACGGTATCGCTGTGACTTTAGGTGAAGCAAATACTGGATCCATCACCAGTTTGGTCTCTGCGACCGGGCGCTCCATCCACAAATTGAGGTCAGGATTTCTTCGGAAGTGCCTGGTGAGATCGTTGAATTGCCTGTGCGCGAAGGTCAGCGTGTCAATAGGGGTGACCTTCTGGTGAGGGTCAATCCGGACACCTTGGAGGCGCAAGTGATGCAACAGGAAGCGTCGCTGCAGGCATTGCGTGCCTCAAGCGCCCAAAAATCGCGCAGAAATGCTGCAAGCCGAGATTGATTTGCGTCGGGTGGAAGATCTGTTTAACCGGGGATTGCCAGTCGTGAACAGCTCGATCAGAGCCGCACGTTGTTAGAGATTCGCAGGGCTTCTCTTGAGGCTGCCACATTTCGCATCGAACAGCAGGAGATGAATTTGCGAGAGGCCAGGGATCAATTGGCAAAAGCCTCAACATTTTCCCCCATTGATGGAACAGTGACAAAACTGGAAAGTGAGTTGGGCGACCGGGTGGTAGGTACTGGCCAATTCGCTGGTACCGAGATAATGCGCATCGCCAACCTATCCACCATGGAAGTGCGTGTGGATGTCAGTGAAACAGATATCACCAGCGTTAAGATTGGTGATGAAGCCAGTATCGAGATTGATGCTCTTCCCAGTCGCCGTTTTGAAGGTGTTGTCACCGAAATTGCCAACTCCGCGCAAACCAGTCAGGCAGGGAATCAAGAGCAGCTCACCACCTTTTCAGTGCGAGTGCGCTTCAATGAGGTGGACACCGCTATGCGTCCGGGGATGACTGCCACCACTGATATTCGCACTCAAACGGTCGATAATGTCGTTCGTGTGCCACTACAAAGCGTGACGGTCAGGTCCAGAGAAGTGGTTGAGGAGGTATTGGGTATTTCGGCTGAGGTCTCAACACCCACTGAGAGCGCTGTTGCCGGGCAGGCCAGGGGAAGACCAGGTGCAGGTTCAGCAAGCGCTCGCCGCAACAACGACATTTTGCGAAGGGTTGTGTTTGTCATCAACCCGGATAACACAGTGCGCATGGTCCCTGTTGAGACTGGTATTGCCGATGCCCGGTTCATTGAAATCACTCAGGGGCTGAGTGCCGGCGATCGCGTGGTAACCGGTCCTCATGGGGCATTGACCCGCGAATTGCAGCATGGATCCACCATTCGCGAGTTAACCTTGGCACCCGGTCAACGCTCAGGTCGACCATGAGTTCAGGTCCACAGGCAGACCGCGAGGTCATCATTGAGATCCAGGGGGTGCGCAAGATCTACGATTTGGGCTCGATTCAGGTGCGCGCCCTGGATGGAGTAGACCTCAAGATTTACCGCAATGACTATGTCTCCATTATGGGCCCTTCCGGGAGCGGCAAGTCCACACTGATGAATTTGTTGGGGTGTCTGGATACTCCCTCAGAAGGACGATATCTATTTAGCAATGAGGATGTTGCCGGGATGGATGACAACGACCTGGCAGACATCCGCAATCGGCAGATAGGCTTTGTTTTTCAAAGTTTTAACCTGCTCCCCAGAGCCACCATTTTGCGCAACGTTGAATTACCGTTGGTGTATGCCGGGGTGGATCCGGAGGAGCGAAGCGATAGGGCGCGATTGGCGTTAGGGTCGGTTGGGCTGGCCGATCGTACCGCGCACCGGCCAAACGAATTATCCGGTGGTCAGAGGCAGCGGGTAGCTATTGCCCGCGCCTTGGTTAACCGGCCTTCCATCATTCTTGCGGATGAACCCACGGGGAATCTTGATTCGCGTACCGGACATGAAATCATGCGTTTGTTTGAGGCGTTATATCGTCAGGGCAACACGCTCATAGTGGTGACTCACGAAGATGATATTGCGCATCATTCCCGGCGTTGCATTCGCCTGCGCGATGGCAAAATTGAGAGTGATGAAGCTGTTCAGCAGCCGACTTTGGCTTCTGTGCCTGATGCGGAGTTAGTGCGCAATGAATCGAATACTGACTGAGATTGAAGAAAGCATCCGGATTGCTTTTGAGCAAATTTGGGTACACAAGATGCGTTCATTGCTGACTGCGCTGGGCGTCATTATCGGCACTTTTCGCGATCACTATGATGGGAACGTTGATGAAGGGAGTCGATAAGGGGTTTGCGGACAATTTGAGCATGCTTGGCAATGACACTTTTTATGTGGAGCGGTGGCCCTGGCGCAATATCGGCGATGATTGGGTGCGATTTCGCAATCGCAGGGAGATTTTACCTGAGTTTGCAGACCAGATGAACGAGATGATCCGTACCACTCCGCGTTCAACTCTGGTCACAGCCGTGCCCGCTGTTGGTTCATGGGGTTCCGTTGAGAGAAGAGACCGCAGTGTTGCCAACATTTCCATGCTCGGAACCAGTGCTGAATTTCCCATTGTTTCGCCGGCGAATGTTGAATACGGGCGTTTTTTCAGTCCCAATGAGGCCCTGACGCGGCGCAATGTCGTGGTCCTTGGCTATGATGTTGCCACGGGCCTATTCCCCGATGGTAACGAACTGTCAGTGGGTGATACCGTGCATATCCGGGGGCTGCGCTTCGAGGTGGTGGGAGTTTTGGCCCGGCAAGGCAGTTTTCTGGGAATGCAGAGTTTTGATCAGCAGGTCATCATGCCCTTGGGAGCCTTGCGCAAGTTTCATGGTCACAACAGGAACAGTGGTATCAGGGTGCTTAAGCAACCTTGGGCATCACTGGATGACGCTCAGGATGAAATCGAAGGTCATATGAGGCGCATTCGCATGCTGATGCCGGGGGTAGAAAATGATTTTGAAATCAACCAGTCGCGAGCCATTGAGGAACAAATTGGTCCGGTTAAGCGCAACATTGCTTTGGCGGGGTTTTTCATCACTGGTCTGGCGCTGTTTGTGGGCGCGATCGGCATTATGAATATTACTTTTGTGAGTGTGAAGGAGCGTACCCGCGAAATTGGCACGCGCAGGGCTCTGGGGGCGCAAAAGCGATCGATTTTGCTGCAGTTTCTTACAGAAGCTGTATCCATCTGTCTTTTGGGAGGTTTTTTTTGGACTCGTACTTTCCTTTTTTGCCAAGCAGGCGATGAGCGCGGCTGTCCCGGATTTTCCGGTGGTGTTTAGCATGGATCTTGTTCTGTTCGCCGCGCTGATTTCTGTTTTAACCGGGATATTGTCGGGTTTTGCTCCGGCCTGGCAGGCTGCCCGCATGGATCCCGCACAATCCTTGCGTCATGAGTAAGCGCCGATTAAATGCTATTCGTTTGACGGATATTTTGCTGCTGGCGATCTCTTCGTTAGGCGCCAATAAGTTGCGTTCGTCGCTTACGGTACTGGGCATTACCATTGGGGTGTTTTCGGTGGTGGGCGTGATGACGGCATTGAGTGCGATCCGCAACAGTATTGATGAGAGCCTCAGTTTTCTGGGGGCCAATGTTTTTCAGATAGCCAGACAACCACCGATTCAAACCGGTGGGACAGGCGTGCGTTGGTGGCAAAGGGCCCCTCTGTCTCCCAGGGATGCAGAGCGCTTTGAGCGACTGATGGCAGAACAATTGCCGGGAATTGCAGTCACCCGTTTTGCCATGAACAACGGCGAACGACTTCGTTTCGGTGATCGCCGCACCGGTGCCAATATTTCAGTCTATGGCACCAACGAAAATTTTATTCTCACCAACAAATATGAGATTGAGTTGGGCCGGAACCTGTCCTCGGCAGATTTGGAATTTAATCGACCTGTGGCAGTCATTGGGACTGCTGTTGTCGATAGTTTATTCCCCAATATCGATCCCATTGGCCGTGAAATCATTATTCGTGGCGATCGCTTTGAGGTGGTGGGGGTTTTGGCTGAGCGCGGCGAAATCTTCGGCAGTAGTTTGGACAATATAACCCTCATTCCGATCAACAGATTCGTCGCACGCCACTGGAATTGGCGGCGCAGTATGGATATAGCTGTGCAAGCTTCCAGTCCTGAAGCACTGGCATTTGAGCAAGACATTGCCATCGGATTGATGCGCCTCACGCGTGGTCTCAAGCCGGGCGAAGACAATGATTTTGAAGTCTTCTCCAATGATTCGTTGCAGGCCGCATTTGCCAACATTGCAAAGATCGTCGGCGCGGCAGCCTTGGAGTCAGTGCCATCGCTTTGTTGTGCGCGGGAATTGGTATCATGAATATCATGCTGGTGAGTGTAACCGAGCGCACCCGTGAGATTGGCGTCCGTATGTCTTTGGGAGCCCGCCGCAAAGATGTGCTTCGGCAATTCCTGCTGGAGGCGGTGTTTTTATGCGAAATCGGTGCATTGTTTGGGATTTTATTGGGTGTTGCCGTCGGTAATTTAGTGGCTGTGCAAATGAATGTTTCGATGGTTTTGCCTGGTTCTGGATGAGCACAGCTGTCATCATTGCTCGGCAATCGGAATTGCATTCGGTTTCTTTCCCGCCCTACGCGCTGCCAATTTGAATCCAGTGGAAGCTTTGCGCTACGAGTAAATGCCGCTTGGGGCATTTTTGCAGGTGGCGCGGAATCCGTTCTGAAAATTCTGGCAATTCCGTTGCGGTTGCCTCACTGTGTGCGGTTTTAATATCACCATGAGCAAGACGGCCAAAACAGCGATTACGCCCACACGCCACGAGGATTATCCGGAATGGTATCAACAAGTCATCCGTTCAGCGGATTTGGCGGAAAATTCACCGGTGCGCGGTTGTATGGTCATCAAGCCTTGGGGCTATATGATGTGGGAAAACGTGCAACGCGTGCTGGATGGTATGTTCAAGGCTACCGGCCATAAGAATGCCTATTTCCCGCTCTTTATTCCGGTGAGTTATCTGGAAAAAGAAGCTCAACACGTGGAAGGCTTCGCCAAGGAATGCGCCGTGGTTACCCATTCGAGGTTACAGTTGGGCGAGGACGGTAAATTACATCCTGCTTCGCCTTTGGAGGAGCCTCTCATCGTGCGTCCTACCTCGGAAACTATCATCGGTGAAATGTATGCACGGTGGGTTCAAAGTTACCGCGACTTGCCACTGCTGATCAATCAATGGGCCAATGTTGTCCGCTGGGAAATGCGCACACGGTTGTTTTTGCGCACCGCTGAGTTTTTATGGCAAGAGGGCCATACTGCCCACGCCACTGAAGAAGAGGCATGGGAAGAAACCCGCAAAATGCTGGATGTGTACGCCAAATTCGCAGAAGATTATATGGCAATGCCTGTTCTTACTGGCGAAAAGACACCCGGTGAACGTTTCCCAGGCGCAGTTTCGACTCTATGTATTGAGGCCATGATGCAGGATCGCAAGGCACTGCAGGCAGGTACTTCACACTTTCTGGGGCAAAACTTTGCCAAAGCCAGCAACATACGTTTTCTGGATCAAAACGGACAATTATCTTATGCCTGGACCACTTCCTGGGGCGTATCAACCCGTTTGATTGGTGGATTGATCATGACTCACGGTGATGACGATGGTTTGGTGATTCCACCCAGGTTGGCTCCTTCCCATGTAGTGATCTTGCCGGTTACTCCCAAACCTGACAGCAGGACAGCCGTTTTGGAATACTGCGCCAAACTCAAAGAAGAGTTGCAGGCCATTCAATGGGACGGAAAACCATTGGTTGTCGAACTCGACGACCGCGATATGCGCGGAGGCGACAAAATGTGGCAGTGGGTCAAAAAGGGAATTCCGCTGCGCATTGAAGTGGGACCGCGCGATCTGGCCAATGATGCGGTCTTTATGGCGCGGCGCGACACCGGAGAAAAGTGGTCGCTGCAACGCGGAGAACTCCTGCAAACAGTGGGAGCGGTGCTCAATCAAATTCAGGCAAACCTCTTGCAGCGCGCCCGTGATTTCAGGTCAACACATACCCATCGCATCGACAGCAAAAAAGATTTTTATGACTTTTTTTACGCCGCAGAACTTGGACAAACCGGAAATCCACGGTGGATTTGCCCTGGCTCATTGGAGTGGTGACAGTGAAGTAGAAGAGCAAGTACGCAACGATTTACGCGTCACTATCCGCTGTATTCCTTTTAAGGATGAGGACGGTCCCGGTACCTGTATTTTTACCGGTAAGCCTAGCAAACAGCGCGTGGTTTTTGCCAAATCGTACTAAGCCGATCAGACCTGCCAGCAAACCCAGGACAAGGGTCTGAGTGGCAGGTTCTGGAATGACCGCCAGGATTTCTTCCTGATACTCACTGATGTTCACGAGATAATTCAAATCTCCGCGCTGGGCCGCAGGCTGATTAACGTTTTGTGTGCCGAAGGTGCTGGTGTTGGCACCGCTGACATTGGAAACCGTAAAGGCGATGCCAGTCAAATACCAGATGCCGTCATACTCTTGAAAGAATCCGCTTCCGGAATCATAGAGCGTCAGGGATGCCTGGGTGGCTCCTGCATTGTTGCCCACCACAGTTATCAGACTCTCCTGTGTGTAAGTTGTCGCACCGAACGTGTAAGTAACCGACTGTGTGGCGGCGGGATTGTTGGTTCCCCAGCGTTTGTCGGAAGTGGCCGTTGTTCCCCAATTGACGACATTGGTGTTGACTGCAACGTTTGGATCCCGGCCCACACCCCATCCGACGTGGTAGCCAGTTTGTGTGGTATTTGTGCCTGCATACAAGTTGACTGCAGGAACGTCAGGAATTTGTTCGAGCTTAAAAATGCGCAGATCAGTGGTCCCAATGCGTACGGGCTCGAAAGTATTGTCGACCAGATATGAAGTGACGCCATCAAAACTGACAGCTCTGTTGTTTGTGCCAACGTGATGCGCGGAAATCATGAACCCAAAACCCAAGTGAACAGCGCTGCCATGTAAGCCGGTGCCATTGGTGTTAATCACCTTGGCGACACTGTCCCATGGTACACCGTTGCCTGGATTGGAGGTAGTGGCCGGATCATCATTGCCCCGACCGTAAAGAATGATGGCTTGCAGTGGAGAGGTAAAGCACAGCAAGGCGAGAGGAAACAAGGATAGCGAAACATGCGATTACATTTGTCCGCAAATGATCAGTATTGCAAGTTGCAACTGAAGGTGGGAATGCAATCATCCTGATGGTGTACCCGTTGGGTTTGTGTATCCAATTCAGGAATTCGATCAGGGTTGTTTGCTGCGGGTTGACGCGGGGGCAATGCTTGGCAACATTGGGAGCTATGGAAATCGCCGATTTGCGCCGTGAATACAAGCTTGCTGCCTTGGAAAAAGAGGATCTGCGGGCTGATCCATTCGAGCAGTTTAAGTTTTGGTTTGAGCAAGCCAGCACGGCAGAGGTATTGGAACCTAATGCCATGGTCCTGGCAACGGTAGACAGCTCTGGTCAACCTTTCACTCGCACGGTGTTGCTCAAAGATCTCGATGCCCGTGGTCTTGTTTTCTACACCAATTTTGAAAGTCGCAAGGCCGCCATGATTGCTGAAAACCCGAGAGTCTCGGTATTATTCTCCTGGTTGCCTTTGGAGCGGCAGGTTTCCGTCAATGGGCGGGCCCGAAAGATATCTTCAGCGGAGGCGTTTTAAATATTTCGCCACCCGACCTTTGAGTTCCAGACTCGGAGCCTGGACCTCTCCGCAAAGCAAAATCATCTCCTCTCGATCGCTGTTGGAGGCTAAACTGGAGGAAATGAAGCGCAAATTTGCCGATGGCCATGTACCCTTGCCATCATTTTGGGGAGGGTATCGGATCGAACCCGATAGTTGGGAATTTTGGCAAGGGCGACAAAGCCGATTGCACGACCGCTTCATGTATTCCAAAAACGAAGGTTCCGAAGGCTGGACAATAGCACGCCTGGCTCCCTAAACTGATTTATCCGCTATTTATGACACAAAATTCACATGCCAAACTGCGCTGTGGCGTTGTTGGAGTAGGCTCTCTAGGGCAGCACCACGCCCGTATTTATGATTGCATGCCAAATGTTGAGCTTGTTGGTATATTCGACTCATCCAAGGATCGAGCCAGCGAAATTGCCCAGCGTCATCATTGCCGGGTTTTTGAAAGTATTGATGACTTAGGTGCTCATTGTGAGGCCGTCAGTGTTGTTGTACCAACGGATATGCACCATAGAGTTGCCATGCAGTTGATTGCATCCGGATGCCATTTGCTGATTGAGAAGCCCATTTGTGCCAGTCTTGCAGAAGCTGAAGCCGTGGTTGCAGCCGCACGCGAACGCGGGGTATTAGTGCAGGTCGGTCATATAGAGCATTTTAATCCTGTGATGAGCTTCCTCGAGCAAAAGGTAAGCCAGCCGAGGTTTATCACTGCCGATCGACTGGCTCCGTTTAATCCGCGTGGCACGGAGGTGGGCGTGGTCCTCGACCTCATGATTCACGACATTGGCATAATTCTGCAATTGGTGCGCAGTCCAATCGCTCGCATCGAAGCAGTCGGGGTTCAGGTACTGACCGCAACCGAAGACATCGCCAACGCGAGAATCGTTTTCGCAAATGGCTGCATTGCCAACATCAATACCAGCCGTGTGAGTACGAAAAAAGGTCCGTGAGATACGCGTTTTTCAGCCAAATACATATCTCTCCATCGATTTCATGAATCAGAGTGGTCATTTGTTGCGTAAGGAGAGCAATGCTTTGCAAAAGGAGGAAATCCCGGTCGAGAAGGGGGAGCCGTTATTGTTGGAGTTACAGTCATTTGTCGATTGTGTTTGTCTGGAACAAACTCCGAAGGTGGAGGCTGCCTTTGGCAAAACTGCGCTTGAAGTGGCCATACATATTACCGACTTGATTCGTCAGCATACTGTGGATTGGCAACCTGAAAGTCAGGTATGAGTTATGATGTGCTCATAATTGCCGGCGAACACAGCGGTGATCAACACGCGGCGCGGGTACTGCGTGATCTACGCAGTCAGCGTCCGGACTTGCGCGTCGCTGCATTGGGAGGCCCTGCGCTCGCTGCTGAGGGAGTTACTTTGCTGGAAGATTTGACCAAGCTCTCCGTTGTCGGGCTGTTTGAGGTGCTCAAACACTATGGTCACTTTCGTCGATTGTTTGCGCGCACCATGCAATGGATTGAGTCAGCATCAGCCCAAAGTTGTGTGTTTGGTCGATTATCCCGGATTCAATCTGCGTCTGGCCAAGGCGATGTACTCGAAAGGACTATCCCGCAAAGGCGGTGGGAAAACTGCGGTTTATATGTACATCAGTCCCCAAATTTGGGCCTGGAAAGCCAAGCGGCGCTTTTCCATGCAGCACTGGCTTGACGAGTTGGGCGTTATCTTTCCCTTCGAGCTGGAATGCTATGCCGATACTTCGCTTCCCGTGCAATTCGTCGGTCATCCCTTTGTCGCCTCTGACTACCGGAGTCCTGTTTCTTATGCTGCTGATGGCGGGTTGTTGCTTTTGCCAGGCAGCCGAAGTCAGGCAGTTGCCAGGATTTTCCCAAGTATGCTCGCCGCCTTGCAATTGTTGCGCCCGGCATTTCCTGACTTGCGTGCTTACGCAGTATATCCCGACGAAGCCTTGCGCACCCAACTTGAGCAGCATTTGCAGCAAGCGGGAGTTGGGGCGGATACTTTAAGTCTGGTCTCCACGGTTGCGGTTCCACCTGCCCGGGCTGTTATGACAAGCTCTGGCACGATGTCGCTTCATTGCGCGTTGGCGGGAATTCCTGGGTTGGTCGTTTATCGGGCGCATCCCCTGACTTATTGGATGGGGAAGCGACTGGTCAAAGTACCTTTTTTGGGTATTGCCAACTTACTGCTCAATGAGCCGCTTTATCGCGAGTATTTGCAAAGTGATGCGACACCGGCGCAGTTGGCTGAAGCCACCGGCGCATTGTTACGCAATAAAGATAATGCTGCTGTTCGTTTCCAGCAAGCCGCCGGGCAATTGCGCGGATTGCTCCAGGGGCAGGGCGCTGTATCCGTGGCGCAAAGACTATTGGATTTATCAGACGTGGGTGTGTCGTGCGCCAAAAACACATAGAGCGCTTGTTGGATGTTCTGGTTCCGGCACTGGCGTTGCTCGTGCTGGCACTGGCAGTGATATGGTTGAAACCACCCGTGAGGCCGGATTTCATTCCGCCCGACGCAGTGTGGGATTTTGTGCAGAAGGAGGCTGGACGCCAGGGGCTGGATCCGTATTTTGTGTACGCAATTGTTTTTGCCGAGAGTTCCTTGAATGCAAATGCAGATAGTGGTGTGGCCCGTGGAATCATGCAGATCAAACGCGGTGCCTGGGGGCAAATGACCGATCGGCCCTATCTGCAAGCCTGGCAATGGCAGATCAACATTCGTGTAGGTGTCAGTTACCTGGCTTGGTTGGCCGGGCGTTTGCATCAACAAGACAAGTTTTCCTATCCGTTGCTGGCCGCCTCTTATCATCACGGATTTGGGGCTGTGCGTGCCGCCAATTTTCAAATCAATCGCCTGCCAGCAACGAACAATAAAGTGTATCAGCAAATCTACGCCGGCATCATTCCGGCTGCCTTAGTCGGCCATCCGGGGCCACCAAAGCTTCCGGTTCAGGAGTCCCGTTTGGCGAGCCCATGAATTCAGCAGCTGTCGCTTCGCCAGTGGCGGTAACTCCCTCGCGCAGCAAGACTTTGCGCAGCGTTATGATTAAAATTTTCAGGTCGAGACCCAGACTTTGATTCTGCACGTACCAATAATCCAAAGCTAGTTTTTGTTCCCAGGAAATCGCATTTCTGCCTTGGACTTGAGCCCACCCTGTAAGTCCAGGGAGCACCGAGTGACGCTGTGCTTGTGTGGTGTTATAACGGGGTAGATATTGCAACAGCAACGGTCGTGGTCCCACCAGGCTCATATCTCCCCGCAGTATGTTCCATAATTCCGGCAGTTCATCCAGAGAGGTTGCGCGCAGAAGCGCTCCCACAGGTGTTATCCGCTGTGCATCAGGGAGTAAATTGCCATCGGCATCGGTCCTTTGTGACAAAGTGCGAAATTTGTAGAGCCTGAAAGGTTTGCCATGGAGACCAGGTCTAGTCTGAGTGAACAAAACAGGGGTTCCCAATCTCATGCGTACCCACACTGCGACAATGATCAGCAACGGTAGCCACAGGGGCACTGTTAATATTACCACTGTCAGATCCAGCACCCGTTTTCCCGCTCTTTGGTACATGGGCTATTGAAGTCTGTCCTTTTGAGTGTCCAGCCAATGGCGATACAAAGTCTCCGGTTGATCTTCGGGGTAGAGTCTGCGCACCCAATATGTGAATGCGTATGAGCCCGGCTGAATACGATAGTGGGGTAGGGCGTCAGGGCCGCAACTGCCGGTTCCCAAGCCGCGTTGGCGCAAATCAATATTCAGATGGGTGAATCGTACCGGCGGAAGTTCGTAAGGATGATAGGCGGCTATCAGGTCCTCCGAACTGTAGGGAAGCGCGGACCCACTGAACCGTTGCAATGCCGTCACCATGAGACCATTGCCGAGTTCGTCGCGCACGCAGATCCACCGCAGATCCTCGCGATTGCCAGTTTCCTGCGGCACAATATACCGGAAAAAGTTTTCCTGCACTGAGCATTCAAACACCCCCGACCAAGCGCTGGATTTGCGATCACAATAAGTTTCCACCGGCCCCAGGCCAAACCAACTGACGCGGGATAAAGAACTGTTCAACTGGAACTTAACCCCAACCCGGGCCAGATCAGGCAAAGTAGGGTCAAAATGCCAGTGGTTGTCTATCCTTACCCAGTTTGCTTGCTCGACGCTGAAGCATTGATCGTGGCGAACGGCATCCACTTTACTGGGTGTGGAGAGATAACCCGATCTGGTGCCGGGCACTGTGTTCAACAATCCAGCTAGATTGTATTTCGCCAACAATTTCTCACCGCGCTCCCAGTGTTCCTTTTTTCCCTTAACACCATCATTGTCGGTAAACCCGCGCAAAACGTGTACCTCAGGCAGGGGACAAAGCTCATGCAGTGTTTGGTCCTTCCATACGCGGCTGAGTTCGTTGCGCTCCGTTAGTTTCAGTGATTGCTCCGGTTCGCTGGCTTTGATCTCAGGACTTAGCCAGGTAAACTGTTGCCAAGCTACCACATGCCCTGCGTCGGCCCATGTCTGAGCGTGTGTGCACGTGGCAATTATTCGCAGATGTACTTCGTCGTGCGCATCTTGCTGCAGATTGAAAATCTCGGTTGGAAGTGACAACTTACAGGACTGTTGTGGTGCTAGATCCACTTTAGGCAAATTGCCCGTTTGGGTGACGACACCATTCAGTCGTAACTCCCAATGCAGACTCAGCCAGCCTGTGGATACAAAATACTGTCTGTTCTGCATCTGAACCTGCCGTTCGGGGTCACAATGAAATGCAACTGGAGCAAATAAGTACTTACATTCCATCAATGCAGGTTTAGCTTCCCTGTCCGGCATTACCAGACCGTTGCAATTGAAGTTCACGTCGTTTGGCTGATCACCAAAATCTCCGCCGTAGGCCCAGAAATCAGTGCCATCCGGAGCCTTTTTGCGTAAGCCTTGTTCGACCCAATCCCAAATGAATCCCCCTTGCATGTGTGGGTAACTATATACCAAATCCCAAAATTCTCTCAGGGCACCGTTGCTGTTGCCCATCGCATGTGAGTATTCACAAGGGATCATGGGTCGGCTATCCGTTGGGTTGTGCGCAAATGCTTCCAGATCATTTTGATACGGATACATTGGGTTGACAAAATCATTGGATATTTCGCCTCCAGGCAAGAATTCGTTATGGCGCTGCAGCCAGCCAAATCTCACCGCTGGTTCATTGTGTACCAACCGGTTGGGATCCATTTGCCGAACTGCAATGGCCGCTGCATCCAGATTAGGGCCGTATCCAGTTTCATTGCCCAAGGACCAGGCAAATACGCAAGCGTGATTGCGGTCGCGGGCAACCATGCGGGTTGCACGCTCAATAAAGGTGGTGCGCCAGCGCGGATCATGCCCCAAGGTGGAGTAGTTGTCATGAGCTTCCTGGTTGGCCTCGTCTATGACGTAAAGACCATACTCGTCACACAAGTCCAGCCACACCGGATCATTGGGATAGTGCGCTGTGCGAACGGCATTGAAGTTATTCTGCTTCAGCAACAAAATATCCTCAACCATGCGTTGCCTACTGATCGTTTTGCCTGTGTCCGGATCGTGGTCATGGCGATTCACACCCTTGAGTTTGATCGATTCTCCGTTGAATTTCAGCTGTCCGTCTTCAATCCACACACTGCGAAATCCAATGCGGTGCGCTTGATGTTCCAACTCTGTCTCCGTTTCAGCATCCAATAAAGAAACCACCACGGTGTACAGTTCCGGGGTTTCAGCGGTCCAGGGTGAAAGGTCCGCAAAACAGCACTCAAATCCAGCACTAAATCCATCCTCGCGATAGTTAGTGCCATTGATGAGCAATGGTTCTTCCATGTGCCATAGTTGTGTTCCTCCGGCATCAAAAAGCCTGAGAATGATCCGGCTTTTGCTCCCCGGATGCCTGCGTATCCAAGGCGAATTGCAAATTCAGCCCCACACAGCTTCTGCTGGTGGTCATAGGACGTGTCTATGGCGACATCCTCAAGCCACACATTTTTGTCAGTAGCCAGAAGCTCAACTGAACGGTGCAATCCGGCCATCCACCAGTGGTCCTGGTCCTCCACATAGGAAAATGCCGAGTAGCGGATGACTACCAAAGCCAGTTGATACTCCTGTCCCGCTGTCAATAAATGTGTAATATCAAATTCAGCCGGTAGTCGACTGTCGGTGCTCATGCCAACAAAAAGTGCCATTAAGGTACACCAGAACCATGCTTTCGGCGCCATTGATTCTCAGCACGATGCGGCTATCAACCCAGTTTGTTGGCACCCGAAGTGTTCGCCGGTAAAGACCTGTTGGATTGCGTTCGGGAACATGCGGCGGGTGGTTCGCAAACGGCATCACTATATTGGTATAGTGAGGAAAATCCCAGCCTTGCAGTGTCCAATTACCTGGAACTTTAATCACCGCCGATGGGGAGGGAGCGGCGCTACCTGTCAGCAATTCTTCGGGTAATTGCTCGGGAGATTCAAAGTAATCAAAGCCCCAGTCGCCATCCAAATTCAACACCCGGGAACAATGCTTCGGGTCTCTGGTCTTGGCAGCTTCAACCGTGTCGTATGGATAGGCAAAGGCACGCGCAGGCAAACGGTTGATTTGCGTCAGTTCGGGAATTTCCCAGATAGCAGGGGTGGGTATGGCAGACATACTCACACACTGGGTGTCCGCTCAATTTTG